>JBHHTY010000032.1:0-14604 GCA_046753565.1 Mariprofundus sp.
CCAGCGCCACAAGATCAGGCCAGCTTGCCCCCAGCAGGGAACCAAACATCAAATCTGTCATATGCCCTTCGGCACGCGGTAATTGCGTTAAAATCACCATGCCGGCTGCTGCAGCCACGGCATACATGGCTCCCATCACCGCTTCTTTTGGTAGTCTGGATGCATAAGGCAATGCAGCAAAACAAAATACGGCCAGCACCGTGATACCGCCCGCCCAGAGCGGACCGGAAGTATCCGTAGCCAGACCAATGGCATAACCGGTTGCGGCAAACTGTGCCAGTGCCAGATCAACAAACACAATACGCCGTTCCAGCACGCGACGCCCCAGGAAAGGCATCACCACCGCAAGAATCAGGCAGGCGATCAAACTGGTCAGCAAAAACATGGCTATTCCCCGCCAACCGCAAGCAGATCAAACATCCGGATATAGGCAGCAAAACCTTTGCCTTTGACAGCATCCGGCATGATCCGGCAGGGGGTTTGAGCAACTTCACATAACTTTCTGGCAATGGAACCATCATGGTAAGGTTCCAGCCATACCCCTTGAATATGCGCCTGCTGAATGTGATCCACCAGGGCATCCAGATGTGAAGTAGAAGGTTCGATACCCGGTTTCGGCTCTACAAAACCGCTGACATGCAGCGCAAAACGTTGAGTCAGGTAGAGATAGGAATCGTGATAAGCAACCAATGGACTCATCGCCTGGAATGATGTCTGCCAGTCATGCATGTGTGCACTGATTTCCCCGGCAAAATTTGTAGCACGCTGGCGATAAGCATCGGCATGAGCCGGATCAAGTCGCGATAAACGTTCAGCAATCACCTGTGCTAACCGTACCCCGTTGAGCGGATCCATCCACCAGTGTGGATTGCCTTCCGGATGAATATCGCCCAGCTCCCGGGTGATTTTCCCCTGCGGTTTACCAAGCACTTCAGCGAGCACAGACCTGCCATCCAGATAGCCTTTGCTACCGGGGCGAATGGTATCATTGCGTGAAGCATCGACCAATGGCGGCAGCCAACCTATTTCCAGACCAAGACCCGCAGCAATCAACAGGTCAGCACGCGCAAGATGACGTGCCAATGTCGGTTTCGGGGGGACAAAATGCGGATCCTGACCGACATGCGCCAACACCTTTACTTCAGCGAATTCACCCGCAACGCCCTGGGCGATTTGCCCCAGCGCTGGCAGGCTGGTGACAATGCGCAAACCGCCGGCACAGGCTGTTGCTTGTCCGAGCATAAGAACGATAGTTAATATCAATACTTTTTGTATCTGTTTCACAGGGTTTCTCCTTAATAGCTATGAGGACGGTGTGGGCCAATCGCCACAACCCATCGAAAGAATGCTTCATTGGCCTTTTGTCCAGGGCCGATACCGAGATTAGCCGCTGTCTGTGCCAATGTATGGCGGGTATGTTTGTACTGCAGGGTAATGCTCTGGAATTCACTGAGCTTCCAGCCGATGCCTGCACTGTAGGCATCTTCATGTCCCATTCCGCCACTGATACGACTGAAGTCGTAACGTGCAAAAGCGAGCCAGTTGCGATTGATATCGTATTCACCGAGCAGATATGCGCCGTCAGTAATACTGTGCCCGATAGCTTTATTGATACGATTCCGGTTCCATTCAGCCTGCAACGACCAGCCGCTATGATCAAACCTGCTGTTTTTCAATGCCAGATGAGCACCAAGAATATTGCTACGGCTGCTGCCTGCAATGCCATTACGTCCACTGATATAGGTGCCGCCAAGTTCCAGCGTGGTGGTATCATCAAGATCCCACATGCCTGTCCAGCGCGCCATACCTCCAAATCGATTCTTCCCTGTCGGATCAAATGCCACATCATTGGCATTCTGGAAAAAACCGAACAATAGCGAATGCGCCGAATCACCAAGGTAGATCGGATGATCGATAAACACCCCTTCACCAACCAGTTTTTCAGGCCCGAACAAATTAACCAGCCCGTTGGGCGTATCAGCATAGACCAGCGCATGCGGATGCACCTCGTTGGCACGCCCCAACGGGATGAACTTGCGACCAGCCCTCAAACGGAAACCTTCCGGCAGCCTGGCCGTCAAATAACCCTCCTCAACAGCCATGCCGCCATTGGCGGCAGTAACGGTGACATCCAGACGGGTATGGGCATCCACTGCCGCGCCAAAGACAAATTCGCCCTCGGATAAGGGCAGGAAACTGTTCTTATGAACGCCGTTGCCGCCACGCAGGGATGAACCGGTGAAAGTCCCAATTACAGAAATGGATGGATTGCCTGTATTTTCTGCTGTGGTTGCAGCTGCCATCGGTGCCGGGCTTGGTGTTGATGCAGTTGATGCAACAGGCAATGCCGGAGTGGACGGCTGCTTTGTGACCTTGGTGGTTACAGTGCTTGAATCAAGCATTCTTTGTTTCTGTTCAAGTGCTTCCACGCGCTGCATGAGCAACCTGATTTGTGATTTTAATGCTTTAATTTCATCGTTTTCTGCTGCATGGGCAGGTATTGCCAGCAGCAGGCATGGCAGTAGCCAGGCCAGTTTTCGTGCCTTCATGATTCCTCCATAAGCGCAGCATGAGTAAATAACCCATGCCTATGTTTTACCGATTGGTTGTCAGATTGTTAAAATATCAGGCGAATGGGGGGGCGCGGATAGAAACGGTGCGCAAGCAGATCGATAGAACAGGCCATGTTTTCCAAACAACAATTTCAAAGTTTATCAGCTGAGGAACAGGCTGGACTTCAGCCTGTGGCACCAGACCACTGGTTACAGACTCTTCCAGTGAGCAGATCAGACATTGGGCAGGTGCGTGAAAACCGTCCCCGTGCTGATGGAGATCAACTGCTGCCCACATCGCACCGAGCATTGCCAGAGCAGCCAAAGCGAAGCGCAGACGGAAAGGCAATTCCTGCAAGCTATATTTCATACGGCAACTATTGCCAGCCTCGCAGAAAGATCAAGTCAGGACTATCGCGCCCCATCAAGCCACACCCATGGCTTGGTTATTTTGAACTATCGCGCCCCATCAAGCCACACCCATGGCTTGTTGGGGCTTGATGGGGCTTGCTACTCAAAAAACCAGCGGACTTCGGCCAGATCATCCCGGATCGGAGCCGGTGGAAGGTTGTGTACCACTTCCCGGCCATAGGCCTTGTGATACAAACGGGAATCCAGAAGTGCCATCACACCCCGGTCATGCATGGAACGGATCAAACGCCCTGTACCCTGACGAAGTACGGCTATCGCCTCCGGCAACTGGATATCACGGAAACCATGGCCGCCCTTCTCCTCGCATTTCTGGATGCGTGCTTTCAACAACGGATCATTGGGCGGAGTAAACGGCATTTTATCGATAATCACCAGACTCAAAGCCTCACCCGGCACATCCACCCCTTCCCAAAAACTGCGTGTCCCGCACAGGATGGAATGGGTATCGGCACGAAATGCATCAAGAATGGCATCACGGCTGCCACTCTCACCCTGAATCAGCACATTCCATGGCAGCCGTTGTGCCAGTTCCGGCCCCACCTGTTTGAGCATGTTCCACGATGTGAACAGCACAAATGCACGTCCGTGCGAAGCCCTGATCAATGTTTCCATCTCATCAGTCATGGCCTGGATGCCCTGTTCGGAAAACGGACTGGGCATATGGCGCGGCAGATAAATCATCGCCTGTTTGCCATAATCAAAGGGAGAAGCATGGAACACCTCATCCGCATCCTGCAAACCCAGTCTTGCTCTGGCATAATCAAAACGACCGGATACCCGCAGCGTAGCCGACATCAATACGAATGAAGCCGGTCGTTGCCACAAGTGACTGTGCAATACCGGCCCGGTTTCAACCGGTGCCACCGTATATTTCAGATATTCGCCTTCACCGTCATGCCAGCCCACGAATCCCTGTTGCGGTTCCCGAACCATGTCGATATCGGATGCAATCTGTTCGGCCCGATCAGCCAGTTTCGCCAAATCCTCATTGCGATCGCGTCTTGACCCAGCCAGTTTGCACATCTCGCTCCATGCCTGCTGCAAATCTTCCAGTCCGGGGACCAGCCATGCATCCAGCACTGTTTTTCCACATGTAGTTACATCCTGTTTCAGGGCAGGTTCATCACCCATGCCATCAAGCTGTGCCTGCATATCATTGAGCCACTGGATCAGTTTCATGCGCGTCAGTTGTACACCGAAATGCTGGCAGGCCAGATCCGGCAGGGAATGCGCTTCATCCAGCACATAGGCATCGAAATCCGGCAACAATTCGCCGAATTCACCCGCCTTGAGCACGGCATCGGCCAACAACAGGCTGTGATTGGTTACGACAATATCAGCCGCCTGTGCTTTCTGGCGCGCTTTCATCAACGGACAACGCTCAAAATCGCCACATTTCGAACCCAGGCACTGATCGGCTGTTGCCGTCACCATAGGGCCTATGCCTTTTGCAAACACATCAAATGGCAGGCCTGAAAGATCACCGTCCACGGTCTGATGCGACCAGTCCAGCACTTTCAGCATCGATTTCTGCGCCCACATTTCCAGTTGGGGACTGGAAACAAATAATTTCAAACGTTGCGGACAGAGATAATTGGAGCGCCCTTTCAGCAGTGCCACGCGCCGGGCTGCGCCAAGCGCCTGCTGCACAGCAGGCAGATCACGGTGCACCAGCTGATCCTGCAATGCCCGCGTATGGGTGGAAACAAGGATCTTGCCATCGGAGCGCAGGGCCGGAATCAGATAGGCAAGTGTTTTTCCCGTACCGGTTTCAGCTTCAGCCAACAGGATGGAGCCATTTTCAAACGCTCCGGCAACTTCTCCGGCCAGATCAATTTGTTCATCCCGGCGCGAGTATCCCGGCAAACTGGCCGCGAGAGGAGAATCCTCGCAAAAATCCTGCCGAACCCGTTCGGCCAATCCCGTCATTTATTTTCTGTCAGCGGATGCAGACAGGCAAAGCCCTGGCTGTTCAATCGGCCATCAAATACGGTACAGTCGGGTGAGGCACAGGGGCATCTTGGCTGGTAGGCGCAACCGCTTTCAGCCATACCTTCACCGGTTTTATCATCATGGCTATCGATTTCTCCGTGCTGTCTTTGCGATGGATGCGAAATGGGCCGGGCATCAAGCAATGCACGGGTATAGGGATGATGCGGCTGTTCAAATACCTTCGCCGCACTGCCCTGCTCAACAATTCTCCCGTCAAACATGACGGCAATACGATCGGCAATATGGGAAATCACCGACAGATCATGCGAAATAAACAAATAGGCCAGTCCCTTCGTTTGCTGAATATCTTTCAACAGATTGAGAATCTGAGCCTGTACGGATACATCCAGAGCCGATACCGGCTCGTCCAGTACCAGTACGGCAGGCTCAACCATCAGGGCACGGGCAATACCGACCCGTTGTCTCTGTCCACCGGAGAACTGGTGCGGATAACGGTCCATACCCGATGCATCCAGACCGCATAAATGCAATGTTTCCGCTACCAGATCCCGCCGCTGATTCTTGGATAAATCCGACCGATGAACACGCAGGCCTTCGGCCACCGTTTCCCAGATTTTCATGCGCGGATTCAGACTGGCAAACGGATCCTGAAACACCATCTGGATATGATTCCTGCGCTGGCGCAGCTCTCTGCCACCCAACGATGTCACATCAACACCGTTCCATTCAATGCAGCCGCAATCAGGCTCCAGTAAACGCATGGCCAGCCGTGCCGTGGTTGATTTTCCACTGCCGGATTCTCCCACAATGGCCAGTGTTTCCCCTGCCTCCAGACAGAACGACACCAGATCCACAGCCCGCTTTCCCTTGCCGATGGCCCGAAACATGCCACCGGCGGAAAATGTTTTACTGATATTTTCTACTGCCAGCACACTCATGCCTGATGATCCTTGCCTTTCCCATCAGCGAATTCGTCAATCGGAAGATCAACATGCAGACAGCGTGCAAGGTGTTCACCCTGCTGCCAGGCCGCAGCATCCACCTGCTTTTCCATACAATTCTGACGAACCAGCGTGCATCGATCGGCAAAATGACAGCCTTGCGGCCATTGACCGGGCGGTGGCACCTGTCCCGAAATCACGGTTAATGATGTTCCCGGCTCGGAAACTTCCGGCCTGCAACCCATCAATGCACGGGTATAGGGGTGAGCGGGGTGATCGAATATATCGGCAACTTTGCCTGCCTCAACAATTTGCCCAGCATACATCACAGCCACATCATCACACATTTCGGCTACCAGGCCGAAATCATGCGTAACGAGTAACAGGCCCAGATTACGTTGCTTCTGCAAATTCAACAGCAGTGAGATAATGCGTTTCTGTACCGACACATCGAGTGCCGTTGTCGGCTCATCGGCAATGATATAATCCGGATCAGCGGCCATCGCCATGGCAATCAGCACACGCTGGCGCATCCCCCCGGACAGAGCATCCGGATACTGTTTCAGAATCTGTTCGGCATCCTGCATGCCGACATCGCGCAACAATTGAACAGCCCGGCCATGGGCCTGCAGTTTGTCCATATCCAGGTGCAAACGGATCACTTCGGTAATCTGGCTGCCAATAGAAAAAACCGGATTCAACGCTGTCATCGGCTCCTGAAACACCATGGAAATCCGGCCACCGCGAATGCGACGCAATGATTCATCGTCCACATCAAACAGACTGCTGCCATCGAGCAGAATGTCGCCACCGCTTTTTTCAACACCCTGATGCTCACCCAGACGAAGGATGGCCTGCGCAGTCAATGATTTTCCGCAACCGGATTCGCCCACCAGTCCCAGCACACGCCCGGCCTCAAGCTGCAAGGATACCTCCGAAACAGCTTCGACCCGCTCCCCCTCAATGGAAACCGATAATGACAGATCACGAATTTCAAGCATGGCGGCAGTGTGCCGGAAGCGTTCGCCGGTTTCCAGATGGTATCACTGTGCTTTTAACAGGAACCAAACAAGGTACAGAAAATATCTATGCCCCTACTCTTGCGGCGTCAGCATCGATTTGGGATCAAGCAGCGTTTCCAGTTCAGCCGCTGGCAACACATGCATCTCTTCACAAATCTGTCGAACGGTTTTCCCCTCGGCGACAGCCTGCTTGGCAATCTGCGAGGCGCGATCATAACCGATCACAGGCGCCAACGAGGTCACCATGCTCATGCTCCACTCAATCTGTTCAGCACAACGTTCGCGGTTGGCCTCCAGCCCCGCCATACATTTATCGGCAAACATGCGGCAGGCCGATGCCAGCAACCGTTCCGATTCCAGCAGATTATGCGCCATGACCGGCAGCATCACGTTCAGATCAAGCAATCCGGAAGCACCACCATACGTAATCGCGGCATCATTGCCGATCACCTGCGCGCAGACCTGGGCCATGGATTCAGCAATTACAGGATTGACCTTGCCGGGCATGATCGACGAGCCCGGCTGCACGGCCGGCACACTGATTTCACCGAGTCCACAGCGCGGACCCATATTCAGGATACGCACATCGCTGGCAATTTTCAGCAACGAAACAGCCAGTGTTTTCAGCTGTCCGGACAATTCCACGGCAGAGTCCTGCGCAGCCTGTGCCTCAAAATGGTTTTGCGCCTCATGGAACTGAATGCCGTAGATACCGGACAATTCCTCTGCCATACGCCTGCCAAATTCCGGATGGGTATTGATGCCTGTACCAACTGCGGTGCCACCCTGTGCCAGTTCGCTAATGCGCGGAAGCGCAGATTCCAGTCGCTCGATACCGAGTTCCAGCTGGCGCGCCCAGCCTGAAATTTCCTGGCCCAGCGTTACCGGTGTTGCATCCATCAGATGCGTGCGCCCGATTTTGACCGCATCACCGGTTTCTGCCGCCCTGGCCAGCAGCACTGCATGCAAATGTCTGACTGCCGGAATCAATGTATGAACCAGCAAATCCGCCGCCGCCAGATGCATCGCAGTCGGAATCACATCGTTCGATGACTGGCCCATATTCACATCATCATTCGGATGTATCGTTTCGTTCTCATCAATCTGTGCGCAACGGTGGGCAATGACCTCGTTGGCATTCATATTGGTGGAGGTGCCGGAACCGGTTTGAAAAATATCGAGCACAAATTGACTGTCCCAGTCACCATCGGCAACTTCCTGTGCCGCCTTGCCAATCAGTTGGGACTTCGACTTTTCCAGTTTACCCAGATCCTGATTCACGGTGGATGCAGCAAGTTTGATACGCGCCAACGCCCGGATAAATTCGCGCGGGAATCGCAAATTCGAAACCGGGAAATTTTCCACAGCACGGGCCGTGGATGCGCCATACATCGCATCCGCCGGCACCTGCATCTCTCCCATGGAGTCATGTTCGATTCTGTATTCAGTCATCATTTCTCCCTTCTGACACATAATAGTGTTAAATCATCATCATGGTCATTGCGGCCAAAACGGTTCAGTTCATCAAGCAGAGCCTCGGGCAACGAGGACACCGGCTGATTGCCATACTCACGCAACCAGCGGGAAAAACGGGCCTCACCGTACATTTCCTTGCCCTGATCATTCGATGTTTCCGTCACCCCGTCAGTATAAGCGACAAACAAATCACCGGCATGGAAATCGGTGCAAACGGCCTCATACTGCATGCCCTTGATCAATCCCAATGGCGGTGCAAATGCTTCCAGTCGGCTGATTTCCTCCGTGCCAAGCATCAACGGCGGTACATGGCCGGCATTCACCCAAACCAGTGAATGGGAATCCGGCTGCAATTTGGCCATAAACAGGGTCACAAATCGTCCTGCCGCCAAGGTATCGCACAATGCCTCATTGAGATAACTGGCGGCATCCTCAATCGGCCAGCTCAATGTAGTCAGCCCGCGTAGCATGGCCTGCAAATTAGCCATGGTCAGTGCAGCCGGATAACCCTTGCCTGAAACATCGGCAATAACCAGCCAGACCTGACCATCCTCCTGCACAATATAATCGTAATAATCACCACCGACCGAATAGCATGTCTGCTGGAATCCCTTCAGATGATAAGAAGGAATCATCGGTTCGTAGGTCGGCAGCAATCCCTGCTGGATCTCGGCCGCCAGGGATAGTGAATCCTTCAGGTCCTCCCGTTCCTGCAAGCCCCGCATGGCTGTATTCAGCCCTCTCGCCAGTTCACCCAGATCATCATCGATCAATACCGGCACATAACCCTTGAAATACCCGTCAGCCATATCCTGCAGGCCTTTTTTCAGCGTTACCGTCACCTTTTTCAAGGTTCCGGTAATGCTCAGGACAAGAATCATGCTACCGGTCACGCTCATTACCAGCAACACAAATGCCTGGGAAAAAATAAACTGTTGTTCAAGGTCATTACTCGCCAGCGCCAGCCAGACATACAGCGACAGGATCAGCACCGGAAACAGGCCTGTCACCATGAATACCAGCCAGGGGCGATGTTCCGATGAGGTAATATGCTTATCCGAATGCCTGTCATTCAACAAACTGACAAAACAGCCGTGCCGAGCCAGCTTCAACCGCAGGCGTGTGGAATAGACAATAGAAACAGCCACCGCCAGTGCCGGAGCAAGCACACCGGCGCCAAAACAGAAATTCAGAAACAGAGCAATAAACATGCGCCATGTGAAGGGATGTTCACCGGTCACAGCAATCAGGGAAATCACAATCACCAGATAAGCGGCAAAGGCCCAGCCGGCAACCAGATAGAACTTCAATGCCCGCCATGGAAAATCGGCCATCAGTGTTTCAATCAATCCATGGCGATAATCAGAACCGGAAGCTTGATCCAGCCATTGCCTTAAGGGTGTAAAAACCCACCAGGCTGCACCACCGAAAAACATGATAAAAACAACCATGTCGACTATGGATAACGATGGTGTGACCCCCAGCTCAAAAGCGTTGCCATTGAGTCGCATCAGAACCTGACCAAGCATAAAAACCAGCGCTAATGGCCACAGGTACACCACATAAAGGCAGAAATGTCTGACAGAAGAAGCCATTTCGATAATTTAACGTGTTTGCCTGACAGGGGCACGTATAAAATTCAGACTGTGATCGGACGCATCCGCATGTATTGTGAGATTACCTGTCAGGCCGATATTTTCCGCATACCTGCTGAGTTTGCAGGAAAAACCGAAAAGCAGCGATGAAGACTGATTATTGTGTCAGTGCTGTTTTCTCCAGCATGGCCACAACCTTGTCTTTGCCAACCAGGCGCAATGACCATGGCCGGGATCCACCATCCAGACTCGGGCCGGTATAGGCAACAAAATTACTGCTCTGTGTATGCTGTGGAATCAGCAAACGTGTCTTGCCGACAAAAGTGGATAACCATGAATCCAGTTTGATATCATAAATGGCACAGTGCACCTGTTCACCCTGAACCATCACATCCCGGAAACCTGTCTGTGTGGCGACCAGTTCATATACCTTGCCATCATCATAATTGATGGCCGAAAACGTAATATCCCGGCCGGCATCTGAAGGAATGAATGCCTGTAGCAGCTGGGGCATTGAACCGATATCACGCAGTCCCTTGTCCCAGATTTCACGCTCCAGATATTCATCCTTGCTTTGCTTACGATAGATATTTGGCTGTTTGTCATTCATGCTGTACTGAATTTCAACGGTGCGCTGCATGGAATGGTTGATACGTTTCACATATAACGGAGCGCCGTCACTGCGGCGAATAAAATGTTCGGCCTTGATCTGTTTGCATTCCCAGGCGATACGCCAGGCAGGAACACCCTGATAGTCCACCGCATCGACATGATACTGAAGCATGCCATCACCAGATTCCTGGATATAAGTAAAGCTGCCACTGACTACAGCGGCATTCGCATGAACAGACATAAACGGGATCAACAACAGAGCCAAAACAACAGCTTGTATGCATTGCAATGATTTTCTATAGATATCGGCCATCATACCCTCCATGGGTCAACGCGAAGGCAACGGAAACAATCGTTAACATATCACGTCTATTTGATCATCAATCCAGCACACACTTACCAGTGTCAGATTGACGCACTGACAGCAGAACCAGCAACATCGCTTATGATCAGAAAAAAAAACACTCCCGACTGTGAGTCAACTCACACGTTGTAACAAAAAAACACAGCTTCAATCGGCAAAAACCAGCCCCGTTTCCGGAGCCGGCTTCATCAATCATCAGATTTAATGGGCTGCCATATCCTCCTCCGGATTGGCACTGATATTGTGCACAGCCAGATCGGCACCCTTGAATTCATCCTCCTCGGACAAACGAATCCCAATCATGGATTTAACAAATCCATACACAATAAATCCGCCGGCAATGGCAATACCAACACCGGTCAGCGTACCTGCCAGTTGCGCCATAAATGTCACGCCACCTGCGCCGCCCATGGCAGTGGTACCGAAAATACCCGCAGCAATACCGCCCCATGCACCGCAGATACCATGCAAGGGAATCACACCCAGAACATCATCAATTTTCATTTTATTCTGAATGAATTTAAATCCGAATACGAATACGGTGCCGGCCACAGCACCGACTACCAGTGCACCGACAGGGTGTACCAGATCGGAACCGGCACAGATTGCAACCAGACCAGCCAGAGCGCCGTTATGCACAAAACCAGGGTCATTTTTACCGGTCACCAGCGCAGCCAGCAAGCCACCCACCATGGCCAGCAGGGAATTGATGGCCACCAAACCTGAGGCGCTTGATGCATTACCCGCACTCATGACATTGAATCCGAACCATCCGACACACAGAATCCACGACCCCAGTGCCAGAAACGGGATATTCGATGGTAAAATAGCCATGGTTCGACCGTCCTTGCTATAGCGCCCTTTACGGGCACCCAGCGTCACCACCGCACCAAGGGCCAGAAAACCACCCATGCCATGCACCACCACGGAGCCGGCGAAATCATGGAACTGAGCCCCGAAACTGGCTTCCAGCCAGGCCTGATAACCATAATTCCCGGCCCAGATCAAACCTTCATAAAACGGATAGATCAGTGCTACCAGCAACACCGTCGCCAGTGCATTCGGCCAGAATTTCACCCGCTCGGTGATTCCACCGGAAATAATGGCCGGAATCGCCGCTGCGAAGGTCAGCAAAAAGAAGAAATGCACCATTTCATAACCATTGCTGGCACCGTCAATCACGTTCAGTTCAGAAACCGGCGCAAAAAAGTTGATTCCGTAAGCCACCGAAAACCCGACAAAGAAATAGGCCACGGTGGAAAAACCGAAATCGCTAATCACACGCACGAGCGCATTCACCTGATTTTTCTTGCGTACCGTTCCCACTTCCAGGAATGCAAAGCCGGCATGCATGGCCAACACCATGGCCGCACCCATGGTAAGGAAAAAGACATCAAACCCTGATGTATTCATATTCTTATATCTCCCTGATATTCAAATCGTCAGCTCAGTGCATCCTGGTTTTCTTCGCCGGTACGGATACGAACCACGCGCTCCAGCGATGTCACGAAAATCTTTCCATCACCGATTTTATTGGTACAGGCCGCCGCACGAATCGCTTCAACGACCTCATCCACGCGATCATCGGAAACGGCAACCTTGATTTCTGTTTTGGGTACAAAATCGACATTGTACTCAGCCCCGCGATACAGCTCGGTATGGCCCTTCTGTCGACCATGACCCCTGACCTCGGTAATCGTCATGCCTGAAACATCAATTTCCAGCAGAGCATCTTTGATATCATCCACCTTAAACGGCTTGATCACTGCGGTTATCATTTTCATTGCTTTCGCCCTCCTTGTATTTTCTTTTCCATCAACATCCGATCCGCGAACAAGCCCGATAAAAACGATAACCATGCCTGAATTCCTTCGTATCACAGGAAATTCACAGATCGTGAACAGATATCATCTACAAGCTGCAACCCTGATGACGACCCAAAGCCTGTCAAGGCAGGTCTCCAGACAATTGCTTCGCGCTTTTAATAATACGATGACAATCTTATGATGAAGCAGGAAGCGTTTTTTTCGCCCCCTGCTCCTTTGTAGAAGACATTGTATTCCTGAACCGGGTGGGAATATGTTTTTATCAATCTTCTACAATTCTATCGCAGTGCCTGATTAACCCAGCACCTGCTCGCCATGCGATGTGATATCCAGACCTTCGCGCTCGGCATCTTCATCCACACGCAGACCAATCACCATATCGATCACCTTCAGAATAATGAAGGTCACGACACCGCAATAAGCGATGGTAGCGCCAATGGCTTTCAACTGAACCATCACCTGGCCTCCGATACTCACACCTTCGGCCAGACCGGCACCACCGAATGAAGAAGAAACAAACACACCGGTCAGGATTGCACCGACAATGCCGCCGATACCGTGAACACCGAACGCATCCAGCGAATCATCATAACCCATAGCTTTCTTCAGGAAGGCAACAGCGCAAAAACACAGAACACCGGCAACCGCACCAATCACCAGCGCGCCAATCGGACCGACAAATCCGGAAGCCGGCGTAATCGCAACCAGACCGGCAACAGCACCGGAACATGCACCCAACAGGCTGGCTTTCCCGAACACCACTTTTTCAGCCACACACCAGGCCAGAACAGCCATTGCAGTCGCCACCTGAGTCACCAGCAAAGCCATACCTGCGGTACCGTCTGCAGCCAACTCTGAACCGGCATTGAAACCGAACCAGCCAACCCACAGCAAGGCGGTACCGATCATGGTCAGTACCAAATTGTGCGGCATCATCGGTTCTTTCGGATAACCTGTACGTTTACCCAGCATCAGCGCACATACCAGACCTGCAACACCGGCATTGATGTGCACCACTGTACCACCGGCGAAATCGAGCACACCATCATCAGCGAACAGACCGCCGCCCCAGACCCAGTGGCAAATCGGCGCGTAAACAGCCAGCACCCAGATACCGGTAAACAGCATCACAGCGGAAAATTTCATACGTTCGGCAAATGCACCGATAATCAATACAGGAGTAATAATGGCAAATGTCATTTGGAAAGTGGCAAATACAGTTTCCGGAATGGTTCCGGACAGGGAATCGTAACCTACGCCTGAGAAGAATGCCTTACCCAAACCGCCGATAAAGGCTGTGCCTTCACCAAATGCCAGTGAATAGCCCAAAACTACCCACAACACGCTCATCAACGAAGCAATGGCGATGGTCTGCATGCACATGGACAATACATTCTTTTTGCGAACCATGCCGCCGTAAAACAGCGCCAGGCCCGGCAATGTCATCAGCAATACCAGTGCCGTCGCTGTGATCATCCAGGCGGTATCGCCCGAATTCAATGTCGGTGCTTCTTCGGCCATGGCCAGTGTCGGCGCGAGCAGCGCCGCAGGAAGCATCAAACCGATTTTAGATATGATGTTTTTCATTCGTTCCTCTCCCCTCTTATAATGCTTCCGCATCGGTTTCACCGGTGCGAATGCGAACAACTTTTTCTACTTCGGATACGAAAATTTTACCATCACCGACCTTGCCGGAGCGTGCAGCTTCAACAATGGCATCGACCACCAAATCTACCTGATCAGCAGACACGACGACCGAAATTTCGGTCTTGGGTACGAAATCAACATTGTATTCCGCCCCGCGATAAAGCTCGGTATGCCCTTTCTGGCG
>JBHHTY010000033.1:0-14530 GCA_046753565.1 Mariprofundus sp.
GCTTTCATTGGCACGCTAACCTGCATGCGTCGTTGACAGGGGAAGCCATATCAGTCCTAAGTCAGACAGACTCCTAGAGCTGCGTCTGATCATCCGGGCCGGTCCGATGCGTTGAACACCGGCATCAGCGTAAAACCACCTGTCCCCTCGGGTACCGATTCCACCAGTATCGTGAACGCCCGCTTTCCCATCCCGCGCACCGGCACCCTGTCTGTGGCCGGACGCTGATATGGCACCTGGCGCATAAGTTTGTCGGATGGCAGCAACCCCAGTTCAAACAATGATGTCCCAGTCTGTCTGCCCGGCTCCGTTTCTGAAAAAAAGTTTATCCTGATACCGGGCAATGGCATATCACTGCTCAACAGGTTCTTGAGCACAGCCCTGATTACCAAAACCTTGCTGCCATCATTGCGGGTAATCCATTCAGCCTGCACGCTTTTGTCTGGAATCAGCCAGTCCTTGCTGCGCCATGGCATATCAATGCCCAGATTGATCAGGGTGCTGCGAAACCAGCGATTATCCAGCCATGAGTCTTTCTGTAACCAGAAGCCACTGCCAGCTGCCAGCAACATAATGGCCATCAACCACGGCCAGATACGTACCGTTTTTCGAGTCGGGGGCAGCTCTGATCGACACGTCTCACCATCGGACTGATCGAAATGTGAAAATTCAAACCCGCACTGATGACAAATCAATACAGTACCTTCAACAGCACTGTCGATATCATAACCTGCCTGGCAATGCGGACATTCAATATGCATGCACGCATGTTGAAGACACGCCGACCATTTGTCAGCAGGAGTTAAATCCTGCGGACAAATGAACACTATCCGCCAGTGACAGACCAATGTACTGAAGTTACCGTTTGCATCCATGTCAGCAGATCACCCCATGATTCAAATGCACCGGCTTATGCTCAGGTACCCAACCGGAAAAACAGCCCTTTCCGGTCTGACGCTGGATATTTCGCAGGGTCAGTTTGTATATCTCATCGGAGAAAGCGGCGCCGGCAAATCTTCTCTGTTGCGTATGTTTTACGGCGGGATTCGTCCGACATCGGGCACGCTGACCGTGCAGCAAACTGATATGCGTTCTGCCGGCGAAGCAAAAATACGTGAACTCAGACGACGAACCGGCATTATTTTTCAGGATCACCGCCTGTTATTTTCACGCACCGTATTTGAAAATGTGGCACTGCCACTGCGTGTACAGGGCTGGAAAACCGAACGCCTGATTCCTCGCGTCCGCAAGGTGCTGGATTATGTCGGCCTGGCCGATCGGCTGTGGTCCTATCCGGAAGCACTGTCCGGCGGCGAACAGCAACGGGTAGCCATTGCCCGCGCCATGACCGCCAATCCGGCTGTTATTCTGGCTGACGAAGCCACCGGCAATCTGGATGTGGATACAGCGCGCCGGGTTCTGGATTATCTCATGGATCTGAACCGCCAGGGCACAACGGTCATCATGGCCACGCATGATCTGCATCTGCTGGAATCCCATCCGGGGCGTGTGATACAACTGCACAATGGCTCACTGGCCGGAGGTGATATATGAGTCAACGCACCGAGCTGATTCCCGAGAAAATCAACCCCCGCCTTCCCGGCGGGTTCCATTTGCCGCCATTCGGTATCCATCAGATTCTTGCCCTGATGATAGTCTGCATCGCTTTGTGGGCTGTCGGCGCAATCTGGCTGGGCATGCAGGCAGCCGGCCAATGGGTTGGAAGCTGGCAAGAAGATATCCATATCCATGTGTATCTGGATTCTGCCGATAAACATCAGGCCACTGAACTGAAACAAAAACTGGAAACTCTCCCTCAAATCACCGCTGTCAGAAAAATATCTCCGGAAGAAGCCGCCCGCTGGATGCAGGAGTGGTTACACGATGCCGGCATCAATCAACAATCACTGACAGAGCGCCTGCCCGTGACGTTTGAGTTATCCTTACAGGATGGCAAACAGGAATTTCTGTTTACTGATATTCGCGATATTGCATCCCGTTTCAGTGCTCAGGTGAATGAAGACGAGGTCAATCTTGCCCAAGCCCATTACTGGATATCCCAGGCCAGATTACTGGTCTGGTTTGCATCTGCCATCCTTGCCCTGGCCATGGCGCTGATTATTTCCAATACCCTGCGCATGACACTGTTATCACGCGCCGACGAAATTCATCTGATGCGCTTGATGGGAGCTCAGGAGTGGTTCGTCCGCATGCCTTTTATTCTGGAAGGTATGCTGCTTGGAGCCGGTGCGGGCTTTGTAGCATGGCTGCTGCTCTGGCCTGTTGTGTTTGGAAGCAGCGACTGGCTTGCCACTATGCAAGTAGATTTGAGCAACTGGATATTACTGCTACCACTGCTGATTGGCGGCGGCCTGGTTGGCACCGTCGGCGCCATCATTGCAACAGCCAAAGTAGTTTCCCCCGAATCTGTAACATAAACTGTTGCACAGAATAGGATTTGACGGACAACCATAATCGCATTATGTTGCGCGCCTCGCAGAAATGGGGGATCGTCTAACGGCAGGACAGCGGACTCTGACTCCGTCAATCAAGGTTCGAATCCTTGTCCCCCAGCCAGACAAAAACAAAAAGCTATAGATAGCAACAAACATGAAAGGGTTAAGCTTACCGGCTTGGCCCTTTTTCTTTACCCATTGTCCACTTTTTATCCACCAATTTACAAGCCTCATCATTTCAGCAACATGAAAAACATTTAACCCATGATTCACCCTTTACTCAGGTGTCCTGACTAATGTACGCCCTGTCTGGCGCCATTCCTCCCTCCCCTCCCTAGTGTTTTGCGTCAGACATGTGGCCCCGGCAATTGCCGGGGCTTTCTCGTTTTTAAGCCAGTGATTGTTCACACCAGTTGTGACCGCATGCTCCTTAACCGGATTTGAAGCAGTTCTTCTTCTTTACTCTCAGCCCTGATCGCAGAAACCTTCCGGATGATATTCCTTTGCTCATCAATAGCAGCAAACACAAACACGCCGTCCATCATACGCTGCCCACCACAAACCACTTCTACAACAGTCCACAGGCTGCTGTGTCCGACAAGTCCGACCCGAGCCCGAATACAAAGATGATCACCTTGCAGAATCGGCCGGTAAAATTGCACTTGATGAACAGCCCGAGTCAGGCAATCACACCTGGCATGCTTGCAGGCCGAGACATACCCTGTCTCATCACACAGAGTCAGCAGCCGGCCGCCATGCATCATGCCATATTGATTCAAATCAGATGCGACCACCTGATAGACATGCTGAAATTCAGAGGATTGTATTGTGGTATGAGCCATCCGGATATGATATCTCCGCAACAGGGAAACAGCCAGCCGGTTCCGGCCTGTAAACGCAGTGACATAACGCCCGTCACCAATCCACTTTAGTCATCGAACTGCATCACATCTACTGCTACACTCCGGCGTGATGTGCCGTTTATTATACAAATGGAATAGTCTGGCTCTGATGCTGACAGGCATATTGCTTGTTGCTCTCCCGAATGCCTATGCGGACGAATCAAACAGCCTGAAAATTGAAATGGATCAGAAAGTGCTGTACTGCTCGGCTCAGATAACGGTTACGGAAGATACGTTTTCGCTTGCCATGAACGATGGTATTGCCGTAACAACGGAATGGCGCATTCAGATCGGAAAGATCCGCAAATACTGGCTGAACGAGGACATTGCTGACATCACCGTGACTCGGCGTGCCCAGCCGGATTTATTAACCCGAAGCTGGCTGTTGACCGATACATCCAGCGGCATTTCCCGGCGCGTTTACCAAATCAAGGAGGCAATCCGTTTTCTTTCCGGCCTGGAGCATTTCCCGGTGCTTGATCGAAGCCTTCTGAAAACGGACGCGGCGTACAAGGCCTCGGTCAGCATCAGAATCTATAGCGGTGAAATCAACACAGCCTGGTGGGTCAATGTATGGGAGCCTGCTTCGGCTATCCTGCAACAGGACTTTTTCCTGCCGTGAAGCGAATCAACATCATGCGATTGATACCATTACTCATGGCCTTGATGCTGTTAACCGTCGCAGTATTGCTATGGCCTTCGCCAGATGAAGAGGCAGGCATCCTGCCATGGATCAATATTGCCATCATGCTGGCCTTGTCCCTGCTCCTGGTTCGCTACGGTATCCGACTGTTACGCGAACATACCGAACCCAGACCCGGATCACGACTCAGAGCCAAACTCGTAATCGCCATGATCGCCATGCTGCTGGTGCCTGCCATGGCCATCCAGATGGCGGCCAGCCAAATGGTCGACCGGGGTATGGATGTCTGGTTCGATGTACGCGTAGACACCTTGCTGGATCGGGCCCTGAATCTGGCCCAGGGGTTTTATGAGCGTGTTGAAAAAAACATGAAGCGCAACCTGCTGGATTATCTAAGTGATGCCGCCCTGCTTGCCGCTGTGAACGGCAATATGGATTATCATTCCATCAATACCTATCTGGGTGAAATCAGTAGCATGGAAGGCTGGCAAAAGGTTGAACTGTTCGACATCAATGAAAGACAAATCGGCGCTGCCCAAACAGGCGAGTTAAATGCGCTGCAAATGACTTCCCTGAACGAAACTGCCCGGTTATCAATGCATCTGGGGCGTGTGGTCACCGAACTCGTCACGCGCAGTGGTAATGAAGTCGCTGTAGGATATGCGCCGTTGATCGGCCCGACATCGGTGATTGGCCTGCTGCGCGTGGAAATTCAGCTGCCAACTGGCGTGATTCAAAATGCGCGTGCAGTTGAAAAAGATTATCGCAACTATCGACAGCTTGAACATAACCGCCAAAAAATCAGTGCAACATTTACGCATGCCATACTGTTTATCACACTGATTGTTGTGCTTTTGGCCGGGTTGGTAGCGCTGTTATTTGCCCGCCGCCTTACATCCCCTATCAGCGACCTTGCCAGCGCCTTGCGCCGGGTAACCGAAGGCGATCTGGATGTGGTTATTTCCGAATCACCGCAGGATGAACTGGGATCGCTGGCTCGATCGTTTAATAAAATGGCAACCCGCCTGAAACAAAATGTCGCAGCGATTGAGCAGGCGCAAGAGGATTTAACCCAGGCGCTGGACAACAGTCGCCAGCGCCAATACGTACTGGAATCGTTACTGGCCAATCTACATTCCGGTGTCATTCTGGTGGATGGCGATGGTCGTGTGCGCCTGCTCAATCAGGCCGTACGCGATATCCTGCATCTGCCGAACAACTGGATACCCAGCGCCGATATTCTGCAGGTAAGTCATGGCAACCTGCGCGATATCGGTGAGTTTTATGATGCATTGCGTCAGCAGAAAGAAGAATTACTGCAACGTGAATTTGATATCGCTCTGCCTGAAAGCAAAACATTGCATGTGCTTGCACGCGGTGCACGATTAAGTGCCAGTGGCACAAAATTTTCGGGCTATCTGCTGGTTATCGATGATATTTCCGACCTGGCTGAAGCAGAACGTACCAAAGCATGGGCTGAGGTGGCGCAACGGCTGGCACATGAAATCAAAAACCCGCTAACACCGATCAAGCTGTCCACTGAACGATTGCAGCGGCGCTTCCGGAGCCAGGTTGATAACACGGATGTGTTTGATGTCTGCACCAGAGCCATCATCGATCAGGTCGAGCGGCTGCAGCGTTTGATTGCCGACTTTTCCACATTGGCGCGTATGCCTCAGCCCAAAATACGCGAAACCTCCGTCAATACACTATTGCAGGATATGGGGGAACTGTTTCACAGTTATCAACGCGTCTGCGTTGATATTTTACCCGGCGACGGGACGTGTCAGTGCGACCCTGATCAGATCAAACAGGTGCTGATCAACCTGATGGATAACGCCATAGCAGCAACCGGTGATGATAAAAACTGCACTGTTCGACTCTATGCACAGCTGGATGATGCGTTCGTAACATGGCATGTCGAAGATGATGGCGATGGCATATCCGAAGATACTGCATCAAAACTGTTTGAAGCCTATTATTCGACCAAAGTGAACGGTTCGGGCCTTGGGCTGGCCATTGCCAGGCGCATTGCCGAAGATCATGATGGAGAATTGAAACTGGTATCGAGAACCGAACCGACTCACTTCTGCCTGAAGCTCCCCAGGCACATGCCGCATAAGGAGGATTCATGACTGCCCGCATCATGATTGTGGATGATGAACAACCCATCCGTGATTCCCTGCAAGGCCTGTTTGAAGATGAGGAATACCTGGTGGTCTGCGCCGCTTCAGGCGAAGAAGCAATCGCCCGCCTACGCAAACAACCTGTGGACTGTGTCCTGCTTGATATATGGATGCCCGGCATTGACGGGCTGGAAACCCTGAGCCGCATGCATCAGATGGATGCCAATTTACCGGTGATTATGATGAGTGGTCATGCCACCATTGATACCGCAGTCCGAGCCACCCGTCAGGGCGCTTTCGATTTTGTCGAGAAACCGGTCAGCTTTGACCGGCTCATGATCCTTGCACGCAATGCCGTACAAAAACGCCGCCTCGAACAGGAAAACTCCGATTTAAAACGGCAGGAACTTTCCCACCGCAGCCAGCAGGAACTGATTGGCAGCAGTAAAATTATCCGTGAAGCTATAAGCCTGATCAATCGCGTTGCCCTGTCTGATTCCCCCGTATTGATTCTCGGAGAACACGGCACAGGCAAGGCTGTCGCAGCCCGAATGCTGCATACCGCCTCAAAACGCAGGGAATACCCGTTCATTGAGGTGAATACAGCCAGTATACCGGCTGGACGCATGGATTCCGAACTGTTCGGCCATGAAAAAGGTGCATTTACAGGCGCTCTGCATGCCCAGCGAGGGCTCTTTGAAGCCGCACATCAAGGTGTACTGTTTTTTGACGAAGTTACCGAACTGGATCTGGCAGCGCAGGCCAAGGTTCTGCAGGTCTTGCAGCATCGTACGGTCCAGCGTCTTGGCAACCCTACCCCGACGGATTGCAATGTACGCCTGATTGCCGCCAGTTCACGTGATCTGGATCTGGCACTTCGGGAGGAAAAACTCCGGGAAGATTTTTATTACCGTCTGAACATTGTCTCCATACGCCTGCCATCGCTCAGGGAAAGACTGGATGATCTGGAACAGCTTGTTGAATCCCTGGCCGACGAACAGGCCAGAGAACTGGGTGGAGATGCAATCCGTTTTGATCAGGATGTCATATCAAAGCTCAAAACCTATGCATGGCCTGGCAATGTGCGTGAACTGCGAAACTATATCGAACGCTGTCACATCCTGATGCCCGGTGAGGAAATGACCGTTGCCAATATGCTGCCGCCGGATCAATCCTCCATGCAACACGCATCCAGCCAGTCGATTGCCGTACACAGCATGGATACAACGCAGCCTGATACAGACAGTTTCCATGATGCCCGTGAATCATTCGAACGCTCATTTTTGCTCCAGCACCTGAACCGGCATGACTGGAATATCAGCCGCACAGCAGCAGAAATCGGCATGGAACGCAGTCAGTTACATCGAAAAATAAAATCCTTCGGACTGACACAGCATGCGGAGGAGTCCTCATGAATGTCGTTATACTGGGAGCAGGAGAAGTTGGCTATCATATTGCCAGCAGGCTGGCCACAGAAGGCAACAATGTCTCTGTCGTTGATCTGGATGCGGATCGGCTGCAGGTTATTTCCGAGGCCATGGATGTCAAAACGGTCTGCGGCAAGGCATCCCATCCCAGCATTCTGGAGCAGGCAGGCGCAAAAAATGCTGATCTTCTGATTGCCGTCACCACCAATGATGAAATCAATATGCTGGCCTGTCAGGTAGCGCATTCGCTGTTCAAGGTGCCGACTAAAGTAGCTCGGGTGCGTGAAACCGATTATGTCAGTCATCAAGGTTTAATCGGACGCGATGAACTTCCAATTGATGTTATCATTTCACCGGAAGCGGAAGCGGCCAAAGTAGTGATGGGGCGCCTGAATGTCTCCAGTGCCATGGATGCGCGGGAATTTTTCAGCGGCGCCTTACAACTGGTGGAGTTAATCGTACGCCCCAAAAGCATTCTGGCCGGTCTGTCGCTAAAGGAGTTGCCGGAGGTGATGGACCATCTTCCCGTTTATGTCGTTGCCCATGAACACAACGGGTGCTGGCGCGTACCCAAAGGTGATACCGTATTATTGGCCGGTGACAGTATTTATGTGACCGTGGCGCGCCAGCAGCTCAAAACATTGATGCACGCCCTCGACCTGACCTGTCATTCGCCATGGGGACGCAACGTATTAATGGTTGGTGGTGGTCACATCGGTTTTATTGTTGCCAAAGAACTTGAAAAAGCGGGAGCCCAGGTCAAACTGATTGAACACAATGAAAAACGGGCGGAATGGCTGTCCGAGCAGTTCAACAATGTTGTAATTATTCATGGCAATGCGCTGGATCAGAAACTGCTGGAAGAAGAAAATATCGATAAAATGGCCGATTTCCTGGCCATGACCAATGATGATGAAACCAATATCCTCAGCAGCCTGATTGCCAAACGTTATGGTGTCCCGCATGTGGTCACACTGGTCAATCGCTCTATCTACACCCAGGTGGTACGCCAGATCGGGCTGGATGTCACGGTTTCCCCGCGTTTATCAACTGTCGCCTCTATTCTGGGCTTTGTACGCAAGGGAAGAATTCATGGCATGGCCTCACTGGCTGATGGTAGTCTCGAAGTACTGGAGGCCGAAGCGCTGGAAACCAGCACCATTCTGAATACCCCCCTGAGAGAACTGTCGCTGCCGGAAGACACGGTGATCGGCGCTATTTTACGGGATGGTGAAATTATTGTCCCGAACGGAGAAGTGCAGGTAAAAACACACGATCACGTTTTGATTGTAACAACCAGTGCATCCATTGCCGCTGTCGAAAGACTGTTTGAAGTGCATCTGGAATTCTTTTAGCACATGCACCCCAAAGGCGTCATCTGGACTATCGGCACGCTGGTCACACTGTATGGCGGCTGCATGATTATTCCCGCGCTGGTGGCGATGTATTACGATGCCGGCCATACTGCCGACTTTCTGGAAGCCGGTGCCATCGTTATCCTGTTTGGTATTGGCATGATTCGCTTCGGAGGCGGTGCACCCGAACGACTGAGTCATCGTGACGGGTTCCTGATTGTTGCACTGGCATGGCTGGTGCTCGCACTGATTGGCGCGGTTCCTTTCTGGACTACCGGCACCCTGCCCTCGATTGCCGATGCCATGTTTGAATCCACATCAGGATTAACCACAACAGGTGCAACCGTGCTCTCCGGCCTTGATAGTCTTCCACGCTCCATACTGTTCTGGCGTTCCATGCAGGAATGGCTCGGCGGGATGGGGATCATCGTACTGGCGGTAGCTGTCATGCCGCTTCTCGGCGTTGGTGGCATGCAGCTTTTCAGAGCTGAAACGCCGGGGCCGGTCAAGGATAAACTGACAGCCCGTGTCACTGAAACAGCAAAATTATTATGGTACCTCTACCTGGGCATGACGATCACTTGCGCACTGGCATACTGGCTGGCCGGCATGACTCCCTTTGATGCCATCAACCATGCCATGTGCACAGTGGCGATAGGAGGGTTTTCCACCCACGATGCCAGTTTCGGTTTTTATCAGGGCATCCAGCTGCAAATCGTCGCAATCTGTTTCATGATTCTTGCCGGCATTAATTTCACCCTGCATTTTGCGGCAGCACGAAAAGGTTTTTCCCTGCGTGCTTATTTTCATGATGAGGAATTCAAGTTCTATATCGGCTGGTTATGCGCCCTGATTGTATGCATCAGCCTGATGGTCACTGAAACAGGACAGGATACGACGATCCACGTGATATTCAACGTGGTTTCCGTGGCCACCACAACCGGCTTTGCCGTCAGTGACTACAGTCTCTGGCCTCCGGGTGCGACCATGCTGCTGGTGATGACCATGTTTGTCGGTGCCTGCGCCGGCTCAACAGGCGGTGGCATGAAAGTGGTACGCATTATGTTGCTGTTCCGTCAGGGACTGCGTGAAATTCGCCGGCTGGTGCATCCACACGGCATCATTTACGTGAAAATGGGCAATCAGCGTATCACCTCGAATGTTACCGAAGCACTGTGGGGGTTCGCCGTATTATTCATCGTCTGTTATGTCATTGTTGCCATGCTACTGGCTTTTGCAGGCGTTGATATGGTGACAGCATTCACTGCCGCAGCGGCCTGTATTACCAACACCGGTCCCGGCTTCGGCCAGGTGGGCCCGGCAAACAATTACGAATCTTTGCCGGATATGGCCAAATCGGTACTGATCTTCGGCATGATTCTTGGCCGTCTGGAGATTTATACCTTTTTCGTATTGCTGGTACCGGAATTCTGGCGCAATTGAATCATTTTGCGCGCAACCACCCTGTATCATTTGTATCATGGCCCAAAAGCATTATCATTTACACACTTTTGCCCCCATCATATTTAGAGGTTTTCCATGATTGAAATCAAAATTAAAGCAGGACATGCCGATAAACAGCGTGATGACGCTGTTGTCTTACCCTTATTGAACGGACGCAAACTGACGGTATCCGGAGTAGCGTTGCAACAGGCCACAGGTACTGCATTGCCCGACTTGCTGAGAAAACAGGATTGCATGGGGGAATTCGGCACAAGCCGAACCCTGTATGATGTGGAACTTACCGAAACCGGGAGAAAAATGCACCGCATCATGTTGCTGGGTGCCGGTGAAGAAAAGAAACTCGACCTGCATAAATTGCGCATCCTGGCCGCAAAAACAGCCCGCAAACTCGATCAAGGCGGTGCCCGCGATATATCGCTTTTTTTGCCCGAACTGCATGTGCGTAGTGCAAACCTGAGCGACAAAGTACAGGCCGTAGCTGAAGGTGTGCTGCTGGGGTTATACCGCTTCAATAAATATCAGCACAGGGAAGAAAACAAACGCAAACTACGGTCGGTCACCATCATGATTGCATCCAGACGCGATCTGGAAGAAGCCGATGTAGCAGTAAGCAGAGCCCGCGCTATTGCCGGCGGCACCAATTTTGCCCGTGATCTGGCCAATGAACCGGGCAATGTCTGTACACCGGAATTTCTCGGGCAACAGGCCGCGGGCCTGGCACACCCTCAGCTTGATGTCTCTGTCATGGACAAACAGGCCATTGAAAAGGCCGGGCTGAATGCCCTGTTGGCCGTCAATCAGGGCTCGGCCAAGGAGCCTCGTTTTATTGTGCTTGAATACACCGGGGGGCAAGCCGGTGATGCGCCCGTTGCGCTGGTCGGCAAAGGCCTGACTTTTGATGCCGGAGGGATATCGATCAAACCCGGTCCGCTGATGGAAGAAATGAAATTCGACATGTGCGGTTCAGCTGCCGTACTGGGTATTTTCAAGGCTGTAACGGAAATGAGTTTGCCGTTGAACCTGCTCGGTGTCATTCCATCAACAGAAAACCTGCTGGGTGCATCTGCCTATAAACCGGGCGATATTATCACCGGCTACAAAAAAGATGTTTCCATTGAAATCCAGAATACCGATGCTGAAGGCCGCATTATCCTGTCCGATGCACTGGCCTATGCGGCTGAAAAAAAACCGGCTGAAATCATAGATTTTGCCACCCTGACCGGCGCCTGTGTGATCGCGCTGGGAGCACATGCATCCGGCCTGATGGGCACGGATAAAAAACTGAAGAAGCATTTGAAAGCATCGGGCGATGCTACCTGTGACCGGGTATGGGAATTACCCATGTATGAGGAATACCAGGAACAGATCAAATCCGAAATTGCTGATATCAGGAATATCGGCGGGCGTGAAGCCGGTACCATCACCGCAGCCTGCTTCCTGTCCCGCTTTGTCGGTGATATCCCCTGGGCACATCTCGACATCGCCGGAACTGCCTGGAATATGAAGGGAACAGATCTGTCCGCCAAAGGTGCCACCGGCGCAGGTGTCCGACTGGTACTCCATTACCTGATGCACAAAACAGGACGGTGCAATCCTGATCTGAGCAGGTACGCGATATGACCCAGACCGCCAAACCCACCAGCAATCATTATCTGGCCGTAACCATTAACCTGATGAGCGGCGAAGCCATTGAAGGCTATCTGGGCGGCTTTTCCCCCATCATGTCAACACTACACTTCTTTGAACAACATGTATCCAAGCAGATATCCTCCCGCAAACTGGACATCAAGGATATTGTCTATATCGGACTACACCGACCCGGGGGAAGCACTGTGAAACACCCCCGCAGTCCGAAAAGCAATGAAGACAAACTGAATATTATCACCGTGAATCTCGAACGCTTTAACGTACTCGCAGCACCGCCAGCCTCGAACACACCGGGCTTTTACGGCACGCTGCTCAATAACAACCTGCCTTATGAACGCATCTTTTTCTATCATCATGGTATCCGCTATCAGGAAAAACCCGAACGTATCGGCGACATTCTGATTGAGCAGGAAATCGTCTCTCCCAAAGAAATAAAACGGGCGCTCAAAATTCAAGCGCAGAGCATGGCTCCTATCGGGCATATCCTGAGAAAAATGGGAAAGGTCAGCGACAAGGATCTTGCTATCGCCATGGAGACCCAGCAGCGCCAGCACATGAAGATGGGGGATATTCTCGTCAAGCAGAAGGTAGTATCCCCGGAAGATATCCATACTGCACTGGAAGACCAGTCTGCATCCGGAGACAAACCGCTTGGGGATATCCTTAAAAGCCAGGGCAAAATTGAGGAAAAACACATTACTACAGCTCTGGAGATTCAGAGCCGCCACAAAATGCGACTGGGTGAAATCCTGATTGATGCAGGGCTGATCACCGAGGAAGACCTCCAGCATGTCCTGAAAGAACAGAAAGAACGGGGCATGCGTTTGGGCGAAATACTGCTCGATGAACACACCATTACCGAGGAAGATCTGCTCTCGGCATTATCCAAAAAGTTCCGTCTTCCTACCGTTGATCTGGATGACTATTATATCAACCCGCTGGCTGCCGGTGAGATCAGCCGTGATATCATTGAAAAGTACAGAATCCTTCCGATCGACACAGATGAGCACGCCCTGACCATTGCGTTATCCGACCCGATGGAAATGGAAGCCTATGACAGAATCAGCTTCAAAACAGGTAAAAAAATACACGAGGTAATGACGACGCCGTCTCAGCTGAACCGCTACATCCAGAAGGTTCTGAAGGAAGAACCCCTCGACGACGAATTATCCTGTGAATTTCTGCACCATGATACCGAAGATAACGATGAGCCCGTCAATGAACTGGAAATCACCCAGTCTGCTGAAGATGCACCCATCGTCAGCCTGGTCAACAGGATCATCCGCAACGGACTGAGAAAAAAAGCATCGGATATCCATATCCTGCCACAGTCCAATAAAATTATTCTGGCCTATCGCCTTAACGGCCAGTTGCTGGAAGAAAATGCACTGGACAGAAGCCTGCACAAACAGATCACAGCGCGTCTCAAGATTTTATGCGGTATGGATATTTCCGAGCAACGCATGCCCCAGGATGGCAAAATGCTGTTGCAGGAAGGTAAACAGAAGTATGAGTTCCGTATCTCCTGTATACCCAATGCATTCGGCGAATCGATGGTGCTGCGTGTACTGAACAAAGACATGGCTGTTGAACTTGATGTACTCGGCCTGCGTGAGAATGACATGAAAACGCTTTCAACCATCGCACGCAAACCATACGGCCTGTTGCTGGTCACCGGGCCTACCGGCTCCGGTAAATCCACCACCTTGTTTGCCGTATTGAAATCCATTGAGCATTTACCGGCCCACATTCTGACCATTGAAGATCCCGTGGAGTCCGAAATCCCCGGAGCCAACCAGATTCAGGTCAATCACAAAATCGGCATGACCTTTGCACGTATTCTGCGCAATGTGCTCCGGCACGATCCTGATATTATCATGATTGGTGAAATGCGCGATCCGGAAACGGCCGAGATCGGTATTGAAGCAGCACTTACCGGCCATCTAATGTTCTCCACCCTGCACACCAATTCCGCCGTAGATACAATTATCCGCCTCAATGACCTCGGCATTCCGAATTATCTGATTGCGCCGGCATTGCTGGGCGTGATCAGCCAGAACCTGCTGAAAAAACTCTGCCTGAAATGCCGCGCTGAACTCGACAGTGATGATTCAGCCTTTACCATAATTCAGGATCTAGGCTTTGAAGTACCTGAAAAGTTGTACAAGGCTGTTGGCTGTGAGCATTGTAATAAAACCGGCTATGCAGGCCGTGTCATGTCCTACGAATTCCTCGTAGTGAATGAGAAAATAAGGCAAGCCATCCACGATGGCATCAAGGGCAGTCAAATGCAAAAAATCGCCAAAGAAAACGGCATGCAACCCAAAGCGGAATCAGCGCTGAAAATGGCAGCTGATGGTATTATCGATTACAACGATTTCATCTATTCTGTGATGTAAAAAACACACGCTTGCCTGATAGTTAGTTCAATCAAACACCGGCAGTGATTATTTAGAGGGCCTGTTCACACTAATTTCGATGGCGGCGATTTGGTCATTTTTGTGTCCCTG
>JBHHTY010000034.1:0-14415 GCA_046753565.1 Mariprofundus sp.
AGTCCCCGACCAAGAAAGCCATAAAAAAGCCAATGAAATATTCGTGGCATGTTGACATCATAGCAGCGGCAGCAGCGGGCGGCGACAAGTTCAGGCGACACAAGTTCAGTCGGCCATGTTCTGGCTATATGGAAACATGTGCAACTGGAAGTTAATGTGAGTACACTGCGCCGCCTGTATGCTGACCTGCCAGGTCTGCAGCCAAAATTATTCTGGAGGATGTGCATGCCTTATGACCCTGATCAGCAACAAAACCCGTGGGGACGGAAACAAGGGCCCCAGCCGCCTGACATAGATGAACTGGTTCGTCGATTGCAGGAGCGGTTATCCAGCCTGTTTGGTGGAAAGGGTAGCGGCAAGGGTAATGGCCCAAACATCAGTCTTGCCATTTTGCCGGTATTGCTTGGAGTTATTCTATTGCTTTGGCTGGCTTCAGGGTTGTATGTCGTGGCAGCGGATGAACAGGCAGTGGTATTGCGTTTTGGCAAGCACGTGAATACGCAGGGCCCGGGGCTGAACTGGCATTTACCATACCCGCTTGAGTCAGTGGAAACGCTTCCGGTAACCCGGGTGCAGCGCACAGAGATCGGTTTTCGTCAGATGGGTGAGGGCAGGATACGACGAATACCCCAAGAATCCCTGATGCTGACCAAAGATGAAAATATCGTCGATATCTCTTTCATTGTTCAATACAAAATTAAGGACGCGGCCGAATACTTGTTTAATATTTCCAATGGAGCAAAGACGGTGCGGGACGTTGCCGAGAGCTCTATTCGAGAGGTAATCGGACGAACCTTGATCGATGATGTCCTTACGGTGAAGAAGGCCGAGGTTGAGGTTGAAACGCAGGAACTGATTCAGTCCATCCTCGATGAGTACAAGGCAGGCATATCAGTGTCCACGGTCAAGCTGCATGACGTGCAACCGCCTTCCCGGGTTATCAAGGAATTTAAGGACGTAGCAAGCGCACGCGAGGATCGGGAACGTGCCAAAAATGAAGCCCAGGCCTATGCCAATGATATTATCCCCAAGGCACGCGGTGAATCCAAGAAAATGGTTCTGGATGCCGATGCCTACAGGCTTGAAATTATTGATCGTTCCAAGGGTGAAGCTGATCGTTTTAGCAGTGTACTTAATGCATACAGGCAGGCTCCTGAGGTAACAAGGAAGCGGCTTTATCTGGAAACCATGCAGGAAGTTCTGGCCGGTACTGATAAAATCGTTATAGATGCGGCTCTGGCTGACCGTATATTGCCATATCTGCCACTGGATCGCAAAAGCACTAAGGTGGAGGTGAAATGATGGGTGCAAAACAAATTTTACTCATAGCCGTTCTGGCTACTGTAGTTCTATTGGGTTCAATGTCGGCGTTTGTGGTTGATCAGCGTGAACAGGTGATGGTTTTACAATTCGGCAATCCCAAAGTTGTGGTGCGTGATGCCGGCTTGCATTTTAAGTTGCCCTGGCAATCTCTGGAACGTTTTGACAGCCGCTTGCTGGCAAGTGATGCGCCTCCAAATGATGTGATCACCAAAGATAAAAAGTCAATTCTGGTTGATAATTATACGCGCTGGAAAATTACTGACCCGCTGGTCGTCTATCAGGTTGCCAGAACCCAGACAGGGGTGATGGCGCGAATGGAGGATGTTGTTCGAGGCAAGATCCGTGAAGTGCTGGGCAAACATACCCTTTTGGAAATTGTTTCCGGGGGTGAAGATGCAACACTTCGCGCAATACTGATGCAAACAATCCGTGATAAGGCAAACCTTGCCGTGAGTGAATTTGGCATTTCAATTGATGATGTGCGCATCAAGCGAGCTGATCTGCCTGAGGAAAACTCGGAGGCTGTGTTTCTGCGCATGAAGGCTGAACGTCAGCGTATTGCCAAGGAGTATCGCTCCCAGGGTGAAGAGGCAGCCAAGGAAATCCGTGCCAAGGCGGATAAAACACGCAAGATTGTTCTGGCCAACGCCTATCAGAAAGCACAGGTCCTGCGAGGTAAAGGTGAAGCGGAGTCAACAGCTACTTATGCCCGGGCACATAATCGCGATCCGGAGTTTTATGCCTTTATGCGTTCCTTGGAGGCTTACCGGGTAGCCTTGGGCGAAGAAACTCAGCTGGTCATTTCACCCGAGTCCGAATTCTTCAACTTTTTCGAGAAGGCAACGAAATAAGGCCTGTAGCCGGGGCAAGACCATGCATGAATTATGGATTGCCCTGGGCCTGGTTCTGGTGATCGAAGGCGCGATTTATGCGCTTTTTCCAGGTCAGATGGTGGAAATGGCGAAGAAACTGCCCGAAATTCCACTCATCAGCTTGCGCGTAGCCGGTTTATTTGCCGTTTGTTTAGGCTGGTTGCTTGTATGGTGGGTTAAATCGTAACTGTTCACCCCTGATTTTCCTGCTGAACGCTTGCCTGTGGGGGCAAGCCGCACGTACACAGGCGTTAAAATATGCTCACTTACGTGAGAAATCTCTTTTTTTCGCCTTGTCCTCAGAAAAATTAGCGGCAATTTGAACAGCTGCATGCTATTTTACGATTGTGATTAAGCGTTACATTCTTTCAAAAAAATGCCCAGCCATGCTACTCGGCATCTGTCTGTTTTCTACGCCATTGCTGGCCGATGAAATTACCGAAGACCGAACAAGTAGAATCCTGAGGGAAGTGGATGATCTGTGGCGTGGAAATTCATCCTACTCTGTCGCCGTTATGCGCGTTCAAACAGAGCATTATACCCGCACCATGAAAATGGAAGGCTGGTCCAAGGGCAAGGAAAAGACATTGTTCCGTGTTCTTGAACCACTTCGGGAAAAAGGCACCGTGACACTGAAGTCAGGCAACCATATTTATACCTATCTACCCAAAACGGATCGCACTATTCGACTGACCAGCGGCATGATGATGGGTTCCTGGATGGGCAGTCACCTGACCAATGACGATCTTGTCAAGGAAGCCCGCCTGGAAGAAGATTTTGAGGCGACGATTACATTTGAAGGTGAGCGTGACGGGCACAATATGATTGAATTCACACTCGTGCCAAAACCGGATGCTGCCGTAGTCTGGGGAAAGGTGATACTCAATGTGCTGGCGGATAACTTTATTCCTATGACGGAATTTTTTTACGATGAAGATATGCAGATCGCACGCACCTTCAGCTTCACTCATGTAAAAATGCTCGGAGGTCGCCATCGTCCTGCCGTGATGCGAGTTGTACCGGCAGACAAGCCGGATGAGTTCACCGAATTTGTTTATGAAGAACTGGAACTCAATATCAAGATCAAGGACAGTTTCTTCAGCCTGTCGCAACTCAAACGCAGGTAGCGATGAAAATCCTCACCCTTGCCTCACGCAATGTGTACCGGAACTGGCATCGCTCGCTGGTAACTACGCTGGCGATGGCTTTTGCCTGTTTCATCATGATTTTGTTTGCATCGTTGATGGAGGGCATGATTCAGGGCAGCGAGTATCAGGTGGTTTCGATGAATATGGGCGATATTCAGATTCATGCCGGGGGCTATCGGGATGACCCTGATCTTTATACCCGAATCAATGATCCGGATCAGATTGTCGCTACGCTTGAGAAAGAGGGTTTCAAGGCGTCTCCCCGTATCTATGGTTATGGTCTGGCTGCAGCGAACATGGCTTCAGCCGGCGTGCAGTTGCGCGGCATTGATCTGGAACGCGAAATGCAGGTGACCCAGTTATATAAGCATATGGGCAAGGGTATGTGGCTGCATGCCGATGATGGCCATGGGGTCGTGCTGGGCAAGAAACTGGCAGGTGCGCTGGGCGTTGAGCCGGGTGATGAGCTTGTTTTTGTCGGCCAGAGCGCGGATGGGTTCATAGCCAATGATCTGTTTATCGTTCGTGGTATCCTCAAGTCTGTTGCCGATGGTATTGATCGAACCGGTATGTTCATACCCATGCAGGCATTAAGAGATCTCATGGCCGTTCAAGACGGAGCGCACGAGATTGTTGTTCTGCGCCCTGATCGTACTATGGATCTGGAATTGGCAACCAGCCAGGTTGCTGCTATGGCTACGGGCTTGGAGACGAAAAACTGGAAGGATTTAATGCCGGTCGTGGCCCGTATGCTGGAAACCGTCGATGTACAGACATTGATTATGCTGGTTATCACCTATATCGCCGTTGCCATGGTTATTCTCAACGCGATGTTGATGAGTGTATTCGAGCGCATCCATGAGTTCGGCATCATGAAGGCGATTGGTGTATCGCCCTGGCAGATTGTGCGTTTGATTTATGCGGAAACCCTTTTTCAGACGACTGTTGCCAGCCTGCTGGCCCTGTTCACTGGCTGGTGGGCGGCTGATTACTTTGCCCGCTACGGCATTGATATGTCATCCCTGGGTGGTGGTTCGATCTCGTATGGTGGCATTGCCTTTGACCCGATCTGGTATGCCTATGTAACGCCCGAGGCCGTGATGGTGCCAATCATATTTCTTTTTGCCATCGTGGCACTGGCTGTTGCTTACCCGGCGATCAAGGCGGCTATTATCCGGCCGGTTCAGGCAATTTACTTTCGATGAACATCACTAAACTCGCCTGGCGGAATCTGTGGCGTCGCAAGCGCCGGACTTTCATTACCGCATTCTCCATCGGCTTTGGCGTTATGCTTTCAGTTACGTTTACAGGTACCGGCGATTATACCTACACCAATATGATTGATGTTGGTGCCAGTATGGGCATGGGGCACGTGACGGTTCAACCAACAGACTATGCGCTCAAACCGACGCTGAATAAGCGCTTGCTGCAAACTGATCTGCTTCGGCGGCGGGTGCTGGCTATGCCGGAGGTGATGGATTCGACGGTACGTGTGGTTGGCCAGGCCATGTTTGCCACTGCCAGCAAAAGTATCGGCGGTGCCTTCATTGCCATTGATCCAGCCAACGAATCAGCGGAGAATAATCTAATGATTCGGTCACTGCTCAGGGGAGAGGTCTTTGCTAATGGAGCTGGCAGAGGGATCGTTATCGGCAGCAAGATGGCTGCCAGATTGCATTTGAAAATTGGCAAAAAGGTTGTTTACACCACGACAGATGTTTCGGGTGAAATCGTCAGCGATATTGCCAGAGTCAGCGGTATTTTTACCACTGGCGTCGGCATGATCGATTCTGCCATGGTACTATTGCCCATCCACAGCGTGCAAAAAACAGTGGGGTATGCCGAAGATGAGGCAACCCTGATCGCTATCATGATTAAAGATCAACGTCATGCCGGGCAGATGCGTGATCGGGTTCATTCCATGCTTGCTGAAATGCCGGAAGTGAACAATGTGGCTGTATTAAGCTGGAAGGAGGCGCAGCCTGATCTGGCCAGTGTCATCGCCATGGACAGGAGCATGAACTACATCAGCCAGTTTCTTGTCGGTCTGCTGATTGCTGCGGGCATACTCAATACGATGCTGATGAGTGTGCTGGAGCGAACACGTGAGTTCGGGGTGATGATGGCAGTTGGCATGGGGCCACGTACTCTATTTCGTCTGGTCATGGTGGAGTCTTTCTGGCTGGCGCTGGTCGGCCTTGTTCTTGGCGTGATCATTACCGCGCCCTGGTACTATTTTCTCTATCATACGGGTATTGATTTTTCCGGGACCTTTGGCAATGACTTCAGCTACGGCGGTGTACTGGTCGACCCTGTTTTCAAGGCGCGGTTATTTCCAGAAAGTATCATGGCGATCCTTGCCGGTGTCTTTACCCTGGCCATGTGTGCCGGGGCCTATCCAGCCTGGCGGGCAGGGCGGATCCCGCCGGTAGAAAGTTTAAAAACTATATGATGGTCGAGAAGGAGAGAGCATGAATCAGGCGGCACGCACTTCAGCGGAAGTTTCTGCAAACAGCCACATCGTTCGCCTGCAGAACCTCACCAAGATTTATCAGCGGGGCAAGGTTGAGGTGCGGGCGGTGCATGATGTGACGATGGATATTCATACGGGTGATTTTGCAGCGTTGTGCGGCCCCTCCGGCTCGGGCAAGACCAGCCTGCTGAATCTGATCGGCGGGCTGGATGTACCGACATCCGGCAAGGTATGGGTGGATGGATCCGATCTTGTTACGCTGGATCGCACAGCACTGTCCGAAATACGCAAAAACCGTATAGGCTTTGTATTTCAGGCTTATAACTTGATTCCGGTGATGACGGCATTTGAGAATGCGGAGTTTGTGCTGAATCTTCAGGGAAAAAGTGAGGATGAGTGCAGGGATCGGGTCATGGCAATATTGAAGGCGGTAGGTCTGGAAGGGCTGGAGCAGCGCAGACCGGACGAGATGTCCGGTGGTCAGCAGCAGCGCGTAGCCATTGCGCGCGCTATTGTCACCGGGCCGGCCATTGTCCTGGCCGATGAGCCTACGGCAAATGTGGATTCGGAAACGGCAGAATCCCTGCTGGATATGATGTTCCGGCTGAATGCGGAGGAGGGCATTACCTTTCTGTTCTCGACCCACGATCAGCATGTCATGGATCGGGCCCGACGGATTATCCGTGTGCATGATGGACAGATTGAATCAGAAGAGGTCAGGCAGTAATAAATATGCGCTATATCCTGTTGCTTTGTCTGTTGCTAAACGGCATGCCGCAGGTTTCTCACGCATTCTATGCCTGGCAGGGTGACAGGGGTTCAGCCGAACTTCGTGGTCTGCTTCGTGGTTTCGGTGTTATTCTGATAAATCCGGACAATCCTTTTTTTTACAGGGATCAACATGTTTCCGGATTAGCCGGATCTGGTCGGCTTATGCTGGATGCCGATTCAGGGGGACAGCTTTCCTTTGAAACACATGCGATTCAGACCTATATACCGAACACACTTCAATCAGGAGGGCGCCGCTTTGCTACGGGGCTGGGTGTTGAGCGTAGCGATACGCTGGACTGGAGTTTTGGCAACAAACAGGCCCATTTTCTTTTTGATCGTTTGAATGTGCAATATGCCTCCGATCAACTGAATATCAAGCTGGGCAGGCAGCCGATTAATCTGGCTTCGACCTTCTATTTTACCCCCAACGATTTTTTTGCGCCATTTGCTGCTCAGACCTTTTTTCGTGATTACAAGCCGGGAGTGGATGCCATGCGTGTGGGTGTTCCATTGGGAGATTTTTCTCAATTCTCCCTGATTGCGGTGCTTGCTTATCAGCCGGATATCTTAAGTGATTCCGGCTGGAGTAATCGACCGGACAGGAATGGCACGTCATACCTTGTCCGTGCCTCCACTGTATTCGGGGATTTCTACTGGGCAATCATTGGCGGCGTGGTTCGGCGGGATCAGATTTTGGGTGGAGACTTTCAGGGTGAATTGTTTGAATGGCTTGGTATTAGAGGCGAAGGACATATCACCTTGCCGGACAACCCCCAGCAAAGCAGTTTCATGGAGATTTCCCTTGGACTGGAGCATCGCTGGGAGAGTGGTCTGACGCTTCGCTTCGAGCAGTTCTATCATGGCAGCGGAGCCAGTTCAGTGAATCAATACGACATTGTTGCAGCCGGGCGGAACCGTGTTGTATATCTCGCCCGTCAGTACTCAGCCGTGGGAGGCAGTTACGAGCTTACTCCATTGCTCAATTCTGATGTGGTAGCTATCCACAACTGGGTTGACGATTCAAACCTGCTGGCCCTGTACGCAGTCTATTCGCTTTCGGATGAATCGGAACTGACGTTTCAGATGAATATCCCATTGGGTAATAAAGCCGTAGGCTCTATGCTTCAAAGTGAATTCGGTCTGTATCCCTATTCAGTGAATATTGAAGCCAGAGTGTATTTTTAGCAGCCTGTCGTACTTATGAGAAATCTACTATGCGGCAGGGGCATTCTCCCGCGCAGCGGGAGAATGCGGATATATGGCGCAGAACAGCTATTCCAGGCGAAGTTTTCAGGTGAAAAAGCATAGCTTTAGCTATGGTTTGAGACTAAAGGCTTCGATCTGGTGAGGCTGGGCAAGACAGGTGCCTCAAAAGACTAAACGTCATTTGAGAAAAGTTATATTTGTCACCAACCCATTGTTATCCATAAGAAAAATAATTGTGCCTCTCTGTTCTCATGAAAAATGCGGGTTAGCACTACGCGCTCAATATCATGCTATTTTCGACTCGTTTCCCTACCTTCTCGCTACGATCACCCTAAGTCCGACAGACTCCTGGGTTGAAGCAGCTCTCTGGGAAATTTATTTCAGACCGCCTTTTGGATATGGGTGAAGTACATTCATAGGGATGCTTTTATCAGCTGTTTCGACGATACGGGCGTGCTCACGCCTGAAATCGTGTGCGCTACGTAAACCACACGAATGAGCGATCGTATCGACCTCTGCATTAATCCACTTGGCATAAGCGGCCACGCGTTGTGACTTGATTTCGACATTAAGGCCTCGTTGCAATCGTTTGTCCTGGGTGGTGATGCCGGTTGGACAGGTATCTTTATGGCACTGTAGTGACTGAATGCAGCCGAGTGAGAAGAGGAATCCGCGTGCAGAAACACAAAAATCGGCACCCATGCAGAGGGCACGAGCGACAGCAGAAGCAGTGACCAGCTTACCTGATGCGATAATGTCAACACGTTTTCTCAGGCCAAATTCGATCAGTGTATCGACAACCATTGGCAAGCCCTCATTCAATGGCATGCCCATATGATCAGCAAGAACCTGAGGTGCTGCGCCTGTGCCTCCTTCGGCACCATCGACGGTGATAAAGTCCGGCTCTGATCCCGGGCCGCGTTTGATAATCTCTTCACACAGATCGCGAATAAAGCCACCATCTCCAACCACGATTTTAATGCCGACCGGCCGACCGGTTACATCGTGAACACGATGAATCATATCCATCAGCTCAGTCATATTGCCTATATCCCTGTGCCGGTTGGGACTGATTGAGTCCTGGCCGACTGGGATGCCCCTGAACCTGGCGATTTCCTCCGTAACCTTGTGGCCGGGTAATATGCCGCCCTTGCCCGGTTTGGCACCTTGCCCCAGTTTTATTTCAAAGGCTGCTACCTTTTCAGAAATGTCCCTGAGTTTTTCATCACTGAGGTTTCCCTGCTCATCGCACACACCATATTTGGCCGTGCCAATCTGATAGATAATGTCTCCACCACCAACTAGATGATAGGGGGAGAGGGCTCCTTCTCCGGTATTCATCCATATACCTGCCTTGGCAGAACCGTGTGAAAGTGCGCGCACGGCCGGTGCTGACAGGGCCCCAAAGCTCATGGCGGACAGATTGAAAATGTGCTTGGCGTGAAACGGGCATTGCCTGATTTCACCAATAACCTTTGGCATGGTTGGTTTGTGCTCCTCATCCAGCCAGGCAAAGGGAGTGCTTACAAATATCACTGTGCCGGGTTCGCGCAGATCATTGGAGGAGCCAAAGCCGAGGGTTGGTTTAATATTCTTTGCGGCCCTGTACATATAGGAACGGGTTGCCCGGTTGAAGGGCATCTCTTCACGGTCGTTGGCGAAAAAATACTGGCGGAAGAATTCACCCTGTTTTTCCAGAAAGAAGCGCATGCGACCAATAACCGGGAAATTCCTTCGAATTGAACTGTGTGGGTGGAAGGTATCTTTCACAAACATGAACAACAGGGTGAGCGTAACTAGACCGAGGCCCCATCCCATCCATTGCAGAATATCTGTAACCGTGTAAGCCTGTTCTGCCATCATTACACTCCCCTTTCAGACCAGAATCAACGCAATAAATTTCTAATATTCTGACTCAAGACATCAAAATCTATCGGTTTGCTAAGTGCCTCGCTATACGGGACTTATTCATCATAGTCCGGGTCATCTTTGACATTTCAACATTTTAATTTTGTTCATAACTTGATCCAGCCGTTCTTGCAACAAATCAATCTTTTTGATCCTTTTGCGCAAACTTGCGCCGGACGCGTTCGCCGATGTGACGGCGATTTACAAAATGACCTCGCCGGATGGGAGTGGTGTGCAAACCATCCGGTATCAGGACAAGCAGCATATACGTGTTGATATGAATACCGGTGCCAACAATATGAATATGCTGAAACTGGGCGACAAGGTTTATTCTATCACTGGTAAAGTGGTTCAGGATATGAGTCAGCTGGCTGATATGATGGCGGCTATGGGCAGAGGAGGGAAAGGCAGTAAGGTTAAACATGTCAAGGAGAGCCAGATCAAGTATGAGGACACCGGCCGGACTGAAACCATTGCCGGAATTGAGGGCAAGGTGTATCGCTTTGTAGAACGGGGAAGACAGCATGAAGTCGTACTCGGGAAGAACAAGGATTTGCAGGATGCTGTATCGGGGCTGATGGAAGTCAGCAAGCCGTCAATGGGGATGATATCCGATGAAAACCCTGTGCATCAGATGCCGAAGGACGAGTCCATGAAAAGCATGGCTATGTTGCGTCTGGATGATGATGTGCGATTGCAATCCATGAATACAAACGCCATATCCGATTCCTTTTTTGTCTTGCCGGCCAAGCCCCAGCAAATGGGCGGCCTTGAAGGGTTGGTTAAGAGGCTTCCAAGGAGGTAAGTTCGGGTACTCGCAGAGGCAGAAAAGGAAAAGCAATCACGAAAGGTAAAATTCGGTGGTTAACCTTGGCGCTCTTTGCGTCCTGGTGAGAGTAAAAAAGGAGAAAACAATGAGCAGACAATCTCATGAAGTTGATTACAAAATTATAGGACATGACATGCAGATGGTCGAGGTGGAGCTGGATCCCGGCGAGACGGTGATCGCCGAGGCCGGGGCCATGACCTATATGGAGGAAGGGATTTCTTTTGAGGCGAAGATGGGCGATGGCTCATCGGCGGAGAGTGGTCTGTTCTACAAGCTGCTCAATGCTGGAAAGAGAGCTGTTACCGGCGAATCGCTATTCATGACGCATTTTACGCATAACGGCGATGGCAAGGGTCATGTCTCCTTCGCCGCACCCTATCCCGGCTCCATTATTCCGATAGATCTCTCCACCAGAGGCGGGAAACTGTTGTGTCAGAAGGATTCATTTCTGTGCGCCGCACTGGGCACGAAGCTGGACATAGCATTTACCAAACGGCTTTGTGTCGGTTTCTTTGGCGGTGAGGGGTTCGTTCTGCAGCAGATGACCGGTGATGGCATCGTTTTCGTTCATGCCGGGGGCACGGTAATCGAAAAGGAATTACATGGTGAAACATTGCGTGTGGATACTGGTTGTCTGGTGGCATTTCAACCATCCATTGACTATGACATTGAGCGCGCGGGCAATCTCAAGAGCATGATTTTCGGTGGTGAGGGGTTGTTTATGGCCACATTGAATGGCCACGGCAAGGTTTGGCTGCAGAGCCTGCCATTCTCACGCATGGCTGACCGTATCCTGGCCAATGCTCCGGCTCACGGTGGCAGTGACAAGGGCGAAGGCTCGGTTCTTGGTGGTATCGGGAGGGTTATGGGCGGACGTTGATTTTAACAATGGTTCTTTGTGCCCTGGTGAGAGTAAATCTGAGGAAGGAATCTTGCCAAGGCGCGGACGGAGGGCGTAAAGGAAGGGTGGAAACATCAAACAAACTGAATCGGGTTGGAAATTATAGTTCACTCTGCTGCCGTTCGTCTTGGTTATGATGACTGCGGGAGAGATTTCAATTGTTCAGACTGAACCACCGGAAGGTTTGATGCCTGCAGGAGCCCGTTCCTAGATTGAACCCGTGCATCCAGATTGGTGCAAAGCCGGCTTTACATGTGTTAGTTCCGATTTAATCCGACACTTGCTTGAAAAGGTGAGGGTTATCCGTTTTGATGGAAGTGTGAAAAACACATCAAAAGGAAATAAGCCACATATTGCAAACTACAGAAAAAATCACTCGTTAAAAGTCCTTTCAACTGATCGCTGCTCAGGCTATCCAGTAATTGGCCATCTGTTTTCTCTCCTTGCTTTTTGATGTTTTTCAACACTAAATCTAACGGAGGGCAGGTGGCCAACCACCCAATCTGAATTTATAGCACTATTGGGACTCAACCACTGAGAAGGCTCGCTGAATCAAAGAAAATATTGCCAACCCAATTCCCGCGCATCATCACATGGTATAGGCACCCGGAGGGTGAACTCCGGATTTTCGTGCCATTGAGCACAATCAAACATAAAATGTGTAAATGTCAAAGCTGAGCCTGGATTAAACTGACCCGGGTTTATCTCTGCTCGGCGTAGAGTGCTTCCAGAATCGGGCGTCCGCCGGCATCGAGGATCTCATCGGCCAGATTGATACCCATCCGCTCTGCATCACTGCTGGTGCCACTGCATTCACGCGCGATCAGCACCGAACCATCAACTGTGCCAACCAATCCCTTCAGGTGCAGTGTATCGCCATCGATTGTAGCGAAGGCTGCAATCGGCACCTGACAGCCGCCCTCAAGGCGGGCCAGAAAGGCACGTTCGGCCTTTGTGCGCACAACGGTATCGGCATCATTGAGCTGATCGACCAGTGCATTGATGACATTATCTGTATCACGCGTTTGCACACCGAGCGTGCCTTGTGCCACAGCCGGTAGCATGATGCCGGTGTCGATGAAATCGTGCATCTGATCAGCCAGTCCCATGCGGTGCACACCGGCCGCAGCCAGAATCACCGCATCGACCTGCTTTCCCAGTTTGGAGAGGCGTGTCTGGATATTGCCGCGAATCGAGGTGAACTGAAACGAAGGGAATTGTGCCCGAATTTGTGCCACGCGGCGCAGGCTTGATGTGCCGATCGTAGCGCCTTCGGGCAGTGAGTCCAGATTGCCGCCGGTTGTGGTGGCGATCGCATCGCGGGGGTCCTCGCGTTTGGGGAGGGCACGGATGCTGGTGCCGGCCGGTAGTACGGTGGGCACATCTTTCATCGAATGTACGGCGATATTGGCGCGGCCGTCGAACAGCGCCTCATCGATCTCCTTGGTGAACAGTCCTTTGCCACCCACCTGGGCCAGCGGCACATCGAGAATCTTGTCGCCGCGTGTTGCGATCTTGACCAGCTCAGTTTTTACCGTCGGGTCGATCCGCTCCAGCTCTGAAGCGATAAATTCTGCCTGCCAGAGCGCCAGTGGCGAACGGCGCGTTGCGATTTTAATATGGGTCACAATTGCCTCCTGATCGGGTGCGAACCGTACATGCAACTATTGATGAAGTAAAAACAGAGCCTTTTCCAAGAGCCTGAAACTCTGAGTGAGTTTGACCAACATTCGGGGATGTTGGTGCAAATGGACGAAACGAGGATTAAGCCGCTTGAATGCAAATCGATATTTTTGGCTGATCCACTGGCCATGCCGCTGGCGCTTCAGGCTAATACAGATGAGTTATACACCTGGCTGGAACGCACGCTCGCAGTACAGCAGGAATGGGCATATGCCTTCGCAGGCAACGCACAGTCAAAGGGTTTGAAAAGAAGTATACGCGGGTGGATATCTGCCTGTTGGCCGATGTGGACCGGGTGGTTGATGACTTAGGCTTTTCCGGCCTGAATATGGAAAGGGTGGCTACATTGAGCCACCCCCGATCCATATGTTGGCACTCCTAGGGTGGCACCGCTACGGCATGAATAAAAAGCTCTTCGTGCAGAAAGATGGCCCCTCAGGCTTGAATGTTCCGGGCTGAGTAAAGAAGCCTGTTACCGTGTAAAAACCCTGAGGTTCAGTCCCCCCGAACGTGTAGCTGAAGATCTGGCCGTTCACGGGCGCAACCGTCCAGTTGCTGATCATGGGGAGAGGAGCCAGGGCAAACCCGCCGGCAAATTGCAGGAACACAGCCGTGCCGTTGGGTGTGCGGACACTGACGTAGCCGTCCGCCATGCCCGCCCCCGGCCAGGGTGTGATGGCCGCTCCGAGTGTCAGAAGGCTTCCCGTCCGGTACGTGGCCGCGTTCAAGTTGAGTGACTGCGTGCATGTCGGCGGTGGTGGAGGTGGCGGTGGGGGAGGTGGCGGTGCTACCTCCACTTCAAAGGCGCCGATGTCACAGCCGGGACCCTGCGGACGGGTGATGCCCCGCTGGTCCACGCCGTTGACGGGCGGGCCTGCACAGGTGGCAGCATCGCCGGCGTCAATGGCCGGGCTGCCTGTAAGCAAGGCGTGGGTAAAGGTCGGACCGCCATTGTTGGCCAGCGGGCCAAGCAGCGGATTGGCGGTGGTGGCAACACCGCATGTGCGGTCACTGTCCAGATCGTTCAGGGAAGAGGTTACGATCGTATTGCAGTCGCCTCCAAGAGCTTGATTCGCCACAATGGTATTTTTCAGGTTCACACTGACAGGAATAAATTGAGGCGCCTCTTTGAAAATGCCGCCACCTGCAACTGCCGCATAATTGTCCGTGACAGTGCTGTTGGTGATGTTCGCGACAGCACCGAGCTCTCCCACACCAACATAAATCCCTCCACCGATTTGGTTGGTTGCGATGACTAATGGCGCATTTGCCGGCACATTTGCCAGCGCAGGAGGTGTTGC
>JBHHTY010000035.1:0-14348 GCA_046753565.1 Mariprofundus sp.
GTTTGGCTTTGGCTTCCGGTTTGGCTTTGGCTTCCGGTTTGGCTTTGGCTTCCGGCTCACCGGCAACCACCTTCACAAATCTGTAAACAGCTTTTGCTGCATTCCCGGCTGCATCATCCACATTATAAGCGATGGCATACATACCCGGATGAGCTGTATCCAGCGTACTGACCACCCGAAGCTGATCCGTGATGTCTCCATCCACATTATCCATGGCCTTCGCACCGGCATCCACATAGCTGTCACCCACATGGATAGTGATCGTATCCGGGCCTTTCAGTATAATCACCGGCGCTTTTGTATCCGGTGATTTGGCATGGATTTCAGAAACTCCAGTTGCCGACACCGCGAACAACAGCAGTGCAAATACGGGGGTAGTTAATATTCTGTTCACAGCTTATTCCTCCAACTTTCCCTGTAACTTATAGTTTCGGATCACGATTTTGTCAAACCGAACCTTGCTTACTGACCTCGTATATTAGAAAACATCATCCCTTTTCAGACCATGCATTCGGACTGTTCCCGAGTCAAAATTCCTCAAGCGTATATCTTAAAACAGACAAACAAAAAACACCATCCGCTTGAGGATCATACGCCCGTTGATTAACATGGCCCACCGTATCGATTCGTACTGCAAAAATGCAGACGTTATCTGGGAAGCCTTGAATAATGGCCTGCGCGCCTTCTTCGGCATACCCCGCGGGTTGCACAAAAGTTTGTGACTAATCATTGGGGACAAATGGGAAATATGGCAAACATTGACTGGCTGGATCGGGCGGTAAAACAGGCATCCGCATTGCATCCTTATATTCCGGGTAAACCGGTGGAAACGCTGCTGCGCGAAAAAGGGCTGGATCGTGCCATCAAACTGGCCTCCAATGAAAATCCGCATGGGCCGTCCCCGAAAGCCATTGCGGCCATCAAACAAACTGCGGCTGACATGCATCGTTATCCGGATGGTGATGCCACACAACTGAAGGCGTCACTGGCCGATTTCCATACCGTGGATGCCGGACAGGTTTTGATCGGAAACGGCTCCAACGAAGTGCTGGAACTGTTGATTCGCACCTTTGCCGGCCCCGACGATGAAGTGATCTATGCCCAACGTGGATTTATTGTTTATGCACTGGCAACACAGGCAGCCGGAGCAACCGGCATTGCTGTTCCGGAATCCGACGGGCTGACGCATGATTTGGATGCCATGGCAAAAGCCGTAACAGAAAAAACCAAAATCATCTGTATCGCCAACCCGAACAATCCGACCGGCACCCTGCACCGCAACACAGCCATTCAGGCTTTTCTGGACTGTTTGCCACAACATATCATTGTCATTGTGGATGAAGCCTATTATGAATTTGTAGCCGATCAGCTGGGTGACTCCGTGCATGATTTGTCACATCCGGGGCTGGTCATCAGCCGGACATTTTCCAAGGCTTACGGACTGGCCGGCTGCCGTGTCGGTTATGCCATTGCGAACCATGATATCATCGGGCTGAGCAACCGTTTTCGTGAGCCGTTCAACGTCAATACACTGGCACAGGCTGCAGCAGTGGCTGCTCTTGATGACCGATCATGGGTAATGGGTCGCGTCGCAGAGACCATTAGCGAGCGGAATCGTCTGGAAACTGCCCTGCAAGGTATGGGTATATTGGGCGGTTTCAGCTTTGGAAACTTTGTGTTGTTGCGCCACAGTCAAAGCGCTGCGATTTTGCAGGATCTGGAAAACCACGGCATCATCCCCCGCCCGCTGGCCCCCTATGGCATGCCCGATTATCTTCGCATTTCCGTGGGCACATGCGAGGAAAACACGGAATTTTTGCGCGTACTTGAAAGCATCATGGCCCGCAGTACGTAAACCGAATATGAGGAGCTTTCTGTCATTGTGAATCCGATAAAACACCTGGTAGTGGTTGGTACCGGCCTGATTGGAGGGTCGTTGAGTCTTGCCCTGAAAAAAGCCGGCACAGTTGAACATGTTACCGGTGTAGGGCGCAGCCGGGATAATCTTGTACTGGCCAAAAAACTGGGTGTTGTGGACGACTGGACCCATGACATTTCCGAAGCTGTCGCAGATGCTGATGTGGTACTCCTTGCTGTACCGATGACAGCATATGCATCCGTATTTGCTGCAATGAAGGATACACTGCCTGCCAAAGCCATCGTAACCGATGCAGGCAGCACCAAACAGTCCGCCATTACCGCAGCAAAAAAAAATCTGCCCGACTGTTCACGCTTTGTTCCGGCCCACCCGATTGCCGGCACCGAACAATCCGGTTCCGGTGCCGCTTTTGCAGAGTTGTTCGAGCATCATTTATGTATCCTGACGCCTGATACACAAACCGATCCGTCAGCGGTGCAACAGGTGGAAGCGATGTGGAAAACTACCGGCAGCCGTGTCATGTGCATGGACCCTGCAGAGCATGATGACTTCCTGGCCGCTGTCAGTCACCTGCCACATCTGGCCGCTTTCGCACTGGTCAATGCGGTACGCAAACAGGGCAACAAGGATCATGACCCGTTTGAATTTGCAGCCGGAGGATTTCGGGACTTCTCCCGTATTGCTTCTTCATCACCGCGAATGTGGCGTGATATTGCATTGTGCAATCGTGATGCGGTGATTCATCAGCTGAATGCGCTGCAGCATGAACTGGATGATTTAAAGCGGGCTTTACAAAATGGCGATGGTGAGCTGTTGCTGCAACACTTCACGGCAGCCAAACAGGCCCGCGATGCATGGCTGGCCACACGGGGAGAACAGGAATCATGAATGTCGGTGGAACATTAATAGCAGGCCCGGCTGCAGGCCCTCTTCGCGGTGAAATCACTGTCCCGGGCGACAAATCCATGTCGCACCGTGCTGTCATGCTGGCATCCCTGGCTGATGGCGTGACAGAAATTCACGGTTTCCTGCCCGGAGAAGATAATCTTGCCACTGCACAAATGTTTATGGATATGGGCGTTGGCATTGACTGGCTGAATGATGAAAAAACATCCCTGCGTATCCACGGTGTCGGGTTGCATGGTTTGAAAGCCCCCGATCACGTGCTTGATGCCGGCAATGCCGGCACCTGTGTGCGCCTGATGACCGGTATCCTGGCCGGGCAATCCTTTGCCTCGACCATGAGTGGTGATCTCTCCCTGTGTAAACGCCCCATGAAAAGGGTCGTGGAACCGGTGCGCAAAATGGGCGCTATCGTTGATGGAAAAGAAGATGGCAACTTTCTCCCCATCACCATTTCCGGCGGTTCGCTGCACGCCATTCATCACAAATCAAAAGTAGCCAGCGCACAGGTAAAATCATGCGTATTACTGGCCGGGCTGTATGCCGATGGACATACCAGTGTCAATGAGCCCCGACCGAGTCGCGACCATACCGAGCGGATGCTGCCGCTGTTTGGTCAACCGGTTGAAATCGCCGATGATGGTACGATCACACTGATTCCAACCGGTCATCTCACGGCCCCCGATAACAAGGTAGACATTCCGGCAGACCCTTCTTCGGCATGTTTTTTTGCCGTCGCAGCGAGTCTGGTTGAAGGCTCGGATATCACCCTGAAAAGTATCGGCATCAATCCGCGTCGCGATGGCTGGCGTCGTGTGATGCATGGTATGGGTGCAGAATTGACACTGTCGAATAAGCACACAGTCGGTGAAGAGCCGGTAGCTGATATACGAATTGGTGCAGGCAGTTTACATGGCATGCATGTTGATTCGGCTGATGTACCCGATGCCATTGATGAATTTCCGGTGCTGTTTGCAGCGGCAGCACTGGCTGATGGAAGCTTTGTGCTTGAAAATGCGGAAGAGTTGCGCGTCAAGGAATCGGATCGTATTACTGCCATGGCTGATGCACTGCATGCTGCCGGTGCGGACATCGAAGAGCAGCCGGATGGTGCTGTGATTCACGGGAGGCCTTCACTTGCCGGCAATGTGGAAGTGGATGCCCATGGCGACCATCGTATTGCCATGGCTATGGCTGTGGCGGCACAACGGGCCAAAGCGGAAATCCGCATCCATAATGCAGCAGCCATTGCTACCAGTTTTCCGAATTTTGTATCACTGGCCCGGAGCATCGGCATGAATGTACGCTGGGCTGATGAAAAGGGCATCTCCGGTGAGTGAGTGGCGCACCGTTCAGGGACTGACCATTGCCATCGACGGCCCTTCCGGATCGGGTAAGGGGACAGTCGCAAAAATACTGGCCGAAGAAACAGGTTTGCCTGTTCTGGATACAGGCTTGCTCTATCGACTGACCGGCTCTGTGGCGCTGGAACAAAACATTTCACTCGAAAGTGAAGCTGCTGTGGCCAAATTCGTTGATGACCTGCTGAATCGGATTGAATGGACTGTGGATGGTATTTATCTCAACGGTCATAACGTCACAGATTCTTTGCGCAGTGAAAAAGCGGGCGACGCTGCTTCCAAAGTCGCGGCAATGCCGACTGTGAGAGAAAAACTGATCGGCCTGCAGCGGCAACTGGCACAGAGAGGCTGCATCATGGACGGGCGTGATATCGGCACGGTGGTATTGCCGGATGCTCCGGCCAAGTTTTTTTTAACAGCATCGGTACGTGAGCGCGCCCGCCGCCGCTGGGCGCAACTAAAAGACAAAGGCGGCAGTAGCCTTGAGGAAGTGGTCATGGAGTTGAAAATGCGTGACCAACGCGATACGGAACGTCAGCATGCACCACTGAAACAGGCAGCCGATGCCATTGCCATTGACTCGACAACCATGCGGGCCGATGAAGTGGTGGATCGAATGCTTGGCGTTCTGGAGCGGAGAAAACTGATCGAAGCATTGGTATAACCCTTTTATCAGAGCATAAATACACAATACTGAATAACAATTCTTTAAGAATTGAGGAACCGGGATGGTACAAACAATGAGCGAAACTAATATCACCAACAACGCGCAGGAAACAGACACGCAGAATGTGGCAATCAGACAAGATCCGGATGCACCGGAAATGGATACAGTGACAGAAACTGCCGCTGGTATGCAGGAAACAGGTGCAGAAGCAACAGTGGATACAACAGCTGAAGCGGTTACAGAAACAGTCTCGAAAGCGGACGAACAAATTGCAGACAAAGCGGCCGTAGATGAATCACCTGCAGATGAAACCACTTCCGACAACAACGATGAAGAAGAATCCTTCAGCCAAATGTTTGAGGCTTCACTGAAGGAGCAGCCGGTTGTCAAACGCGGGGAAATGGTCAAGGGCATGGTGGTCAGCATCAACAGTGATGCGGTGACCGTCGATGTTGGTGCCAAGGCAGAAGGCTCCATCCCGGTTGCGGAATTTGAACGGGCGGGACTGGATATTCCGGCCGTAGGAGATGAAATCGAGGCGCTGGTTCAATCTGTTGGCGGCACTGCAGGGGTCAGGTTGTCAGTGCTGGAAGCGCGGCAGCGCGAGGCATGGGCTGGTATCGAGGCAGCACAAGCTGATGGCTCCACTGTCGATGCTGTCATCACAACTGAAGTCAAAGGTGGTTTCAGAGTCAACTTGAACGGCCTGAATGCATTCATGCCACGCTCAGAGGTAGATACAGATTTTCACGTCAATGCAGACAAACTGATTGGTCAGAGCTGCAAGGTGGCCATTCTGGAAGCACGTCGCAAACCCGATAACATCGTGGTTTCGCGCAAAAAACCGCTGGCTGTTGAACAGGAAGCCATGCGTGCAACATTTTTCGAACAACATGCCGTGGGCGACAAGCTGTCAGGTGAAGTCAAACGCATGGCGGATTTTGGTGCCTTTATTGATCTGGGTGGCGTGGATGCCCTGTTGCATGTTTCCGATATTTCCTGGCGCAGAATCAAGCACCCGTCTGAAATGCTGTCCGCAGGACAACAGGTCACTGTTGAAATCGCCAAGATGAATGCGGAAACCGGTAAAGTATCCGTCTCCATGAAAGCACTGCAGAGTGATCCATGGGAAAATATGGCAACCACATATGAACCGGGCATGCGTTTGACAGGCACGGTTCGCCGCCTGCTTGATTTCGGTGCCGTGGTTGAACTTGAGCCCGGTATTGAAGGCATGATTCACCGTTCCGAGTTGAGCTGGACGAAACGGGATATCAAACCGTCTCAGGTATTGACTGAAGGCGATGTCGTTGATGTGGCTGTTCTGGAAGTGGATGCTTCGGCACGACGCCTCCGCCTCAGCCTGAAAGCCGTCAGTGAAAATCCGTGGCAGGCATGGATGACCGATCATCCTGTCGGCTCCCATATCAACGGTAAAATCAAGAACATCACCGAATTCGGCTTCTTTGTACCGGTCGATGAAGGAATGGATGGACTGGTGCATGTTGAAAACCTGTCCTGGGATCAAAAGGGTGAAGATGCACTCAAGGAATACAGCAAGGGCCAGGAAGTCGAATGCGTCGTGCTTGGCGTGGATGCAGAAAAACAGCGCATTGCACTCGGCATCAAGCAGCTTTCCGATGATCCGTTCGAGGTATTCATGGCCGGTGTCAAACGTGGCAGCAGCGTCAAGGGTAAAATCGCCGAACTCAAGCCAAGCGGCATGATTGTTGAACTGGCTGAAGGCGTACATGCCTATCTGGCCAGACGCGAAATCCCCCGCGATCATGATGAACTGAAAGAAGGTAATGAAATCGAGGCAAAAATCATTGAAGTCAACCGCAAACGTCGTCAGGTGGAACTATCCATCAGACAACAATTGCATGCCGAAGAGCGTGATGCTGTACGCAACTATTCGCGCAAAACAGCTGAAGACTCCACGCCGTCGGCTCTTGCTCTGGAATTGCAGCGCAAACTGCTGGACAGGATCGAACCAAAGCAGGCCGAAAAGAAACGCAAGAAAAAAGCCTGATTTTTTGACTGTTTAAAGTCCTGTCGGGTGGGTGATCCAGCGGGTTTCCCACCCGGTTTTTTTGATAGCGCTACATTGTTATTTTCGCGATAGTATCTGCTGTAAAGACCGGATTCTGATGGCTTATCCTGCCCGAGGCTTGCGCATCAGCCTTGATGCTTTATGCTCTGCCCTGACTGGAGAGTGCTATGACAAAGTCTGAACTGGTTGAAATGATTGCCGAACAACACGAGGGCATCACCCGTCGTGAGGCTGAGATTATTATGAATACGATTCTGTCTGTGATCGGTGATGCACTGGCCGATGGAGACCATGTTGAACTGCGCGGCTTCGGCAGCTTCACCACCAAGGCGCGCAATGCGCGGGTCGGCAGAAACCCAAAAACGGGCGATGCCGTGATGATTCCCGCCAAGGTTGTTCCCCACTTCAAACCGGGCAAGGAGCTGCGCGAAAGGGTTGATCACGCGGCCTGAACATGATGTCCAAAAACATGTACTGGCTGAACTCGGTGAACTGGATCAATGTCCTGTTGGTCATTGTGCTCACCTCATTCGCCACCATGTTTGCCATGGCCAACCTGTTGCCGATCCAGATTCATTTTCTGGGCGTCAGCAGTGCAGATATCCCCCTCTATGTTCCTGTTTTTATTTCTTTCCTGCTTGGCTTCTCCGGCGGGGTTCTGGCTCTGAGTTTTTCCAGACGCAAACACAAACAGGAAATCGCCTGGCTCCGAACCGAGCATGAACGACTGCAACGGGAAGTTGATAATCTAAGGAATATCCCGCTTCAGGACGACGTATGAATACCTTGCTTTTGGCTATTACCGCCATAGCGCTGGTGGTGTTGGTAGCGCTGGTTCTGCGTCCTGTTCAGGAAGAGGAAAAGCCCGAGAAAGAAGAAGATGCCCGTATCTCGCCGCTGTTGCGCGGTATCAATTATTTGTTATCCGACGAGCCCGATCTGGCCCTGAAAGAAATGGTTCAGGTGGCACGTCTGCGCTCGGAAGCTGCCGATGTTTATATGGCGCTGGGCGAAATGTTCCGTTCCAAAGGCGAAATCGGCCGTGCTGTGCGTATTCACCAGAACCTGCTGGCCCGACCCGATCTGCCAAAATCCCTGCACTTGCAGGCCCATCTGGCACTGGCCACCGATTTCCAGACCGGTGGTCTTCTGGATCGGGCTCTCTATCAATATCAGAAAGCACTGGATATCCAGTCCGACCATGCCGGAGCACTGGAAGCATGCCTGAGAATTCGTGAACAGAGCCATGAATGGCTGTTGGCCGAGGAACTGCTGTCGCGTCTGGAACGGGTTCGCAATGAATCATACCACTCACATCGCGCCTATCTGTTTGCGGAAATGGCCTTGCAGTGTTGCCAGCAGAACAATGTGGAAGAAGCCCGCAACTATTGCGCCAAAGCACTGAAACTGGATACCGCATGCGCACCTGCACGCATGGTCGAAATTGAGCTGGCGTTGCAGGAAAATGATATCGATGCAAACAAAGCCGGAATTCGAACCCTGTGGCAGCAGGCTCGTGAACATTTCCCGTTGGCGATTCCAGTATTGTTGGAGCATGAGACTTTTTATCAATCGTACGGACGTGCCTTGCTGCGGGATTTGTGGCATGAGAGCCACGATGCCGAACTCATGCTGGCCTGGATTGAGAATCTGGCCCGCTGCCACAGCCAGGCTGAAGCAAAACAGCTGTGTGATGAAATGGCCTTCGAACCCCGCTCGCTGCGCGATAGCCTGCGCCTGAATGCTGTGCGCGGCGATGACTCGGATGCACACACCCGGTTTGCCCGGCGGTGGCGAAAAACAGCCAAAAACTTTGCTTGTGAACAATGTGGTTTTGAAGTTGTCGAAGTTCGCTGGCAATGCCCTCAATGCCATTCATGGGGCACACTGCATCCGAAAAGCGAGGAAGAAATTTAATGGAGCAGAAACCATGAAAAACCGTCTGATGGTGGCGCTGGATGTAAACCGGGCAAAAGATGCCCTGGCCCTGCGAGATAGCATCAGTGATGCAGTCGGCTGGTTTAAAATTGGCCTGCGTCTGTTTGTCGCGGAAGGGCCGGCGCTGGTGGCCGCCGTTAGAGAGCAGCATCGCGTATTTCTTGACCTTAAATTCCATGACATCCCCAACACCGTGGCACAGGCTGTTGAAAGTGCCGGAAATCTGGGCGTGGAAATGGTCAATGTGCATGCCGGTGGCGGTGAACAAATGCTGGCTTCGGCAGCCGAAGCGGCAGCAGTATTCCCTGATATGAAGCTGATTGCCGTCACCGTACTGACCAGCGACCCGATGCCAAAACAACAGGCCAGTGAAGTCGCCCTGCATCGCGCAAAAATGGCACAAAATGCAGGCCTGCACGGTGTTGTCTGCAGTGTATTTGAGGCTGCGGCAATCAAAGACGCCTGCGGTTTCGATTTTCTGACTGTCACGCCGGGTATCCGCTGGGGCAATCAGAATGTACAGGATCAAAAACGCGTTGCCGATCCGGCTGCCGCCATTGCAAATGGCTCCGATTATCTGGTTGTAGGCCGTCCGATCCTGCATGCACCGAATCCGCGCAGTGCCGCTATGGAAACAATTGCCATGATGGAGTCAGCCCGCTCCCGTGTCTGAGCATGCCTATGAATCCACACTGGCCGGCTATGCCTGCCGAACTGCCTGTTCGCGTGGCCGTGTCCATGACGAACCTGAATCGGAGCACCGGAACCCCTACCAGCGTGACCGTGATCGTATCATTCACTCAACCGCATTTCGGCGGCTGGAATACAAAACCCAGGTATTTGTAAATCATGAGGGAGATCACTACCGCACCCGCCTGACCCACTCCATTGAAGTCGCCCAGATTGCCCGTTCTATCTGCAGATCCATGCGGCTGCATGAAGATCTGGCCGAGGCAGTTGCGCTGGCCCATGATCTGGGTCACACCCCATTCGGGCATTCCGGTCAGGATGCACTCAATGCTGTGATGGAGCCTTATGGCGGCTTTGAGCACAATCGTCAGTCGCTACGGATTGTCGAAAAACTGGAACATAAATATGCGGCATTTTCCGGACTGAATCTCAGTTACGAAACCCGCGAAGGCATTGTCAAACATCATTCCGCCTATGATACACCGTCGAATCACGATCTGGCTCATTTCAATCTGCATGAGCAGCCGGCACTGGAAGCTCAGATTGGCAATCTGGCCGACGAAATCGCCTACAACAATCATGATATTGATGACGGTTACCGCGCCGGCATGCTTTCGATTGATGATTTGAAACAGCTGGAACTGTTCGGTCGTTTTTACGCACAGGTGGAAACGCAGTTCCCCGCTGTCCCCGCACGGCTGAAAGTGAATGAAACTGTTCGGCATATGATCAACTTTCTGATTGTCGATGTGGTTGAAGAGACCAACCGGCGCATCAGGGAAGCTAATGTGAGCAGCTTTGAAGATGTACGTGCCGCCACAATACCGCTGGTCGCCCTGTCACAGCAAACCAGAAAAATGAATGGTGAATTAAAGAAGTTTCTGTATAAAAAAATGTACCGCCATTACCGCGTGGCGCGCATGGCCAACAAGGCCGAGCGGGTCATTCGTGAAATTTTTGAAGTGTATATGCACAGCCCCGCCATGTTGCCGGAAAACCAGCAATTCGAAATAGCTGCCAGAAAACCTGCATCCGGTTCATTATCCACAGAGCATCTAGCCAGAATCATTGCCGACTACATCGCCGGCATGACTGATCGCTATGCGCTCGAAGAGCATGAACGCCTGTTTAATATTCATTCCCGGCCCTAGCTTCCCTTCGACATACCGATTTTTTTTCGCTGAAATTGACAGACCTGTCAAAAACACAAAAATATTGGCTAAGGCATATTGACATGAATAGTGCGTCTCCGTACGGTTCGCGCTCCTCAATTCCCCGATAGTTCAGTTGGTAGAACGGTGGACTGTTAATCCATATGTCGCAGGTTCGAGTCCTGCTCGGGGAGCCATCTATTGGGCCGGTAAAAACCGGCCCTTTTTTATTGTTTCTTTCTATCATTTGATCTTTTCAAAGCATCCCGATTGTAATAAAAACCATCAAATCAACTGCATTGATTGCAAAAAAAAAGCCCGCCGGACCAAAGGTCGGACGGGCTTAATAATTCAGGTAGTGAAATCAGGAAATCGCTTTCACTTTGGCATTCAGGCGGGATACCTTGCGGGATGCCTGACGGGCATGAATCTGATTCTTGCGGCCAGCTTTATCGAGCATGGAGGTTGCAGTTTTCAGAGCTGTCGCGGCTGTATCTTTATCACCGGCTTCTACTGCAGCCAGTACCTTCTTGATCTCGGTACGCATTGCAGATTTCTGCGTGCGATTCTGGAGACGTTTTTTCTCGTCCTGACGAGCACGTTTCAGTGCTGATGCATGGTTTGCCACGTTGGTTACTCCTTGCAGCCGTTGCTGCGCCTTATAGTGAGGCGCGGAACCATACCGTCTCACAAAACAGTGTCAACAACTCTTGCCTTCTTTTTACCAGGAAGATACTGATTTATTGCCATCGCTTACACTGAATGAATCAATGCCCTCCCAAAAAACAGGCGCATGATGTTACCCGCAAACGCATACAAAGCATCTGCACAAGCTGTCGATTCCATGCTATGCTGCGCCTCTGAATTCTGCGGCAAGAACCGCTGAACGACGTATCGGGAGGAATCATGAAAGTTTCAGAAGTAATGTCACATGGCAGCATCACTTGCAAGGCGGGCGATACCCTGCATGATGCCACACAAAAAATGGTCATGCGTCGCTGCGGATCATTGCCCGTAGTTGATGATGAAGATGCCACGAAACTGATCGGCATTATCACGATTCGTGACACTATGTTGCCGCTGTACCCCAACTTCGGCGAATATATTCACGATGCCAAGACAGCACGCGATTTTGAAGAAATGGAAGAGAACTACAAACCTGTGATGTGCATGAAGGTGAAGGAGGTCATGACTCCGAATCCCATGACCGTGTATTCCGACATGTCTGTTCTGAAAGCGGCATCCTATATGGGCCTGAAAAATCTTCGTCGCTTGCCGGTTGTGGATGGTGACAAGCTTGTCGGCATGGTCAGCATCGGTGATATCAACCGGGGCCTGTTCATCAATCACGGCTGATACCAAAATGACTCGTGTTTTACAGGCTCCGACATACGTCGGAGCCTGTTTTGTCTGAGTCCATTTTATCCGGATCTCAAACCGATGCCCGATTCCAGAACACCTCCTCATATTCAGGCTTTTCACCAGCCTGAAACTTACCCCCACCCGGCCAACCGCATTGAGATGATCCAGACCCATGCATCGTGGGTATTCCTGAGCGGGGATTTTGCCTACAAGTTCAAAAAACCGGTGGATTTCGGTTTCATGGATTTCTCCACACTGGCCAAGCGAAAGTATTATTGTGAGCAAGAATTGCAGCTCAACCAAAGGCTGACACCGGTCCTGTATCTTGATGTGCTACCCGTCTACCGCCATGGCGACCATTACAACTTCAAAGCATCGTCTGAAATCGTGGATTATTGCCTGAAAATGAAACGCTTCAATCAAGCCGACCTGTTGGACCAAAAACTGCGGCGCCATGCACTGGACCCGCAATGGATGGACCAGTTGGCTGAATATGTAGCCGCATTTCACAAGCGAACGGAAATCAACACCGACCCGGATTTTGGACATGATGCACGGCTGGCCAGCCATATGCAGGATAATCTGGCCATCGCCGCCAAGTATGATGGCCTCGCGGTTGATGCTGCGAATTTACAAACCCTCACTGCATTCATGCATCGCGAACTGGGCGCAAAACTGCCTGCCCTGAAACAACGCCAGGCTGAACACCATATCCGTCATTGCCATGGTGATCTGCATTTCAGGAATATCACACTGCTTGACGGCAACCCCGTCCTGTTTGACTGTATCGAATTCAACGATGCCTACCGCATCATCGATACCATGAATGATATTGCTTTTCTGGTCATGGATTGTGATGCACATGCGAGCCCCGACCTGGGCATGCGTTTTCTGTCTCGCTACCTGGAATATTCGGGTGATTATGCCGGGCTGATGCTGCTACCACTGTACCTGTTTTATCGCGCCGGAGTGCGCGGCAAGGTTGCCTGCATTCTCGCCGATGAACTGACGGCAGAACAACAACAGCCACAATGGCATGAAGCCCGAAAATATTTCACGCTTGCTGCCACATATGCAAAACCGGCCAGGCCTGCCCTGTTTGTAATCGGCGGCCTTTCCGGCAGCGGCAAGAGTCATCTGGCCCTGCTGGGTTGCGGTCCGCAACGTGCAATCATCATCCGTTCCGACGCCACGCGCCAGCGGATTGCACCCGATTACCCCGATCTCGAACGCTATGGCAGAGACATGCATATCCATACCTACAACGCCATGTTTGATGCAGCACGCACTGCACTCAGGGCCGGATTTTCGGTCATTCTGGATGCCACTTTCTTGCATCCGGACAGCAGGAAACAAGTCATCACACTCGCCGAGGCATGCAATGTGGCATTACATTTTTACTGGCTGGATATTGATCCGGAAACACTTGAACACAATATCCGTCAACGCCAACAACACGGTCAGGATATCTCCGACGCCGATCTGGATGTGCTGGCCCTCCAGCTGGCCGAATACCAACGACCGCAAGAAGCCTGTATCCATTTTCTCACATCATCGGATACGTTCCCGATTACGGATTCTTAGTTAGATCCGGTAACTCCTCGACAAGACGAAAACCGATCAGAATATGCTTCAGCAGTTGCGGGCGCGTATGCCATGCCGCCGGACGACACACACCGCCATGATCATCCCAGCTTCCACCCTTGACCACCCGCCGCTTTTCCCCCTGTTTCGTTGCTGTCCATTCATACACCTGACCGGCACCATCCAGCACACCATAAGGGCTTGCAGCCTGCGGAAATGAACCGACCGGCATGGTTGAAAAAGGCCCCTGATCCGCATTATTCAATCGGCCTGCATCATAATCATTGCCCCAGGGATATAACCGCCCATCCGAACCCCGCATGGCTTTTTCCCACTCTTCCGCACTGGGCAAGCGTAGTTTTCGTCCGGTTTTTCGGGATAACCATGCGGCATATGCCTCAGCATCACTTACCCCAACCAGCACAACGGGATGATTCTTTTTGCCGGCAGGCCATGTATTTGCAATCCAGTTGTAGGCACTGGCACGCTGATAGGGATGTACCAGCCCGTAAGATTTCCATGTAGCAGGATCTACAAATGGAACACGATGGCCGGTATCAGTCACAAAACGGGCATAATCCTGCTGCGTGACCGGCACTTTCTGAATACGAAATGCCGGCAGATAACGTTTGTGTTGTGGTATTTCATGATCAAACCAGCCGGACTCGCGTATCCGATCATGACCGTATCCGGCGGCACTGATTTGATAAGCCTGTTCAATCTGCAGTCTGCTGCTACCGACAATGAAATCCCCAGCCGG
>JBHHTY010000036.1:0-14318 GCA_046753565.1 Mariprofundus sp.
TGCAGGAGCTGTACGGGCGTTGCCCTGAAGGTTCGATTGAGCGGATGCATATGGCTTTTGCACTGGCCAAGGTGAGCGATGACCTGGGTCAGTACGATGAAGCCTTTTCAAAGATGCAGGAGGCGAATGCGATTCGGCGGGGATTCAGCCCTTACGATGAGAAGGCCGAATTCGAACGCATGCGCCAGTTGATGGCAGTCTGCACGCAGGAAGTGGTTGCTGAAAACTCAGGTATTGACAGCAATGCACCGATTTTTGTGCTGGGTATGCCCCGTTCCGGAACATCGCTGGTGGAGCAGATTTTGTCCGCTCACCCTGATGTGTACAGTTGCGGTGAAAACAATATGCTTAATCAGTCGATCGCTTCTGTGTCCGGGGCGGGGGATGATTCGCTTTCGGTTTGTGCATGGACGACGGAGCAATGCCGGGTTGCCGGCGATGCTTATTTGAAGCGACTGCGGCAGCTTGATCCCAAGGCATGTCGATATACGGATAAATCGCTTCATCATATTCTGCATATTGGTTCGATTGCCCGCCTGTTTCCCAACGCGAAAATCATTCATGTACGGCGTCATCCTCTGGATACCTGTTTGTCGATATACAAAAATAATATTACCGGGGATCTGTTTGGTTACGGCCATGATCTTGACGAATTGGGGCGCTATTACCGCATGTATGAGCGGCTGATGGCACACTGGAAGAGGGTATTGCCGGCAGGCATGCTGTTTGAGATCGATTATGAGCAGCTGGTCACAGACCAGGAACAGCAGAGCATGACATTACTGGAGGCTTGCGGATTGGAGTGGGATCCGGCTTGCCTCGATTTTCAACAGGCAGACCATCGGGTGCTGACGGCCAGTATGATGCAGGTTCGTCAGCCTGTGTATACACGCTCGATAGATGTCTGGCGTCATTATGAAACGCAGCTGAAATCGTTGGTTGATTTGCTCGGGGATAGACCACCCACAGTCACCGAAGGGGTTTGTTAGCTGATTTCTGTTTCCTGCTTCTATGCCCTGCCGTATGTCTTCGTTATAGTTGCGGTCCCTTTTTTCTAAAAGGGGTTCTGGAGGCAAGATGACAACACAGGCGAATGATTCGACTTTGGATAAGGATATGGCAGGGGGGCGTTATAATGCGCAACTGCCGTTGCCCAATTCCCGCAAGGTTTATATCGAGGGATCACGTCCGGATATCCGTGTGCCGATGCGCGAGATATCGCTTTCTCCAACCCGTACCAATGCCGGTGATGAAGAGAATGCGCCGATTCTGGTATACGATACATCCGGCCCTTATACCGATCCGGATGTTAAACTGGATTTGCAGAAAGGATTGCCCGATGTGCGCTCGGTCTGGATTGAAGAGCGTAACGATACGGTTTTTCTGAGCGGCTTATCCTCCCGTTATGGCAATGCCCGTCGTGATGACGAGAGCCTGGATCATCTGCGTTTTGAGCATCTGAAACAACCGCGTAAAGCCAAAACCGGTGCCAATGTGTCGCAGATGCATTATGCCCGACAGGGGATTGTTACCCCGGAAATGGAATATGTGGCGATTCGCGAGAATCAAAAGCGTGAGCATTTGCGCGAGATCACCAGACAGCACCCCGGGGAGTCATTCGGAGCCAGTATTCCGCGTGTAATTACACCGGAATTCGTGCGTGATGAAGTGGCCCGTGGCCGTGCCATTATTCCTGCCAACATCAATCACCCGGAACTGGAACCAATGATTATCGGGCGCAATTTTCTGGTCAAGATCAATGGCAATATTGGTAATTCAGCCCTTTCATCTTCCATTGAAGAGGAAGTGGACAAGATGACCTGGGCGACGCGTTGGGGTTCGGACACGATCATGGATCTGTCTACCGGCAGGAATATCCACGAAACACGCGAATGGATCATCCGAAATGCAGCCGTCCCGATCGGAACCGTGCCGATCTATCAGGCTTTGGAGAAGGTCAACGGTGTGGCTGAAGATCTGACCTGGGAAGTGTTTCGCGATACTCTGATCGAGCAGGCCGAGCAGGGTGTGGATTATTTCACCATTCATGCCGGTGTACTGTTGCGTTATGTGCCGATGACGGCGAAAAGGCTGGCCGGCATTGTCTCCCGTGGTGGTTCGATCATGGCCAAGTGGTGCCTGTCGCATCATAAAGAGAACTTCCTCTACACGCATTTCGAAGATATTTGCGAAATCATGAAAGCCTATGATGTGTCATTTTCGCTCGGTGACGGGCTGAGGCCGGGTGCGATTGCCGATGCCAATGATGAGGCGCAGCTTGGCGAGTTGAAAACACTGGGTGAATTGACTCAGGTTGCCTGGAAGCACGATGTGCAGACCATGATTGAAGGGCCGGGCCATGTGCCTATGCAGATGATCAAGGAGAATATGGATTTGCAGCTGGAATACTGCGATGAGGCACCGTTTTATACGCTGGGCCCGCTGACCACGGATATTGCCCCGGGCTATGATCATATTACATCCGGTATCGGTGCTGCGCAGATCGGCTGGTATGGCTGTGCCATGCTTTGCTATGTGACACCGAAAGAACATCTGGGTTTGCCCAATCGCGATGATGTGAAAGCCGGCGTGATTACCTACAAAATTTCAGCCCATGCGGCCGATCTTGCCAAAGGTCATCCGGGTGCGCAGCAGCGCGATGATGCCTTGTCCAAGGCACGTTTTGAGTTCCGCTGGGAGGATCAGTTCAATCTGAGTCTTGACCCGGATACGGCACGTTCATTCCATGATGAGACGCTGCCCAAGGATTCTGCCAAGGTGGCACATTTCTGTTCCATGTGCGGGCCGAAATTCTGTTCGATGAAAATCACCCAGGATGTACGCGATTACGCCAGAGAGCACGGTCTGGAAACAAGAGAGGCCATTGATGCGGGTATGGCGGAACAGTCGGATGAATTTCTGCGTACCGGTTCGGAGATTTACCACAAGACCTGAGCTGTGGCTCAGGACAAAGATTCGAGCTGCAAAGGTAACAAAGATACGAAACATTCATAAGTCCCGGTTTGGCAGCCAGGACCCGGGTGTGAAAAACAAACCTTTTTTGGTTTCCTTTGGTAGCTTTCGTCCTTTGCGGTAAGTGCTTTTTTGTTTTAGGATATAGTGGTTATCAAGGAGGGCTGTTATGCCGCATGCCAGGATTTTTGCCCGGGACATTATGGATACCGATCCCCCCTACTGTCTGATGGATGCTTCGGTGGAAGATATCGCCAAGCGACTGGCCGATGAGAATCTGACAGGGATGCTGGTTGTGGACGATGACAAGCATTTATTTGGCCTGATCACGGAAAGTGATTTGATTGATCAGCAGAAGAATCTGCATGTACCGACTGCCGTAGCGCTGTTTGATATGGTGATTCCTGTCGGTGAATCCCGTTTTGAACAGGAGATCGAACGGATGCAGGCAATGACTGCCGAAGATCTGGCGCGTACCAGTGTGGTGACCGTTCGCACCGATGCTGATCTGGGAGAAATCGCTGCCGTGATGGCAGATGAGCATGTGCATCATCTGCCCGTGATGGATGGTGAGTCAGTGGTGGGTATGATCAGTAAGCACGATGTTATCAAGGCACTGGTAGCCAATAGATAATACGTTTGAATTACCAGTCTCACAACGAATCAGAAACCATTGAATTTGCCGCCGGATTTGCAGCCACTCTGAAACCGGGCGATGTGGTCGCCGTTTCGGGTGACCTGGGGGCCGGAAAGAGTGTGTTTTGCAGGGCTGTATTGCGGGCATTGGGCGTCACTGACGAAGCTTTGCCCAGCCCGACATTTGCCATTATTCAGGAATATGATGCTGATCATTGCCGTGTCGCCCATATGGACTGGTACAGGCTGGACGATGCTGCCGAGATAGACATGCTTGGTGTGCGCGATTTTTTTATTTCCCCGTGGGTTTGTCTGATTGAATGGCCGGAAAGGGCTGATGAGGTTCTGCCGGAAACGACCATTCGTGTGCAGATTCAGTGCGATAATGATCACATGGCATGGCGATGGATTGAGGTGCAGAGGTTTGCAAAATAATCTGACCCTGAGCTGGAACCGGCAGGTTGCTTCTGATACATTCCCGACCCGTCATGAATAAACAAACCAGATTCGTTTTTGTTACCGGCGGGGTAGTGTCGTCGCTCGGAAAAGGCATTGCTGCGGCTAGCCTTGCGGCGCTTTTTGAAGCGCGTGGTCTGCGTGTTACCATGCAGAAACTTGATCCCTATATTAATGTCGATCCCGGCACCATGAGCCCGTTTCAGCACGGTGAGGTTTTTGTCACCGATGATGGTACGGAAACCGACCTTGATCTTGGCCATTACGAGCGTTTTACCCATGCGACCATGTCGAAGCGCTCCAATTATACCACCGGTCGGATCTATGAATCGGTGATTCGGCGTGAACGGCGCGGTGATTATCTCGGGGCGACTGTGCAGGTCATCCCGCATATCACCGATGCCATTAAGAATGCCGTTCTGTCACTGCGTTCTGAAGATGTGGACATTGCACTGGTGGAGATCGGTGGCACGGTTGGTGATATCGAATCGCAGCCGTTCCTGGAAGCCATTCGCCAGTTGCGTTTTGATCTGGGTAAGAAAAATACTGCTTATATTCATCTGACTCTGGTGCCGTATATTGCATCTGCGGGTGAGATGAAATCCAAGCCTACCCAGCATTCGGTCAAGATTCTGCGTGAAATCGGTATTCAGCCGGACGTGCTGCTGTGCCGGTCCGATCATCCGATTCCCAAGAGTCAGAAAGACAAAATTGCCCTGTTCTGCAATGTGGATCGGGATTCAGTGATTGATGCGCCGGATGTGGACACGATTTATGCGGTACCGTTGTCCCTGCGTGAAGGGGGACTGGGTTCGGTGGTGTTGAAACATTTCCATATGGATGATCCCGAACCGGATTTGACGGTGTGGGAGGATATTTGTCGCAAGATACGTGAGCCGAAACAGGCTGTCCGTATTGCCATGGTGGGCAAGTATGTCGAGCTGACCGATGCCTATAAATCCGTCAATGAGGCGCTGTTTCACGGCGGTATGGCGCATGGCGTGCGTATCCATATTGAATATATCGATGCGGAATCTCTGGAGAAGCAAGGTGTTGACTGCCTTTCCGAAGTCGATGGCATTCTGGTGCCCGGTGGTTTTGGTCAGCGCGGAACCGAAGGCAAGATTACTGCAATTCGGTATGCCCGTGAACAGAAAATACCGTATCTGGGCATTTGTCTCGGCATGCAGCTGGCAGTGGTGGAATTTGCCCGCAATGTGGCCGGGTTAAGTGATGCCATCAGCAGCGAATTCAATGAGCGGGCCGAACATCCGGTGATTGCCCTGATGACCGAGTGGGAGCAGGAAGGGACACGTGTGCAACGTAATTCAGAAAGTGATCTGGGCGGTACCATGCGGTTGGGTGGCTATGCATGTCGTGTGATTGAAGGTACGCATACATTTGCGGCCTATGGCCAGAGCGAAATTCGTGAACGCCATCGTCATCGTTACGAATTTAATAATACCTATCGCGAACAGCTGGAAGCGGCCGGTTTAACGATTGCCGGCACTTTGCCGGATGATTCACTGGTGGAAATTGTCGAGGTGAAAGACCATCCGTGGTTTGTTGCCTGTCAGTTCCATCCGGAATTTTTGTCGCGCCCCTATGAACCGCATCCGCTGTTTTCCGCCTTTGTCGGAGCAAGCAAGGAACAGGCGATCGTATGACACAGAACGTTGTTACGGTTGGCGACATTCGCATCGCCAATCCGTTGCCGCTGGTGTTGCTGGCCGGCCCCTGTGTGATCGAGGGCGAAGATTTCACCCTGAAAGCGGCGGCGGATATTGCAGTGGTTGCTAATCGTGTGGGTATTCCGCTGGTGTTCAAGTCCAGTTTCGACAAGGCCAACCGCACCAGCAAGGATGGTTTTCGCGGTCCCGGTCTGGATGAGGGGTTGCGTATTCTGCAGCGAGTCAAGGATGAACTGGGCTTGCCTGTGGTTACCGATATCCATGAGGCGGGTCAGGTGGAAGCCGTGGCTGAAGTCGCCGATATCTTGCAGACACCGGCTTTTTTATGTCGTCAGACCGATTTTATTGAAGCGGTTGCAAGGGCCGGGAAACCGGTCAATATCAAGAAGGGGCAGTTTTTGGCACCCTGGGATATGCAGCACGTGCTCGAAAAGGCGCAGGCAACGGGCAATGATAATATCATGTTGTGTGAACGCGGTGCGAGCTTTGGTTATAACAACCTGGTATCGGATATGCGTTCCCTGCTGGTGATGCGCGAGTTTGGTGCGCCGCTGGTTTACGATGCCACCCATTCGGTTCAGCAACCCGGAGGTTTGGGCGGTGCGACCGGTGGTAATCGTGAGTATGTGCCGGGCCTGTCGCGTGCAGCAGTGGCAGCCGGTGTTGCCGCACTGTTTATGGAAGTGCATCCCGATCCCGATAAGGCCATGTCCGACGGGCCGAATTCACTGGCCTTGCATGATCTGGGGAACGTGCTGACCACATTGAAACAGATTGATGAGGTCGTGAAAGCGTAAAACGGCCGAGCCATTTCAATTAGAGAAGGGTGGAAAAACTGCGGTCTTGTGGTTTTTCAGGGTTTCGGGCGCTGTGGTTCATTCCAGTTTTTCCAATTCATGGACGAATAATGTTCATTTGCGTATGGTTGCGCGCCCTCAGGGAAAAGATATGTGTCTGCTCAGGCTGTGTCTTTGCCGGGATGGTAAAAAATGCATGGATGAAATCAAAACCACCCATATATCAATGATCTGTGGCCATGATTGAGGTTTTGAGCGGCGTTTTTTGGAAACAAAATATGTGTAGACAATGATGTCGAACAGGAGAAAAAAGTGAGTGAAATTGTAAACGTACATGGCCGTGAGATTTTTGATTCACGCGGTAATCCGACCATTGAAGTCGATGTGAAACTGGCCTCGGGTGCATTTGCGCGGGCTGCGGTACCGAGCGGCGCCTCTACAGGTGCGCGTGAAGCAGTGGAATTGCGCGATGGCGACAGCCGCCTGGGCGGCAAGGGTGTCCGCAAGGCAGTCGGCCATGTGAATGGCGAAATTAAGACGGCAGTGCATGGTCTGGATGCTGCTGATCAGCAGGGACTGGATGATAAACTGATTGCACTGGATGGTACGCCGAACAAAGGGCGTTTGGGTGCCAATGCGATTCTTGGCGTATCCATGGCTGTGGCCAAGGCACAGGCCGTGGAGCAGGGCGTATCCCTGTTCCGTTATCTGGGTGGTGAAAATGCCAATCTGTTGCCGGTACCATGCATGAATGTGATCAACGGCGGTTCGCATGCCGATAACAGCATCGATTTTCAGGAGTATATGATTGCACCGGTGGGGGCATCATCTTTTGCACAGGCTCTGGATATGGGTGCAGAGGTGTTTCATGCCCTGAAATCCGTACTCAAGGCAGGTGGTCATGTGACAGCGGTTGGCGATGAGGGTGGTTTTGCACCGAATCTCGGCTCCAATGAGGAAGGCATTACCGTCATCCTGCAGGCTATTGAACAGGCTGGCCTTAAAGCCGGTGATGATGTTGCTATTGCTTCGGATATGGCGGCTTCCGAATTCTACCATGACGGGCAATATGTATTGGCCGGTGAAGGAAACCGCAAGCTGGATGCCGCAGGTATGGTGGAACTGATTGATTCGCTGTGTCGCCAGTATCCAATTATTTCCGTTGAAGATGGTTTGGATGAAGCGGACTGGGATGGCTGGAAGCTGTTGACCGATCAGGTCGGCTCCAAAGTACAGCTGGTGGGTGATGATCTGTTTGTGACCAATCCCGAGATTCTGAAAGAGGGTATTGAGAAAGGCGTGGCCAATGCATTGCTGGTGAAGGTGAATCAGATCGGCACCTTGAGTGAAACCATTGCGGCTGTGAATATGGCACATGATGCCGGTTATCGTTGTATGATGAGCCACCGTTCCGGTGAAACTGAAGATGCAACCATTGCCGATCTGGCGGTATCGATGGCCACAGGCCAGATCAAATCCGGTTCGACCTCTCGTTCCGATCGCATGGCCAAATACAACCAGCTGTTGCGGATCGAGGAAGAGCTGGGCAGCGCTGCCCGCTTTGCAGGTCGGGCGGCCTTTGCGCGCTGATCAGCCGGAAACGGGCGATACCATCATCTGAAATGGGTGCAGGTATTGGCCGCTGGCTGCTCTGGCTTGCTGGAGTAGCCGCGATTGCCTACATGAGCTGGAATCTTGTTTTTTCGGATCACGGTTATCTGGTTTATCGTCAGGAAGCGGCACAGTTGCAGCAGTTAAAATCCACAGTCACTGCTTTAAAAGCCGAGAGAGAACGCCTGGCCAAGGAGGTGCTTCGGCTCAGAAACGATCCGGATGCGCTGGAGGAACTGGTGCATCGGGAACTGGGTTATGTGCATCCGGATGAGTATATGCTGATTATGCCGGAGCATGACAAACAGGAGAAAAAACCGTGAGCTCTGATGTAGTCACCCGATTCGCTCCGTCACCCACCGGATTGCTGCATCTGGGTAATGTTCGTACGGCATTGCTGAACTGGTTGTATGCCAGAAAACACGGTGGTCGTTTCTTATTGCGTTTTGAAGATACGGATCAGGATCGCTCACAACAGGCATATGTCGATGCCATCAAGGCTGATTTATGCTGGCTGGGTCTGGATTGGGACGGCGATGTGTTGTTTCAGTCGAAACATGCAGCCAGTCATCATGATGCGCTGGAAAAACTGGCTGAACAGGGGCTGGCTTATCGCTGCTTCTGTTCCGAAACACAGTTAAATCTGGATCGTAAGCTGGCAACCTCCCGCGGCTTGCCACCGCGTTATGCCGGTCATTGCCGTGATTTTTCTGTGCTGGAATCAGAACGACGGGCAGAATCGGAATCATTTGTCTGGCGTTTGCGTGTGCATGCGGAATATGGCGAAGTGGTGGTGACCGATGCCCTGCGCGGCCAAATCAGCTTTGCTCTACGCGATCTCGATGATCCGGTGGTGGTGCGCTCGGACGATTCATTCACCTTTCTGTTGCCCAATGCGGTTGATGATGCACTGGATGGTATCACCCATACATTACGCGGCGATGATCATCTGAGCAATTCAGCCTATCAGGTCTGGTTGCTGGAGCATTTGGGATATACACCGCCGGTGTATTTGCATCATGGCCTGCTGCTGGGACAGGATAGTGCCAAGCTTTCCAAACGCAGCGGTAGCCACAGTGTGGTTGAATTGCGTGATGAAGGATTGTTATCCGGCGCCCTGATTCAGGCCATGGCCAGACTCGGGCACCCGAACATGCCGGAAAACGCACATGATGCTGCTGCACTGGCATCGCATTTTCAGGCCGAACATATTTCCACGAGTTCTGTGCGCTGGTCGGATGATGAAATGTGGCGCTGGCATTCCCGTTTGTTACACGAGCTGGATGTCGATACACTGGTTGCGATGATTCAGCCTTATGTTTCGTCAAGTTCCCCTGAGATCCTGAGTAAATTTTCTGCACTGATTGGCAAGAATATCGAGCGTGCCGAAGATGCGGCGCATTATCAGCGATTGCTGGATGTTCATGCCGCACTGGATGCCGATGCACTGTCCGTGTTGCAGGAGGCCGGCAGCGATTTTTATCGGATTGCGCTGGATGCATGGGAAGCATTGGAAGAACCGGACTGGAAATGCTGGACAACGATGGTCAAAGAGAAAACAGGCTGCAAGGGACGGAATCTGTTCATGCCGTTGCGTGTGGCACTCAGTGGTGCAGTGCACGGGCCCGAAATGTCCGCTGTTGTAGCTTTTCTGGGTGAAGAAGGTGTATCGGTAAGGATCGGGGATGCATGCAGAATGTGTAACCAACAGCAGGAAGAGTCATGAGTTTGTATGTATATAATTCACTGAAACGCGAAAAAGAGCGTTTTATATCATTAAAGCCGGGCAAGGTTGGCATGTATGTCTGCGGCGTGACTGTGTACGACTATTGCCATGTCGGCCATGCCCGGGTGATGGTGGTTTTCGATATCATTCATCGCTGGTTGCAGCAACTGGGTTATGATGTCGATTATGTACGTAATTTTACCGATGTGGATGATAAAATTATCCGGCGGGCTGCCGAGCGTGGTATTGCGATTGATGTGCTGACCGATGAGATGATTGCCGCATTTTATGAGGATATTGACAGTCTGGGCTGTTTGCATCCGACCCGGGAACCGCGTGCAACGGCGCATATGCCGGAAATGATCGCCATGATTGAGGCTCTGGTGCAGCAGGGAGCTGCCTATGTGTCGGATTCCGGCGATGTGTTGTATGCGGTACGCACATTTGATGATTACGGCAGTCTGTCGGGTAAAAATATCGATGATCTGGAATCGGGAAGTCGTGTGGATATCGACCAGAGCAAGCGTGATCCGCTTGATTTTGTGTTATGGAAAATGGCCAAACCGGGCGAACCGGCATGGGATTCCCCCTGGGGATCTGGCCGACCGGGCTGGCATATTGAATGTTCGGCCATGAGTTGTTCGCATTTGGGTGAAACATTTGATATTCATGGCGGCGGTATGGATCTGAAATTTCCACACCATGAAAATGAAATTGCCCAGGCGCGGGCCGCCAACGGTGGCGGGTTTGCACGCTACTGGCTGCATAATGGTTTTGTGAACATCAATGCCGAGAAAATGTCCAAGTCGCTGGGTAATTTTTTCACCATTCGGGAAGTGACCGAAAAATATCATCCGGAAGTGCTGCGCATGTTCATGCTGGGCACACATTATCGTTCACCTCTGGATTTTTCCGATCATGCACTGGATGCCGCCAAAGCCGGACTGGACCGGTTGTATGAAACCATGAAACGGTGTCATCAGCGGGCACCCGAAGTGCAGGGTCGCCTGGAAGATCATGATCGTGCGCCTTTGACGGCGGCTTTTACTGCAGCCATGAACGATGATTTCAATACACCGGAGGCACTGGCGTCCCTGTTCGATACCTGCCGGTTGCTGAACAAGGGGCTGGATTCCGGTGAGGATGTCAGCACGCTGTTCGATCAGTTTTGTGCCATGACCGCTGTACTGGGCATTGTTCAGTATGATGCCGAAGCATGGTTCCAGTCCGGAGACGTGGATGCAGGGCGTATCGAAGCCCTGATCAGTGAACGCAGTGCCGCGAAACAGGCGCGTGATTTTGCACGTGCTGATGCGATTCGGGATCAGCTGTCGGCAGAAGGCATTGTTCTGGAAGATGGTGCGGGCGGCACGACTTGGAAAAAGGCCTGAGGAGAAGGTGATGCAAACCAGAGTGAACGAAACCGTTGCGTTGTTGAAGCAGGCCGAGCGTGAATATGCGCCGAATCTGGTCTTTGCAAGCAGCTTTGGCGCCGAGGATGTGGTGTTGATTGATTTGATCAGTAAACATACTCCGGCCATTAACATTGTGACGCTGGATACCGGTCGCCTGCCACAGCAGACCTATGATGTCATGGATGCCTGCCGGGACAAATACGGTGTAAAGATTGATGTGTATTTCCCCGATACAGCGGAAGTGGAAGCGATGGTCAGGCGATCCGGCCTTAATTTATTCTACCAGTCCGTGGAAAATCGCAAACATTGCTGCGAAATTCGCAAAATCCATCCATTAAAAAGGGCTCTGGCGGGGAAGAAAGCATGGATTACCGGTGTCCGTCGCGAGCAGGCTCATTCCCGCCAGTCGATGGCGGCAGTTGAAGATGATGCCCATTTTGGTATTCGGAAATTCAATCCCCTGATTGAGTGGAATGAAGCAGAGGTGTGGAGCTATATCCGCGAACATGATGTGCCGTACAATGCATTGCACGATCAGCACTATCCTTCTATTGGCTGTACCTGTTGCACGCGTTCGGTAACCGTCGGTGAAGATCCACGCTCAGGCCGATGGTGGTGGGAGCACGAGGATGGCGTAGCCGAATGCGGCTTGCATGCCAGTCCGATTAAAAAAGGATAATGCCAATAAACAGAAGCCTCGCTCTATACCTGCTGCTTCTGTTTTTGCTGTGGCCAGAGTCTAGAAACTGACCCGGTAATGTGCATCCTGCCAGCATTTGGGCAATGCTTCGCCGGACGGGAATGACAGTTCCGATTTGGCAACGCTGACCGGTTCACCGGCCTCTTCACCGGCATGGTAACGAACTGTTACAGACGATGCATTCGGATCAGTGAGCTCGCTGAGCTCAACCACCTGGGCAATATCGCCATTACTCACGTTTTTTAAAAACATCTGAACCTCCTTTTAGCCAGGGAAACACTGATGTACTCAATGTTTCCGTACAGTCCGTGGAGGGGCTGCCAAGTCAGGCATATAAGTGCCCGATTGGTGAGAAAAGAGAATATCATCTTTTCTCTTTTTGTGCTGATTATTGGCAGGAAACCAATGAAGCAGCATCTCCCTAACCGATTTGGATTATAGCATGTTTACAGGATCAACGAAACAGCTTTTCCCTGTACCAGCGCAGTTCATTGATGGATTCCCGGATATCAGCCAGAGCCAGATGCTCAGCTTTCTTGACCGGAGCGGTGTGGTTCGGATACCAGCGTCTGGCAAGCTCCTTGATGGTGCTGACATCGATATTGCGGTAGTGCAAATATGCTTCGAGTTCAGGCATGTAGGGTTGCAGAAAGCGCCTGTCCTGGTGGATCGAGTTACCGCACAATGGTGAGGTAGATGGCGGTACATATTGTTTGATGAAATCCAGCGTTTGCTGCTCGGCTGCACGCATGGTCAAATCCGATGCTTTCACCCTTGCGGTCAGCCCTGAATCACCATGGTGGGATGTGTTCCATTCGTCCATGGTGTCGAGAATATGATCCGGCTGATGGATGACAAGGCTTGGCCCTTCAGCAATAATATTCAGGTCACCATCAGTGATGATGGTGGCAATTTCGATGATTGTATCCTGTTCCGGGTCAAGTCCGGTCATCTCCAGATCCATCCATACCAGATTAAACTTTGAAACAGTCATGAAACAGCCCCCCCTGTAGGGGAATTTATTATACCGATGATTTGCGCCAGTTTCAATGCATTTTTATCGGCATCGATGAAATGGACCGGAGCATGGCGCCATCCGCGTCGGGCGGGATATTGCCGACGGTAGCCGGTGAAAGCTTTGGCCAGTTCGGAATCCGGCAATTGCCCCCATGATTGCATTATCCGGTGATCACGATAAATCGGATACAGAGCAGTGGCTGCATGATGCAGGGTATGCCATGGTGTTTCCCCTGTTCTGATTTCGACCGGTGCCGGTATTGTCGGCAGATAATGCGCCATGTTCCATATTGGTTTGATATTCAGGAATTTGCACAGGGCCTTGTAAATAAAAGCGGTATTGGCGGCTTTTCCTTCGATCGAGTGGCCGGCAATATGGGGCGTGGCAATGGCCAGTCCGGGGTGGTTAATCAGGCGAAGCAAGGGTGCGGGTTCCTTCTCCCAACAGTCAATGACAGCAAATCTGTCCGGTTTATCACCAAGCCAGTTACATAATGCCGGGTTATCCACGCAGGCACCGCGTCCTGCATTGATGATGCCCTTGCCTCCGAATCGGGCCAATGGTTCCCTTCCGAGCAGATGGATGGTGCAATCCACACCATCATGGATCAGCGGAGTATGCAATGTGAGGATATCTGCCTGTTCCAGAAGCTGGTCGAGCGAACAAAAAACATCAGAATCTTCCACTCTGGCTCTGGGCGGATCATTGCACAGGACTGTCATATCCAGGGCTTCGCATATGGTTGCCAGCTTGCTGCCGATGCGGCCTGCGCCGATGATACCGATACAGGTATCCGGAATGCTGATCAGGCCTTGTATGTGTAAATCAAGCAGGGCGGTGATCATATATTCGATGACGGAGTCAGTTGATGAACCGGCAGCATTGGCCCATGTGATGCCATTGGCTTCAAGCCATGTCTTGTCGTAATGGTCATCGCCGATAGTGGCTGTGCCGGCAAAGCGAACCGATGAACCCTGTAGTAATTCTGCATTGACCCGGGTGGATGAGCGGGTGAGCAGAATATCCGCATGCTGAATGGCAGTAGGGGTGATATGCCTGTTTTCGAGAACCTTCAGTTGTACATCAAATCCGGGCAAGGCTGAAAATGCGGAATTCACCTCCCAGATATGGGCATCTGCGATGATGTTGAGTGCGGTAGACATGGGCTAACGATGCCAAATAACAGCAAGGCAGCAAGGAGTTCATGAGGGCGCTTGGTTTTCCCCGGATCGACCGTATCTATGTGCGCCACATTGTTTGTGCAGAAACAGTGGTGTTATGAGGTACATCATGGC
>JBHHTY010000037.1:0-14311 GCA_046753565.1 Mariprofundus sp.
CGGCCCTGAAATTCGCACAATGCCAACACCACCACGCCCTGTAGGTGTGGCGATGGCAGCAATGGTTGTTTGTTGGGTGTCCGGCTGCTTAATCGACGTTCAACCGCTTCATCACCAGTCGTTGCTGGAGAATGGATAAAACATTATTCACCACCCAGTACAATACCAAACCGGCCGGGAAAAACAGGAATAGAACTGTGAAAATTGCAGGTAAAAACTGCATCAGCTTGGCCTGCATCGGATCCGGCGGCTGAGGATTGAGTTTCTGCTGAATGTACATGGATGCACCCATGATGACTGGTAATACGAAATACGGATCCTGTACAGACATATCCTGAATCCAGCCAATAAACGGAGCCTGGCGCATTTCAATCGACATCAGCAATACTTTATATAATGCGAAAAACACGGGGATCTGAATCAGAATGGGCAGGCAGCCCCCCATCGGATTAACCTTGTGCTTCTTGTACAGGCCCATCATTTCCTGGCTCATGCGCTGACGATCATCGCCATACAGCTCCTTGATCCGGGCCATTTCCGGCTGCAATTTCCGCATACCTGCCATGGACTCGTACGATTTTTGCGTCGGATAGAAAAACAGCAACTTGATGCACAGCACCAGAATAATAATACACCAGCCATAATTGCCGAGGTACCCGTACAACCAGCCGAGGAAAGTGTGCATGGGCTTGGCAATCGGAGCAAACCAGCCAAAATCAACGGAACGTTCCAGCCCGGAACCAGCGGCTTCCAACACAGGAATGGATTTGGGACCTATATAAAGCTGTGTATCAAACACAGTATTCTTACCCTCGACCTTGCCATCATCAATCAATCCTGCCTGATAGGAGCGACCATCGCTTTTGAAGTAATAGGGGTAATTCTGTTCAGGATTGGAGACCAGGGCGGCAATAAAATAACGATTCATGATCGCTGTCCAGCCGCCCATGGAGGCCATGCGCTCCGCACCCTTTTCATCCAGATCATCATAATCCGGCTCTACCAGTTTTCCATTGAGTAAAGCGGTTGGTCCCATGTGCTCATAGAATGTGTTGAGATCCTTATCAGGGTTGCGTTCCACTACCTGACGATACATTTTCAGACCGGCACCGTTGGTAATATTATCCGTGATCTCTATCTTGTAGCTGCCCGGTGTCAGGCGGAACTGACGCTGCCATACTTGCCCGCCATCCAGTTTCGACTGCAAAGTCAGTGAATATTCTCCCTGTTCCACTAATGCAAACGGGGTACTCTGTTTTGCCCCGATAATGCCGGAATTGGCATAAACGGCATGGCCCTGATCATCCATGAACAGTGCATCCACATTGGCAGAGCCAGGTTCAAGCGATTGTTTGTATTTCAGCAGTGTTCCCTGAGTGATCCAGCCTTTATCATTCACCCTGAGTTTGATCACATCATTACCCAGAACGAAGACATTACCTGATTCGATGTGATTCGATCCAGCTGATTCAACCCGGGGAGGAACAGGCGTTGCAGCATTCTGTGTAGCAGACGTAGCCACCTCTGGCATTACAGGTGGCTGGGCATAGATATCATCAACCGGCGGGGTCGCTGTCTGTTGCTCAACAGCGATCTGTTCCTGTTGAACAGACTCCTGCTGTTGAGGAAATAGTTCCTGCCAACCCAGTAATACAACCATCGACAATGCAAAAGCCAGCAGCATATTGCGTTGTTCCATATTCTTCTCCCTGAAATCGTTAATCGATTATATAAGTCATTGATTTATAAGTTTAATTTATGTTTTTTATGGGACAGGGTCGTAACCGCCTTTAGAAAACGGATGGCAACGTAACAGACGCTTTCCACCAAGCCAAATGCCGCGTAATACGCCGTGCCGTTGTACAGCCTCTATCATATAATGTGAACAGCTTGGCATATGGGCACAATGATTTGGAACAATCGGTGAAATGAACAGCTGATAAAAACGAACCAGTGAGGAAAAAAATCTTTTCATCACACTAGGATTTCAGTCTACGCTGAATGCTGTCTATCGCCCGCATCAAATCATTGGCTGCGGATCGCATCTGATCAGCGTTACAGGCGGGAATAATCAACATATCAACACCCATGGTATGGCATTCGCTGATCCTGAAGGTATTTCGTAATTGTCGTTTCAATCTGTTTCTCTGCACAGCATTGCCATATTTTCTGGATACTGCCAAACCCAGACGACAATGTTCCAGCTTGTTCGAGCGGTAGACGATGCGGAGGTTACCCACCCTAATTCTTTTACCCTTTCGTATCGACGAAAAATCAGCTTTAGACCGTAAGCGATACGATTTAGGAAATCGCAGATGCGATGAAATCAGGCTGACAGCCGCTTACGACCCTTGGCACGGCGACGATTGATCACAGCACGGCCCGAACGGGTAGCCATACGAGCACGAAAACCATGACGGCGGGCTCGGCGAATTCGGCTTGGCTTATAGGTAAAGCTCATGGTTTATCTCCTGTTCCCAAGGTTGCTAAAAAGGGTCGCGCATGATAAATACTGTCATTGCCATGTCAAGAAAACATCTTCAACCCTTAGCAGGGCTGGATGATAACTATGATGCATGTACTATTCAGGCAATGGTAACCATGAATAATGAATCAATCTGGCAGCGTGTTTCAGACTTGCTGAAAGAGGAAATACCGGCATCCCGCTTCGATGCCTGGATACGCTCGCTGTCAGCACAGTGTGAAGATCAACAGCTTGTGATCAAGGTTCCCAGTCGATTTTTTCTCGACGGTCTGAAAAGCAGTTATGGAAATAAAATAGCCACACTGGTCAAGCAGGTTACAGGCGAGGAAATTGCAGTTTCCTATGTGGTGGACACATCACTGGAACATGCCGCTGAACCTGCAGTTGCTGCTTCTCCGGCATCAAGTGTGGATGGTTTTATCGACCCCCGCTTTACCTTTGAAAATTTTGTCGTGGGATCCGGCAATGAGTTCTGCCATGCAGCTTGCCGTGCTGTAGCAGACAAACCCGGTGAAATTTATAACCCTCTGTATCTCTATGGTGGTGTTGGTCTGGGCAAAACCCATTTGATTAATGCTGTCGCCAATTCCCTGATCAGCTATAACCATACCCGTATCGCTTATCGAACCGGTGAACGTTTTACCAATGAACTGATCCAGGCTATTCGTAACGGATCCACCGACCAGTTTCGCAACCAGTATCGTCAGGTTGATGTACTGATTATTGATGATATCCAGTTTATTGCCGGCAAAGATCGTACCCAGGAAGAGTTTTTTCACACCTTTAATGCCCTGCATGAAATCAAGAAACAGATTATTCTGACTTCGGACAGAAGCCCGCGTGAACTGACCAATCTGATGGAGCGCCTGCGCTCCCGCTTTAACTGGGGACTGGTTGCAGACATTCAACCCCCCGATCTGGAAACCCGGCTGGCAATTCTGAGCAGTAAAGCTGAGCTGGCTGGTATTGCGCTGGATAAGGGTGTCGCACACCTTCTGGCCTCCCGGATTACCAATAATGTACGCGAACTCGAAGGTGCCCTGACCCGATTGACCGCCCATGCCACCCTGACCGGTCGAACCATCGATATTACGTTTGCCCGCCATGTTCTTCGCGATTTATTGCATGAAGAAGTCAGAGCCATTTCCATTGTCGATATCCAGAAAAAGGTTGCTTCTTATTTTAATATCAACATCCGGGAAATGACTTCAAGCAAACGCAGCAAGAATGTGGCCTACCCGCGCCAGATTGCCATGTATGCCAGCAAGAATCTGACCACCCAGTCCCTGCCTGAAATCGGCAACCAGTTTGGAGGGCGGGATCACACCACTGTCTTGCATGCGGTTCGGAAAATCACAAAAATGCGCGAGGAATCGGATGATTTTGATGAGGAAATGGGGAGAATTCTGGCATTATTGAAGCAATAATTCACAGCTTTCATATCCTGTTGGTAAAGACCACCATGGCCTGTGGATGAATTGAGTATAAAGTGATTGAACGACAAGTCAGACACCGTAATGTTCAGTTATCCACATATGATGTACAGGGAGCCATGATCACAATTCACATCACAGGAAACATGCCGGAGTGTGAAATAACAGGGGAATTGATGGTTATCCACACTATCCACAGCACCTATGATGATGACTATATTTTGTAAATAAGAGGGAAAGAGGAAGTCAGTATGAAAATAACATTATCCAGAACTTCTTTGTTACAGGCTGTACAGCGCTGTCAGAGCATTGTTGAAAAGCGCCACACCATTCCTATCCTGGCAAATTTATTACTCAAGGCTGAAAATGACCGCTTGTTGATTACAGCTACTGATCTGGAAGTCGGTTTACATTCTCAGACAGAAGCCCGGGTGGAACAGGTCGGTTCGATTACCGTATCGGCACGCAAATTGTTCGACATTATCAAGGAACTGGATCCGGAACTGGATGTCAGCATAGAAACCGGAGACCATTTTGTTGCCATTCGCAGTGGTCGTTCCCGTTTTCGGGTTGCCTCATTGTCCGCCGATGAATATCCGTCCATGACTGAAGAAACCAGTGAGGTATCCATCACTGTACCCGGTTCCACGCTGGCAGATATGGTTGCAGCAACAAGTTTTGCCATGTCCACGGATGAAACACGTAAATATCTGACCGGTACACTGTTTGAAGTGGATGCGGAACAGATGCTCCGGCTGGTCACCACTGATGGACACAGACTGGCACTATCAGAAATCAGACTTGAGCAATCTGTCGATGCCCGGAAATGTATTGTACCGAGAAAAGCGGTCATGGAAATTCGCAAGTTGAGCGAGGAATGTCCGGAGCAGATTGAAATATTGATGGGAGAGCGCCAGATTCGTGTGATTGCCGGCACCAATATTCTGACTTCCAAACTGATTGATGCACGTTTTCCTGTTTATCAGGATGTGATTCCGGCCAGTAATCCGGCCAGAGTCATTGTTGCCCGTACTGAATTTGATCAGGTATTACGGCGGAGCATGATTGTGGCCAATGAATTCACCCACGATATCCGGTTGGTGTTTACTGAACAGGGACTGGATATTTCCGCTCACAATACAGAGCAGGAAGAAGCCGAAGAGCATATCGAGGCAGATTACAATGGTCAGGAAACCGCCATCGGATTTAACGGCCGTTATCTGAGAGATACGCTTGGTGCGATTCGTTCAGCAGCTGTGCGCATAGATTTGAAGGATGAACTCTCGCCGGTACTAATCAGTGGTGAAGATGATGTGCAATCCAGGCATGTCATCATGCCGATGAGGATTTAATTCGATATTGAGCTGCGTATGAGTGCTTCAGATACAGATTTTCTGCTGGCTACACCGTTGACGATTGAACAGGTGAAAGTCCGACACCTGCGTTGCCATGATGCATTGGTATGGCATATCTCATCGGGATTGAATCTGATCATCGGCGCCAATGGCAGTGGAAAAACGAGCCTGTTGGAATCGGTGTATCTGATGGCACATGGTCGTTCATTTCGTCAGTCGCGCAGTCCCTTTCTGGTACAGCACGGACAGAACAATTTCATGATTCAGGGGCAATGGCGGCGTTTCGGCCCGATGCATCTGACAGTGGTTGGCAGGAAAGGAAAAACATCGGTGCGTTTGCAGGGACGCGATATTCAGCGTCGCAAGGATGTCAGCGAAAGTTTTCCGGTACTGGTGGAGGCGCCACAGGGTCGAAAAATTGTAGATGGGGCTCCGGGTGAACGCAGACGCTGGCTGGATGCACTGATGATGATCTGCTTTCAGCATAGCAGAATACATTATGATCGTTATTTACGGGCTGTCATGCAGCGCGGCCGCTTGCTGAGGCGGCAGGCTTTATCCGATGAACTGGATAGCTGGGAAAAACAGATCGTTCAACATGGGCTGCAGATTGTCAGTGTACGCCGGCATATGGTTTCGGAAATCAATGCATTATTACAGGAAGAACAGGTTTTGACCGAGGATGTGGTGAGTCTGTCGGTGAGTATGCCTGATTATAGCGAAGATACCTGGCTGGAACGGTTAAAAAGCAAACGCAGTGATGACATCAGAGTGGGCAGCTTGCGATTCGGCCCGCATGTGGATGGTATCAATATCATCTTCCAGAAGCGTGAAATCCGCAGTGCGGGTTCCCGTGGACAGCAAAAGCTGGCTGCGATAGCCTTGAAGATGGCAGAATGCGCACTGTGGAGCAGGTATCGCCGTCTGATTCCTGTGATCTTGCTGGATGATTGTCTGGAGGCTCTGGATCGGCATCGGCAGATGCGACTGTTTCAACGTTTGCAACAGAGCCCGGCCCAGATTTTGATGACAGCACCGGATGGTGTGGAGATTGATTCCCGGCCGGATATGCACACACAGATGCTAACACAACACGGTTTATCTGATTTTGAGGTGAGTCAAAAGCTGCTTGCCATCGATAAAGAATCAGTCAATGAAACAACTATGGAGGAAGCAGCATGAGTGCTTCTCAGCAACCGCAGGATTACAGCGCCGATAGTATCAAGGTTTTGCGCGGACTCGATGCCGTACGTAAACGGCCGGGTATGTATATCGGTGATACCGATGACGGAACGGGTCTGCATCATATGGTGTTCGAGGTGGTGGATAACGCTATTGACGAAGCGCTGGCAGGACATTGCGATAAAATCGAGGTGATAATTCACTCCGATGATTCGGTGACCGTGCGCGATAACGGGCGCGGTATTCCGGTCGGGATGCATTCGGAAGAGAAGGCATCAGCTGCTGAAGTGATTATGACCGTGCTGCATGCCGGTGGTAAATTCGATGATAACTCCTATAAGGTGTCCGGTGGTTTGCACGGGGTGGGTGTATCGGTGGTCAATGCCCTGTCTGAATCATTGGAACTGGTGATTCGTCGAGAAGGCAAGGTGCATTATCAGAAATATGCCATGGGTGAACCGCTTGCGCCGTTGAAAGTGATTGGTGAAGCCAAGGGGACAGGAACAGAAGTCCGTTTTCTGCCAAGTCTGGAAATTTTCTCTCATCGCAACATGTCATTTGATATTCTTGCTTCCCGCTTGCGTGAATTGTCGTTTTTGAATTCTGGTGTACATATCGAGGTGATTGATGAACGCAGTGATAACAAGGCCGTGTTTGAATATGAGGGCGGTATTTCTGCCTTTGTGACCCATCTGAACCGGACCCGTACACCGCTGCATGCACAATGTGTGGCTATGAACGGTGAGCGTGATGAGGTGACAGTGGAACTGTCCATGCAATGGACTGATTCATATCAGGAAAATATCTTTTGTTTCACCAATAATATTCCGCAAAAAGACGGTGGCAGCCATTTGGCCGGTTTGCGTGGTGCTTTGACCAGAACCATCAACAACTATGCCAATTCGAATGGACTGACCAAAAAACTCAAAGTCAGCCTGACCGGCGAAGACTGCCGTGAGGGATTGACGGCTGTATTGTCGGTCAAGGTTCCCGATCCGAAATTCTCGTCCCAGACCAAGGAGAAACTTGTGTCTTCCGAGGTGCGTCCGATTGTCGAAGGTATTGTGAACGAGAAACTGGCCGAGTGGTTTGAAGAGAACCCGAAAGAGGCCAAACGTATTGTCAGCAAGGTGGCTGAAGCTGCCACAGCCCGTGATGCAGCGAGAAAAGCCAGGGATTTAACCCGTCGCAAAGGGGCTCTCGATATATCCAGCTTGCCCGGTAAGCTGGCTGACTGTCAGGAAAAAGATCCGGCCCTGTCCGAAATTTATCTGGTGGAGGGTGATTCGGCCGGCGGTTCTGCCAAACAGGGGCGCGATCGCAAGGCACAGGCGATTTTGCCGCTGAAGGGTAAAATCCTGAATGTGGAAAAAGCCCGTTTTGACAAAATGCTTTCGAGTCAGGAAATCGGTACCATGATTACCGCACTGGGAACAGGTATCGGTAAGGAAGATTTCGATATCTCCAGGCTGCGTTACCACAAGATTGTGATCATGACCGATGCGGATGTCGACGGTTCACATATTCTTACCCTGTTGCTGACATTCTTCTATCGACAGATGCCGGAAGTGATTGAGCGCGGACATTTGTATATTGCCCAGCCGCCATTATACCGTGTCGCCCGCGGAAAAAAGGCGCGTTATATTGCCAATGATGATGAACTGTTCGAGTTTCTTCTGGAACATGGCAGTGAGGGTAAGGAATATTTCAGCAGCAAGAATGCCCGGGTCATCAGCGGCGAACGATTGCAGACAACCATTCGCAGCATCCATCGATTACAGCGTCTGCAGGCGCGTTTATCGCAGCGTATCGATGCCAAGGTGCTCAAGTTTTTGATCGAATCCGGCAAGACGACCATCAAGATGATGCGTCATCGCGATTTGCTTGAAGAGCGCATGGATGCACTGGACTGGGCTTTCAGGCAGGCCTCGCGGGTGGATGAAACCCTGAGCTGGAAAATCATGGTAGATGAAGAAGACGGCAGTTTCTGGGTACAATTCCAGCGCCGAGACCATGGGCGTGTGATGATTTCCCGGCTCGATAAGGATCTGGTTGGCACAGCTGAATTCGCCGAAGCACAGAAATTGTGTGCATCCATGCAGAATCTGGTGGACGAAGGCGCACGTCTGGTGTTCGGTGATTCCGTGGTGCCGGTTTCACATTTCGATGAACTGGCCACCCATATTGAAGCTTCTGGGCGCAAGGGTCTGAGTATTCAGCGCTACAAAGGATTGGGAGAAATGGATCCCGAACAGCTATGGGAAACTACCATGGATCCCCGGGTGCGCACCTTTTTGAGGGTGACACTGGAAGATGTGGTCAATGCCGATGAAACATTCTCGACCCTTATGGGTGATGCAGTTGAGCCGCGCCGTAAATTTATTCAGGACAATGCCCTGAAAGTTCGTAATCTCGACGTATAAAACCGGATAAGGGAATTACTGTGACAGAAAAACAACCTCTGAGTTACGCCGATTGCGGTGTGGATATCGATGCCGGCAATGCCTTTGTCGGCCGGATCAAAAAGGCGGTCAACAGCACCATGCGCCCGGAAGTGCTATCCGGTCTGGGTGGTTTTGGTGGCCTGTTCAAAGCGGATTTTTCCAATATGGAAGAACCGGTATTGGTATCCGGAACCGATGGTGTCGGCACGAAGCTATTGCTGTTGCAGGAATACAATAAACCACATGTGGCCGGTATTGATGCGGTGGCGATGTGTGTGAACGATCTGGCAGCTCTGGGGGCAACACCGTTATTTTTTCTCGATTATCTGGCCACCGGAAAACTGGCCGGTGAAACACTGGCCGGCGTTGTCGAAGGTATTGCCGATGCCTGCAATACCTGTGGATGTGCTCTGATCGGTGGAGAAACGGCTGAAATGCCGGGCATGTATGCACCGGGTCATTATGATATCGGTGGTTTTTGCGTTGGTGTGGTGGATAAACCGAAAATGGTGGATGGCAGCAAAATTACGGACGGTGATGTGATTATCGGTGTGGCATCCAACGGCCCGCATTCCAATGGTTTTTCCATGGTGCGCAAACTGCTGGAGCTCGGTAAGGCTGATTTGAACCATGATGTGCTTTCGGATGGTCGCAAGGCTGTGGAAGGCGTGCTCTCCCCTACCCGGCTTTATGTGCCGGCGGTGAATGCATTGATGGAGTCCGGTGCGGAAATTCACGGTTTTTCCCATATTACCGGTGGTGGTATGTTCGATAATTTTGAACGTCTGCTTATTGATGATCTGGCTGTCACCATTGATGTCAGCGCCTGGCCAGTTCCGCCTGTTTTTGAATATCTATTGGGTTTTGCCGATGTTGCCCGTGATGAACGCTATCGTACTTTCAATATGGGTATCGGTTTTGCCGTGATTCTGCCTGAGTCCGAAGCGGACAGGGTTGAAATGATCCTGGAAGAAGCAGGTGAAACCACATATCGGATTGGTTCGGTTCATCACCGGGATGGCGAAGCTGTCACGCTGGCAGGTTGATCCATCTCATCAAATAAGCGGTGGAATAAACCTGAAATAGCGATGACATCGACGGTGTCGAATAAACAACATAGTCAGATGTAGCGTACATCCCTTTACCTGCTCCGGTTCTGCTACTAGCGTTATGGGCTTAGTTTTTCATAGGCGGGTTTTCTATGCTGAATCGTTTGTTCGGGATGTTTTCCCGCGATATTTCCATTGATCTTGGTACAGCCAATACATTGATTTACGTGCGCGGCTCCGGCATCGTACTCAATGAACCTTCTGTGGTTGCAATCCATACCGGCAGTGGCAGACAACATCGTCGGGTTCTCGCTGTCGGTTCGGATGCCAAGCGTATGCTGGGGCGTACGCCGGACAGTATTCAGGCCATTCGTCCGCTCAAGGACGGTGTAATCGCCGATTTCGTGGTGACCGAGGAAATGCTCAAGCAATTTATCCGCAAGGTGCATGACCGAACCTGGGGTATTCATCCGCGTATTGTGATTTGCGTGCCTTATGGCTCTACACCGGTCGAACGTCGTGCGATTCGGGAGTCAGCCTTATCGGCAGGTGCGCGCGAAGTGTATTTGATCGAAGAGCCGATGGCGGCAGCGATTGGCGCTGACTTGCCGGTGACGGAAGCTTCCGGATCCATGGTTGTGGATATTGGCGGAGGCACCAGTGAAATCGCTGTGATTTCCTATGGCGGTATTGTGTATTCGCGTTCTGTTCGTGTCGGTGGCGACAAAATGGATGAGTCGATCATCAATCATTTGCGACGCAAATACAGCCTGTTGGTCGGAGCACCGACAGCCGAGAAAATCAAAATGGAATTGGGCAGCGCTTTTCCTCAGGAAAGCAGGCGGGAAATGGAAGTCAAAGGGCGCGACTTGATCAATGGCGTGCCTAAAAATCTGTTGTTGGATGACTCTGAAATCCTTGAAGCACTGACAGAATCGGTCAATGCGATTATTGAAGGCGTCAAAGTTTGTCTCGAGCGGACCCCTCCGGAACTGGCTGCGGATATTGTGGACAAAGGGATTATGCTGACAGGTGGTGGTGCCATGCTGGTCGGTCTGGATCAGCTGCTGCGCGAAGAAACCGGCTTACCGGTTACCATTGCTGAAAACCCGCTTGATTGTGTGGTATTGGGCAGTGGCCGGGTGCTTGAAGAACTTGATCGTATGCGGGGCGTTCTGTTCGAGGAGTAATTTATGGTGGATGATGTGATAAAAAGTCCATTCATGGTTTCTCCATCATGTGAAATGCCCATCGGCATGGTTGCCGTAAGTGCATGTTTTGCTGATATAACCATCACGCACCATCCATGAACCCTTTTTCCCGTCGTTACAAATTATGGATGATTACCGTTCTGCTGATCCTGAGTCTGTATGGCATTTTTCGGCTTGTTTCCGGTTCCACGGCCATGCTGGCGATGTGGCCGGCGCTGGAAGTGTTACATGCGCCGGTTCAGTGGTGGCAATCCGCAGAACTGTGGTTCATTGAACAGGATTTATTGCATAAGAAATACCTGATGTTTGAGAAAAAATCCCAGCAACAGGCAGCCCTGATTCAGGAAGCAAACAGCCTGAGGGAAGAAAACCGTCAGCTTAGAAAAATTCTCGAAATTTCCGGCATTACCGGATATCGATGGCATGCAGCAAAGGTTCGGGGTAGAAGTCCGGAAGCTATGAGTCAACGTCTGGTTTTACAGGTGGATGATGTATCCAGAGATGATGTCATTGTATCCAGTGAAGGCCTGGTGGGTGTTGTGGACAGCACATCGGAACATCATGCCACAGTAAGGACGATTTTTGATGCGTCGCTGGTTGTACCGGTCACCGTTCCCGGAACAGCACTGGCTGCCATTGCACGGGGACAGGGTAAAAGTCTGTCGATTGAATTCGTACCGCTTGAACAAAACCTTCAGCCGGGGAAAATTCTTTATACCAGTGGTGCCGGGGGCCTGTTTCCACCCGGTATTGCGGTTGCCCGTATTACCGAGGTACACCCGATTCCTGGTCAGTTATTTATCAGTGTGGCTGCGGCACCAGTCGCACATTGGCAGCGTGATACATGGCTGGCAGTTGCATCCCAATTGCACGCAACACCATGATTGCCATCATCATACCGATTTTGTCATTGCTCGGACTTAGTCTGAACCTGGCCTTTTCAAGTGCACTGATACAACCGGACTGGGCGCTTGCATTACTGCTGGCAAGTCTGTTGGCGCATCGCCATAACTGGGTCTGGGTCTTACCCTGTATTCTGATTCATGATGTTGTGCTGTACTGGTCGTTAGGCATCGGTTTTTTGATGCTGGCACTGGTACCGCTGGCGATGATTTATCTGGATCAGCACCTTGGTGCCGGGTTACCGCAAAGATTGTTGCTGATGTTGGTCACCGTGCTTGCATTGCTTCAACCAGGATGGGGTTTGCAGGCATGTCTGTTGACATTATGTCTGTGTGTTCCGGTATGGCATCTGTTGACGAGACAATATGCGCAACAAGAAGCTTGAGGTTCGCCAGCGCTTTGATACGCGCATGATTTTCTTTTATGCATCCATACCGGTATTGCTGGGGATGTTGTTATTCCACATGATGCAGATGCAATGGTTTGAACACGAAAAATATGCACTGCAGGCCAATCAGAATCGTCTTAATGTGGTGCCTGTTTTGCCGGTACGCGGAGAAATTGTTGATAGCAACGGCAAAGGTCTGGCAATCAATCGTATTGCTTATCGTGTTTCACTGATTCCCGAACGGGTAGAGCATCTCGATGGGACTCTGGATACGCTGGCGGAGATGCTGGTTTGGTCCCAGGCCAAGCGAACCCTGATTTATAAAAGAGTTCAACGGGCCAGGAGACCGGACCGTCCGGTTTTGCTGGATGATAAATTACAGTGGGATAACGTCGCTCCTCTTGCTGCCCGGCTGCATCATCTGCCGGGAGTTAATGTGGAGGCAGGCAGTTATCGCCAGTATCCCTATTCTGAACTGACATCGCACCTGATCGGTTATCTTTCACTGGCCAGAAAAAAAGACTTGGATGCAGGCTTTCTGCCGACTGAATTTATTGGCCGGACAGGAGTGGAAAAGGCCTTTGAAACAAAACTTCATGGCCATCCCGGTCATCAACGGGAAGAAGTTGATGTGCGAGGTCGGCGTGTTTCTGTTGTCAAACGTGTACCTCCGGTGATGGGGGATCAGGTTCGACTGGCTCTGGATATTGATGTTCAAAAGGCGGCATCCGATGCGCTGGGTGACAGAACCGGTGCTGTCGTGGTAATGGATGTTAAAACCGGCGGTATTATTTCCCTGTTGAGCAAACCCGGCTACGATACCAACCGTTTCATTACCGGCCTGGAGTCGGAGCAATGGAATGCCTGGCTGAATAATCCGGAAAATCCATTGTTGAATCGGGCCACGCAGGCGGCGTATCCGCCGGCATCAACATTCAAACTGGTTACGGCACTGGGCGCTTTGGAAAAAGGTATTCATCTGGCCAATAGCAGCGCTTTTTGTCCGGGTTATCTGGAACTGGCCGACAGGAAACTCCACTGCTGGAAACACAGTGGTCACGGTAAGGTCACACTGAATTCGGCATTACTGCAATCCTGCGATGTTTATTTCTATCAGCTGGGTGACCAGCTCGGTATGCCAGCGATCAGTGACACTGCCCATGCATGGGGGTTGGGGGACAAAACGCAAATCGATTTGTCACCTGAGGCCCGCGGCACGATTCCTACCCATGAGCCGTATATGATGGCTGCGTTCAAAAGCAGTCATACCAAACGCAGGAAGTGGTATCGTGGAGAAACCATGATTACAGCCATTGGTCAGGGCCTGCTGACTGTGACGCCGTTGCAGGTTGCCCGGCTGGCTGCTGCGATTGCCAATGGAGGCAAAGTGCTCAAGCCGCAATTGTTGGCGGATACAGCGCTGGAGATATTGCATCAGGTTGATAGTCAACCGGGGCAGTTGCAAAAGGTTCAGCATGCGATGCGGGATGTGGTATTGAACCCCCATGGCACAGCGCACAGAGTGTTGTCAAAGGCGCCATGGTCTGTCGCCGGCAAAACAGGTACGGCACAGGTGGTGAAAATCCACCGTAATGCAAAAGGGAAAATGAGTAAGGAAGAATTGCAGCGCAGGCACAGGGATCACGCATGGTTTATGGGATATGCACCATATGAGGATCCGAAAATTGCCATTGCTGGTGGCGGTTACCGGCGTGCTGACCGAAACGGGCCGCATCCTGTTCGAGCCGCAGGTGGCCTGCTGGATCTACATCGTGCACCTGAGCGCGGTGCTCGCCATGTTCCTGACCTTCCCCTACTCCAAGTTCTCGCACATGGTCTACCGCACACTGGCCATGGTGCA
>JBHHTY010000038.1:0-14290 GCA_046753565.1 Mariprofundus sp.
GGCGATTTCCATTGAGCAGAAAACAACCAGTCGCAACCCGCGCTCGACTGTCGGTACGATTACCGAGGTCTATGATTATCTGCGCCTGCTGTTTGCCCGCATCGGCCAGCCCTATTGCCATGGTTGTGGTAAGCCGATCACCTCCCAGCCGGCCAGTGTGATTATCGATCAGCTGGAATCCATGCATGAAGGTACGAAACTGCAATTGCTGGCACCGATTGCCCGGGGCAAAAAAGGTGAATTCAGAAAGGAACTGGAGCAGGCCGGCAAGGATGGTTTTGTGCGCGTGCGCATTGATGGCGAAATCATGGCGCTGGAAGATGCGCCGGCGCTACAGAAAAATATCAAACACAATATCGAACTGGTGGTGGATCGCCTGGTCATTCGCGATGGAATTCGCACCCGTCTGGCCGATTCGGTCGAGACGGCACTGCGCTATGGCGAGGGCTTGATGATTGCGCTGATCGGCAACGATGAACAGGTATTTTCCGAGCGTTTTGCCTGTGCCGATTGCGGCATCTCTTATCCGGAAATCGAGCCGCGCCTGTTTTCGTTCAATTCACCGGCCGGTGCATGCCCGTCCTGTGATGGTTTGGGCAGTAAAACCGTATTCGATCCGGCACTGGTGGTGCCGGACGAGTCATTATCGCTGGCCGCAGGCGCGGTTGCGCCGTGGGCGGGGCGGGAAACCTTCATGTATCGCCAGACGCTGGAAGCGGTGGCTGATTTTGTGGGTGCCAATATGGATACGCCGTTCGGTGATTTGAGCGATGCGGCTCGCAAGGTGTTTCTCTATGGCAGCGGCAGGAAGAAGATTCGTTTTGTCTATGAAACGCCGGGTCAGAACCGTGTGATTGAACGCCCGTTCGAAGGTGTGATCCCGAATCTGGAGCGGCGTTATCGCGAAACGACATCCGATGACGTGCGTGAGGCTTTATCCGGCTTTATCAATACCATTGCATGCCCGACCTGTGCCGGTTCGCGTCTATGTACGGCGGCGCGCCATGTACGCATTGCAGACCTGTCCTTGCCGGAATTTACAGCCATGCCGTTGCGTGAAGCTCAGACCTGGGTAAATCACTTGCACCTGTCCGCGCAACAGCAAGCCATTGCCGAAAAAGTGCTTGAGGAAATCTCGGCCCGCCTCGGTTTTATGATTGAAGTCGGTCTGGATTATCTGAGTCTGGAACGTACTGCCGGTACGTTATCCGGTGGCGAGGCGCAGCGTATCCGACTGGCTACCCAGATCGGTTCAGCACTGGTTGGTGTGCTGTATATTCTTGATGAACCGTCCATCGGCCTGCATCAGCGCGATAATGATCGTTTGCTGGCAACCCTCAGGCGGCTACGTGATCTGGGTAATTCGGTGCTGGTGGTGGAGCATGATGAAGATGCGATCCGGACAGCCGACTGGGTGATTGATATGGGTCCTGCGGCCGGGGCACACGGCGGCGAGGTGGTGGCGCAGGGCAAGCTGGATGATATTCTGAAAGCAGACACGCTGACCTCCGATTACCTTTCAGGCCGTAAAAAAATCGCAGTGCCAAAACGCAGGAAAGTGTTGAAAAAACATACCATGATCGGCGTTGAAGGAGCATCAGGCCATAATCTGAAACAGGTGACGGCGCTGTTCCCGCTATCCCGTTTTTCCTGCGTGACCGGCGTATCCGGTTCCGGCAAGTCCACTCTGACCAATGACACACTGTTTCGGGTACTGGCCAAAGCCAAAGGCCTGAAAACCGATCGCGTAGGAGCACATGCGAAGCTGATCGGTGCGGATCTGATCGATAAAATTATCGATATCGACCAGAGCCCGATCGGGCGTACGCCGCGTTCCAATCCGGCCACTTATACCGGCATCTTTACGCCGATTCGTGAATTCTTCGCGCAGGTGCCGGAGTCGCGCGCACGCGGCTACAAACCGGGGAGATTCTCGTTCAATGTCAAGGGCGGACGCTGCGAAGCCTGTCAGGGTGATGGCATTATCAAGGTGGAGATGCATTTTCTGCCCGATGTCTATGTGCACTGCGAATCGTGTCAGGGCAAACGCTACAATCGCGAAACCCTGGATATCCGTTACAAGGGCAAAACCATTGATGATGTGCTGCACATGACCGTCGATGAGGCGCTGGAGTTCTTTGCCGCCATTCCGCCGCTGAAAAACCGGCTGACAACCTTGCAGCAGGTGGGGCTGGGTTATATCCAGTTGGGCCAGTCGGCTACGACGCTTTCCGGCGGCGAGGCGCAGCGCATCAAATTATCCAAAGAACTGGCCAGACGAGCCACCGGCGACACCCTGTACATTCTCGATGAACCGACCACCGGCCTGCACTTCCATGATGTCGCCAAATTACTGGATGTGCTGCATGCGCTGGTGGATCGCGGCAATACGGTGATTGTCATCGAACACAATCTCGATGTGATTAAAACCGCCGACTGGATCGTTGATCTCGGCCCCGAAGGGGGCGACAGGGGTGGAGAGATAGTTATTGCCGGCACACCGGAGCAGGTCGCCAAGTGTAAAGCATCGCATACCGGTTTTTATCTGAAATCTGTTCTTTAACCTAAAAGCCTCAGTTGGATCATGAAAGTCCACGCAAGCTCTTGGCGCACCTGACAAAACAGAAAAACTTCTCATCGCCAACAAGGCAACCACGAATTTTTCTATTTCACCATGCACACCAATATCTTACCTGTCTTTTTCGCGCCCAACTGAGGTTTCTAGGTTTAACTCTTTCTCTTGAGTCGTCAGTGCAATTATGTACGATTTAATTTACACCTAATGCCGGGCAATTGGAGAAACTTATGGCAAGAATAGCTGTTAGTGAATTCAGGGAAAATTTTTATTCATCCATAAAAACAGGGTTGAACCAGCTCCGGCAGGTTTGTTGGTGACTAAGGCCAGTAAGTGACTTTGGCTGTACAGGTTTCCGATATTTCAATACGGGAAACGCGCAAACGTTTATTGTCCAGTCGCTGACTCATTTCCTTATACAGTTCACGGGCGACATTTTCGCTCGATGGATTGATGCTGTCGAAGGGAGGGACATCGTTCAGGTTGTAATGATCCCAGGGTTCCAGTGCCGCCTTGAGTTCGGTTTTCATGATCTTATAATCGATACCGAGGCCCAGTTCATCCAGTTCCGCGCATTCGACATACAACGTGACATGCCAGTTATGCCCGTGCAACCGGGCGCAATCACCCGGATAGCCGCGCAGGCTGTGGGCGGCCGAGAAATGGGTGGTAATCGATAATTCGAAACGGGCTGTCATTTGCGTGTTCCGGGTAGCAGGATGGCGGCGGACACGGTGCGCCCCTCACCAACCAGAATATTATATGTTCGGGCTGCGGAGCGTGAATCCATACATTCCAGACCGATATGACGCTCGGCCATATAGTCCAGAATTTCAGTATCGGGGAATGCGGTCAAACGTCCCGTACCCAGAATGAGCACTTCCGGGGCAGGTTCGGTGAATGCGGTCAGATGTTCAATGCCAAGATCGCGCAGTCGTTCCGGTCCCCAGCCATCGGAGATCATACCCTGATGAATGGAAATACCGGATGAATAGCGATTCTGATTGATCTGCAGATAATCATCATCATAACCGGTGAACAGCAAGGTGCCGGCAGCCAGCCGCGGGCTGATATCACCCTTCATGATGGATGCTCGAACCTGAAATAATCAGGGCCGTGCTTCCATGGCCTTGATTTCATCTTCATCGGATTTGAAGCGGCCTGCCAGTGACATCATGACCGGGCTGGCCACATAGATGGAAGAGTAGGTTCCCACCAGAATGCCGGCAATCAGTGCGAAAGCGAAATCATGAATCACTTCACCACCGAGGAAGAACAGCGCCATGACCACCAGCAGGGTTGTGACAGATGTCATCAGGGTACGGCCCAGTGTCTGGTTGATGGAGCCGTTCACAATACTGACTTCATCGCGCGGTGTTTTGCGTTTGCTGTTGGCTGCAAAATTCTCACGAATACGGTCGAAAACCACAATCGTATCGTTCAGGGAATAACCGATCACCGTCAACAGAGCGGCAATGACAGGCAGTGAGAACTCTTTGCCGGTGATGGCAAACAGGCCCAGAATAATGGTGATATCGTGCAGCAGGGCGGCATCGGCGCCGAGAGCAAAACGGAATTCGAACCTGAATGTGACATACACCAGAATGGCCAGCATGGCGATCAGAACAGCCATGATACCGGCCTGTGTGAGTTCTTCACCGACCTGCGGGCCGACATACTCCACACGGCGCATTTCAATGGCATCGGCGGTGAATTTTTCTGCCAGGCCATCCAGAATAGCTGTGCTGATGGTGGAGGATTTTTCACCATCCCTGTTTTGTACACGAATCAGGATTTCTTCCGGCGAGCCGAACTCCTGAATGACGGCATTGCCAAAACCCCTGGGTGAGATCGAGTCACGTACATCGGCAATGGACGGTGCCTTGTCGAATTTTACCTCGACCAGCGTACCACCGGTGAAATCGATGCCGAAGTTCAGGCCTTTGACGGCCAGGGTTCCCAGTGAGATGAGGATCATCAGGGCGGAAATCATCAGGGCTATTTTGCGTTTACCAATGAAGTCGATGTGAATATCGGGGCGGATCAGTTGCATATCAGTGACCTTAAATACTTAGTTTTTCTACACGGCCGATTTTTGCCGTGGAAGTGGCAATAATGGCGCGGGTAACAGTGATGGCGGTAAACATGGAAGCCAGAATACCTACGGACAGGGTGACGGCGAAGCCCTTGACCGGGCCGGAACCGAACTGGAACAGCACGATGGCGGCAATCAGGGTGGTGATATTGGCATCGACAATGGTCGAAAAGGCCTTGTCGTAGCCGCCGTCAATGGCTGCCAGCGGTGTTTTGCCCAGATGCAATTCTTCCCGGATTCGTTCGAAAATCAGCACATTGGCATCCACGGCCATACCGATGGTCAACACGATACCGGCAATGCCCGGCAGGGTAAGCGTGCCGCCGATGATGCTCATGGCAGCCAGAATCAGCAGCATATTGAAAATCAGGGCGACATTGGCCACGAGACCGAACATGCGGTAATACACAGCCATGAAAATCAGCACCAGAATGCAGCCGACAATGATGGAATTCATGCCCTGATCAATGGAATCCTGACCGAGGCTGGGGCCAATGGAGCGTTCCTCCACGACCTTGACCGGAGCGGGCAGAGCACCTGCACGCAATACAATGGCCAGATCATGCGCTTCGGCAGGTGAGAAACTGCCGGTGATCTGGGCTGAGCCGCCGGCAATACGTTCACGGATGACCGGTGCCGAGTTGACCACACCCTCCAGAATAATGGCGAAGCGTTCACCAACATGCGCTGCCGTCAGTTTATCGAATTTGCGTGCGCCCTTGCTGTTGAATTTCAGGGTCACGGCATATTCATTGAAGCGGGAATCGATGGAAACGCGCGCATCGGCAATTTCGGTACCGGAGAGCTCAGTGCGTTTCTTCAGCAGATAGGGCTGCCGATAACTTTGTCCGTTGCGTGTCTGCTGCGGGCCATACATGATGATATCACCGGGAGGGATGCTACCGGTCATCGCTTTATCGAGATCGCCTTTTTCATCCACCAGCTTGAATTCGAGTTGGGCCGTACGGCCAATCAGCTGTTTGGCATGGGCTGTATCTTCATAACCCGGGATCTGTACCAGAATGCGGTGTTTACCCTGTTTGATAATCACCGGTTCGGTGGTGCCGAGTGCATCAATACGACCGCGAATCACTTCGATAGCCTGATCAACGGCGAATTTGCGGGTTTCTTCAGCGACGTTTTCTTTCAGGGTCAGCCTGAAGGTATTGTCTGCTGCCGGAGCCATGTTGTAGTTGTTGAATGTTTCGCTCAGCAATGACTCGGCCGCTTCAAGCTCGCCACTGTTTTTGATCGTGATTACGAGAACATTGCCATCGGTTGCCAGTTTACGATAACGGATTTTCGCCTTGCGCAATGTCTGTCGGGCCGCATCGATATCTTCCTCAACACTGTGTGATACAGCCTTGTCGACATCGACATCAAGCACCAGATGGATGCCGCCCTTCAGGTCCAGGCCAAGACTCATGGGATTGCTTAATGAGGCAGGCCACCATGAGGGTACGGATGTGACATTGGGCATCGAGGCCATCATAGAGACAGCCAGTACGGCCAAAATTAACCAGATTTTCCAGCGTGGAAAGCTATGCATTGCGTGAATCCTTAAACGTGATTTGTGGTGATGATGTGTTTTTTCGGGAATTTCCGGCCAGTATCAGTCAGCCAGCCCGACAATCGTGTCACGACGTACCTTGACGCGAACACCTTCAGTCAGTTCCACTTTCAGTGTGTCATCCTTGACGTCAACCACCTTGGCATACAGGCCGCCACCGGTAATGACCTTGTCACCTTTTTTCAATTGATCGACCAGATTGCGGTGTTCTTTGAGCTTTTTCTGTTGCGGGCGAATAAGCAGAAAATAGAAAATGACCATGATCAGGATCAGTGGAATCAGCGAGGCAAAACCGCCACCCTGACCGGCTGCAGGAGCAGCTTCGGCATACGCCGGCGTGGTGAAAGCGATAATGGCAGCCATCGCAGCCGCAGCAGATGCGAGGATAGAAGAATAACGTGTTTTCATGATGAGATAATGCTCCTGAGTGATGTTTCGATTCGAGATTGATTTATAAGGGCGGCGATTATGCACGTCTGCGGTAGCGTTGTAAAAAGCGGTCGCGAAATTCAGGCCATATTCCCTGTTCAAGCGCGTTTCTGGCTCGGCGCATGAGATCGCAATAGTAGTGGAGATTGTGCAGGGTATTCAACCTCGAACTTAGAATTTCTTTGGCCATATACAAATGCCGCAGATAAGCGCGGGAAAAATGCGTACAGGTATAACAGCTGCAGCCTTGCATGATCGGCTGTTCATCATCGAAATACTTGAGGTTCTTGATGTTGATTTTACCGTCATCGGTAAACAGTGTGCCGTTGCGTGCATTGCGACTCGGCATGACGCAATCGAACATATCGATGCCGCGATCAATGCCTTCAATCAGATCATCCGGTGTGCCGACGCCCATGACATAATGCGGTTTATCTTCCGGAAGATGAGCAGCCAGTGCATCAAGCATGGCCATCATGTCCTCTTTCGGTTCACCGACCGACAGGCCGCCAATGGCGATGCCCTCGAAATCAATGTTTGCAATGGCTTTCAGGCTTTCCAGCCGCAGATCCGGATACATGCCGCCCTGCACGATGCCGAACAGCGCCTGGTTTTGATTGACCGGCAATGCTTCGCGGCATTCCGCAGCCCAGCGCATGGACATCTGCATGGAATCGTTCGCTTCCTGTTCGGTGGCCGGGTAGGGGGTGCATTCATCAAAAGCCATAACAATATCGCTGCCCAGCTTGCGTTGAATCTCCATGCTTTCTTTCGGCCCCAGAAACACTTCAGCGCCGTCGATGTGCGAGCGGAAACGAACACCGTGTTCCTCGATTTTGCGCAATTCCCCGAGCGACCAGACCTGAAAACCGCCGGAGTCGGTCAGGATCGGTCGATCCCAGGCCATGAATTGGTGTAATCCACCCATTTTCTCGACCAGATCGGCGCCGGGGCGCAGCATCAAATGATAGGTGTTACCAAGGATAATGCTGGCTTCGATGTCATCTGTCAGGTCAGCTGGAGTCAGGCTTTTGACGGTTGCCTGGGTGCCGACCGGCATAAACACCGGTGTTTCCACCACACCGTGCGGCAAACGCATGCTTGCGCGACGTGCGAAACCATTTTCGTCTTTGGCCAGAATTTTAAATGATAATGCCGACATGGCGGCGCACACTGACTGGGTGATCAGGTGACATCAAGTTTCGCAGGGGGGCAATGACTGAGAGTCCCTTCAATAGAAAGTGCAGCTTATCACCATATTTTGTACGAGTGGTTAAAAGCAGAAGCACTGCTGAAGCAGGCTTGATTTCAGCTTTTTTGCGTATCTGACGATACGTAGTGCACGGCCAGCCAGATGGTTTCGCGATCAGGCTCAGTCCATGGCACCCTGTGTTTGCATAGAGCAGGAATATTGATGTGGTCGCCGGCTTGCAGATGCGCCTGATCTCCGCTCTCGAATGTGATGATGGCCGCACCCTGCAAAACGATTACCCATTCATCCCGACATTGCTCATACCAGCCTGCTTCAGGCGAGCGATGCCCTTTGGATATGATGCGCTCGATGCTGACATGTTCGCTTTGAACCAGATGGTCAAAATATTCCTGATTGAGGTTTTCGGGGATGGTTTTGAAAATATTGTCCGGTTTCATGGCTTATCCTTCAGGGCCAGTTCACAGATCTCGGTGTAGGGCGACTCCTGTCTGAGCAGGTGCGAGGTCAGTGCTGACAGCTGATCTTCAGCTAATATTATTTTTCTGCGCAGTAATTCGGCCCGGATTTGTTCGCGGGTCAGAGGTGGAAGTTGTATGGCTTCTGCCTGAAGGGTTGAGCCGGGAAGTTCGGGGCCATCTTCTGCAAATAAATAAAATTGATGGTTGCATTCGCTGATGCATAACAGGCTTATGCCGGCTCGCTCGGAGATGCTGTTCAGGGTATCCATGAAATGACTGTTGTAACCGGCCTGCACGGCCTCGCTGTGGTGCAATGCATCAAAGTTATGGAGGATCAACAGGCATGGGCTGGCTGTTTTTTCGAGCGCATCCAGCAATTGTGTGAGCTGATTGCCACCCATTGTCGGGTAACCGGATTGCATGCGAAGCTCATTGTAAAAGCCCTGATAGTCATGTTTATAAGTCCTCATATCCATCCGGAATATGTGCAACCCATCTGACAGGGCTGTGTGCAAGTCGGCCAGTGTCCGCCTGCGTCCTTGTCCGTGCAGACTGATCAGGTTGGTACTGGCACCGGTCAGCAATCTGTGAGCCAGCGCTGTTGTGAATTCAGGACGCAAGCTTGTTTCAACAGCGAGATGCATCAGAACAGCGGTGGTTCGGTGATTTGTCCGGGTTGGCCCCGGGCCATTTCATCCTGCAGTTCTTTTTCCGTGAACACGCCTTTTCGTATCAGTAACCGGATCAGGGCTTCAGTTTGTGTGTCAGGCTGTCGGGATGCATCGTTGTCAGGAGCCGGTGTTTTTGAAACAGTATCTTCTGTGATTGCCGGAGCAGTTTGTCCCTGTTGCATCAGCTGGAGCAGGGCATCATCGACAATACCTGTGGGTTCCAGCTTGAACTGGCCCTGAACGGCTTTGACCGCATCCCGGGTGGATGTGCCAAACTGGCCGGGTTTGTCATGCACAGGGTAGCCCATGCGCTGTAGCAGTTGTTGCAGCATGGTGATTTTTTTGCCGCGCATAAATATTTTCAATGGTCTGGCCATGAATTCCTCCGTTAGCAGACAGGACAAATGGATTTGTTTTCTGCAGATACTGTCTTCCGGAACAAATCTCTCAATGTCTGTGATGTTCCACCTCAGTGATAGGCATGGGGGGTACAGGTCAAAACGCAGCTGTCTTCCGTATAAATGGCATTGTATGATGCCTGCATGCGTATTCTGATTGCTCCCGATGCGTTCAAGGGCTCGCTGACTTCGACTGAAGCTGCTGTTGCGATGGCATCAGGTATTCGTGCTGCCATGCCTGATGCGGAAATTATTCCGATGCCATTGGCCGATGGCGGCGAGGGAACACTGGATGTATTGCATGTTCAATGCGGCGGGGAGGTGAGAAACGATATCCTTTGTTTCCATGATCGTGGCGTTTCCTGTGGCCTGATTGAATCGACTCGTTTGATCGGGTTGACCTTGCCGGATATGCCGCCTGATGTGTTCAGGCGTGGCAGTTTGATGTTGGGGAGGGCCGTTTTATCTGCACTGGATGCCGGTGTTCGTGATGTTCGTATTGCGCTTGGTGGCAGCGCTACCGTCGATGGCGGTCTCGGTTTTCTCACGGCGCTTGGTTGCCGGGTGCTGGACAAGCACGGTGTTCAGGTTTCAGCGGACCTGAACGGTATGATGCAGGCTGATAGCATCAATCTGAACAATATGGATCAGCGATTAAAAGATGTCCGTATCACAGGTTTGTGTGATGTGCAGAATCCTTTGTGTGGTCACAGGGGAGCTGTTTATGTTTACGGGCCACAAAAAGGTATTGAATCCGACAGATTGCCGGAAGTCGAAATGGCGATGCAGCACTGGGCTGTCCTGTGTGAACAGGCGTTCGGAGTTTCAGCAATCGATATTCCGGGAGCAGGCGCAGCAGGAGGCCTCGGTTTTGCTCTGGGATTGCTGGAAGCCCGGATTGTTTCCGGTGCGGATTATATTATGGCAGCGAGCGGTTTTGATCAGATCGTCGAAACGGTGGAATGGGTCATCACCGGTGAGGGCAGAAGTGATGTTCAGACACTGGATGGGAAATTGCCGTTCAAGGTGGCTCAGGCGGCGAGAAAAGCAGCTGTGTCTGTAGCATTGATTTCAGGAGATGTACCGGACATACAGAACCTTGCCGATTGTTTCGATATTGTTATGTCTGCCAGGCCAGAGGGGATTTCAGAAGCGGAATCCATGGCCCGGGTAAAAGCATATTTGGATGCAGCGGCTGAACGCTGGGCTCGCGGGCTGTGATTGTTTTCCCTGACCCATCGCAGGCGGACGAGAACGGCTTGCTGGCTGCCGGCGGCGATCTCGAGCCGGAAACACTGCTGGCTGCCTATGCAAACGGAATTTTTCCCTGGTATGCTGAGGATCAGCCGGTGTTATGGTGGTCGCCCGATCCGCGCATGGTGCTGTTTCCTGCCGAATTTCATTGCTCAAAACGGCTGGCACGTCGCATGCGGCAGAATCTTTACAGCGTTTCTTTCGATGATGCATTTGATGATGTGATCCGGTTATGTGCCGAGATTCCGCGAAAAGGCGAGCATGGCACCTGGATTCTACCGGAAATGATGGAGGCATATCAGCGCATGCATCGGCTTGGTCATGCGCACTCGGTTGAAGTCAGGGAAAACGGGGATCTGGTTGGAGGGCTGTATGGTATTTTGCACCACGATGTGTTTTTTGCCGAATCCATGTTCAGCCTCAAAACTGATGCATCGAAAATTGCACTGGCCACTTTATGTGAGCGGGCATTGAAATCCGGCTGGAAGTTAATCGATTGCCAGTTTCACACTGCACATCTGCAAAGTCTCGGGGCAGGGGAGATCTCACGCGATCAGTTTCTGAATATGATCCGGACAGCAGTGAGCAGGAGAAACTGGCCGGAATTATAGCGGATCAACATACAAGCGCTGGCGAAAAGGCACTGGCCAATGCCTTGAAAAACATGCGCCATAGTGTGGGCGGTAGCGATGCGGATAAATTGCATCAATTGCAGTCCGATGCATCTGCCAGCAAGCAGGAAAAAGAGCTTGCAGCGATTTTGCTGGGTATCACGCATCACCCGACCAATGGGGACAAACAGCGACTGCAATTATTGATGCAATAGATTAACATGAAACATCGAATGAATTCCCTGGAGTGCGCGTACTGATTGCGTGAACAGCTACAATCGGCTATTAATCGGAACATCCACATACATGACTACATGGATTTGCTGTCAAAAGGGGTGTTACTGATGAGCCTGAAAACCAATCGAGAACAACTGGTCAAAACCGCAGTGCAGGGGAGTGTGTCGCCTGCCAATCAGTGGGCGCCTTTTGAGGTGGGAGCGGCAGGAGAGATCTTCGCCTGGCCGTCCACCGGTGGTATTACCTACAATGTGAAAATCGGTGACTCGGTGTTTGGCTGGGCCGGTGAGCATATTGAACCCGGCGTATCATCGACGATGACGCATAAAAATCGCAAGGCTGAAGCCGGATACCAGTTTCTGGCCTGCTGCGGCAATGAGGCCATGGTGATTTCCGGTGCGGCCAAGGGCGAGAAGGGCACAGTGCTGGGCCATCATGGCGGTGTGGAGCATTTGATGCTCGATTTTCCCGATGTAACACTCGATAAACTCACCTGTGACGACAAATTTCTGATTCGCGGATACGGGCAGGGCCTGAAGCTGGTTGATCATCCGGATGTGTATATCTACAGCCTTGATCCGGATGTGCTGGATGCATGGGGATTGAAAGAACGGGACGATGGAAAAATCGAAGTGCCGGTTCATGTGACAGTGCCCGGGCATGCCATGGGTTCCGGTATCGGGGCGCTGTCGGTGACAACCGGCGACTATGATATTCTGTGCCATGATCAGGCGACGGTGGAAGAATACGGCCTGGACAGGCTGCGTTTCGGTGATTTTGTGGCGGTGCTGGATCATGATAACCGTTATGGCCGAACCTATCGCAAGGGGGCGGTAACAATCGGTGTGGTGATTCACTCGGATTCGCCTCTGGCAGGTCACGGACCGGGCATGATGACCTTGATGAGTGCATGTGACGGGAAACTGGTGCCGGTGATCAGCGATGATGCAAACGTGGGCGTGATCAAAAAAATCGGACGATTCGGATAAGGGTTGGCTTGATCTGTGCGTGTAGCATGTATTCAGATGTGTTCAGGCACAGACCGGGCCGCGAATCTTGCAACCGTTGAGCGTTTATTGAGCCGTGTTGCAGGGCAGGATGCCGAACTGGCGGTGCTGCCCGAGAACTTTTCCTTCATGGGCGGCAGCGATGCCGACAAAAAACAAATAGCCGAGGATCAGACCGATTCTGTAACGCTCCGTTTTCTTTCAGATCAGGCGGCCAGGCATCAGATCACCGTAATCGGCGGTACGGTATTACTCAAAGGGGATGGGGAAAGGATACGCAATGCCTGTCCGGTTTTTGATGCCCGGGGCAAGCTTCTGGCCATCTACGATAAAATCCATCTGTTCGATATGAACCATGAGGGCGAGCGCTATTGTGAATCGGCTTTGGTTGAAGCGGGCCTCAGTCCGGCCGTGGTTTCGGTTGGCGGATTCAGGCTTGGCCTGAGTGTTTGCTATGACCTGCGTTTCCCCGAACTTTATCGCGCCTATGCCGATGAGCACTGTGACGTGTTGTGCAATGTCGCGGCTTTTACCGCCACGACCGGCCGGGCACATTGGCGGATGTTGCTCGGAGCCAGGGCAATTGAAAATCAGACTTATATGCTGGCTTCGGCGCAATGGGGAAGACATCCGGATGGACGGCAAACATGGGGGCACAGCATGGTGCTTGACCCGTGGGGTGAGGCTCTTGGGGAACTGCCGGAAGGGGAAGGCTTGGTGCTGGCGGATTTGTCGAAAAAACGCCTGCATCAGGTGCGTGAATCATTGCCTGCGTTGCAGCATCGAAAGCTATAATCCCGCTGAAGGGAAAGCGCCCGTGTGAATGCTTTGAACATTCATTCCGGGTGGATGATTTGCCTAATCCTTTGCAAATAAAGGCTTTATAAACCCTATCCACAGATGCTGTGGATAACTTGGTGGATAACATGCCATGTTTTTATATTCGATACGCCCTGATAAGCACAGCATGTCATATGCCTAAAATATAGGCTACATATAAATATATTTATAAACATATAGTTATATGAGTTAATTAATGTTAAATCTATATTATTGGGCTAATTCTTAAAGAAGTTTAATAAGCGCATGCGGTCGGTGGATAATTCCGGTTATGCCAGTGTTTCCAACTGCCTCAGCGCTTCAAATGTCACAATGGAACAAGCCGATGAAAGATTCAGGGAACGTACGGGCGCATCGTTGCGCATGGGGATGGTCAGCGCCTGGATACCGGTCAGGATCTCAGTATTGAGGCCACGAGTTTCCGGTCCGAAAACGAGTACATCTCCGGGTGAGAATGTCGCATCCCAATAACTGGTTTTGACCTTGGAGCTCAGGCCATACCAGTTTCTGTTTTCACCGATCGATTGCCGCGCCGCCTGCCAGTTTTCATGCTGCTGAACATCGAGATGCTGCCAGTAATCCAGTCCGGCCCGCCTGAGCTGTTTGTCGGTAATCTCGAACCCCAGCGGATGCACCAGATGCAGCTGGCATCCTGTACAGGCGCATAACCGGGCGATGTTTCCTGTGTTTGGAGGAATCTCCGGCTCGACGAGTACGATATGCAATGCCGCAGTCATACGCTGTTACCCCGGCTTGCCTGAATCAACGGAGTGTCTTGAAGTATCATAGCATGATGACGGGTCTGAAACTGAAAAAGGCAGGGGATAAACCCTGCCTTTCCATGTCCGGTTCGCAATGAAACAGGAAGAATCAGTCTAGGTGCTCGTCGATGAACTCGGTGAGTTTGGCCTTGTTGACGGCGCCAACCTTGG
>JBHHTY010000039.1:0-14223 GCA_046753565.1 Mariprofundus sp.
TACTTCCGGTAACCGCGTTTAAGCATGCGTTCGGAGAATTTTCTATCCGACAGTCCGGTATTATACTGCTGATCCGAAAACACCATTTCTGTTTTGTGTCCGGTCTGGGCATTCTCCATCTCCATCTTCGTCGCCGTCCAGATGCCCTGTATCTGCTGCACCTCGGTAGCATGGAAATGCTTCAGCTCCTGCCCCTTGCGATCCCAGTAATCAATACGGATGGCCATGTCGATATCCTTGCGGATGTAATTGACGGTTTTCGAATATCCCAGGTTCTTTTTCAACTCATCGGTTTTCGGCACACCCTGCACCGCCCAGCAATCATGCCCGTCCACTGTTTCGGAACCGAGCAAAGTCCAGTTGTAATCCTCCAGTTCCGGTGTCTGTTTGATATCTTCGAAGGTGAAATCGGTACCCATAAAATAATCGCCACGGTCGGAAGCGGAAATCCGGCGCACTTTCTTCAGCGCCGGCAGATAAAGCCACTGATCGTCATCACGCGCCGTACCATCATAATCGTAGGTCAGCAGTGCCGTATCGCGAATATTGGCCGGCTTGAGAAAATAGGATATCGACTTGCTGTCTCTGCCGTAATCCTTGCGAAAAGCCACCATATGACGTTCCCGCACGCCGCCCCTGCGATCAATCAGTTTCTGATAAATTTTCTGGGTCAGGTCATTGCCGTCATCACGGTTATCCACCCGCTGCATGATATTATCGCCCGTCAATTCACCGGCATGAGGCGAAACCACGGGCATACCGATGCCCATCGCCAGTGTGCATACAAACAGTGTTGCTTTGTGAAATTTCATAGGTTCTCCCCGGGCTTCAGAAATGTGTCCATCATGCTTTCAACCCTTCATACAGCAGATTCAGAAGGCTGTTTAATTCATCTTCGAGTTGCTCAATCGGTGCATCCATACACAACGGCATATTGTATTTGGCCGTGGCGTTGTAAATATCAGCGGCCGCAGACGCCGCATCACAAGCATGGAATTCACCGCTTTCAATCCCGGCGACAACCATCTTCCGAATCGCCTCACCGCCCCTGTCCTCGAAGTGCTGCAATACATGCCTGTGCTTACCGGCAATCAATTGCACCAGTTCATACATATGCGGTGTTTCCGATACGAAACGATGTAAAAAGTGCAACCGGGTCAGACAATAAGCCCGCAGCGCCTGCATGGCTGTATCCTCCCGGGACGCAGCCAGCTCACCCGCTTCGGCCTTCTCGGCCATACAACTCCGCGCCCCCTCAACAGCAATATCTTCCTTGCTTTTATAAAACCGATAAAGGTTCCCGACACTCATTTCGCAATCGGCAGCTATTTCAGCCATGGTTGTCTTGCCAAAGCCATAATGCGAGAAGCGCTTGATGGCAGCATTAATAATCATTTCCTTATCTGATTTTTGCATGGCACAACCTTGCCTGTATGAATAATGAATGACAAGTTAATATATTCATTATTCATTTGCTGCATAAAAAAACGGGCGACAAAAGCCGCCCGGTTTCATTGGTTATTTAATATGCCCTTTCTTTTTGGCTCTGGCCAGTTTGGCAGCAGCTTCCGCCTTGCGTCCTTCTGAATAGACAGGTCGATTGGCAACGGCCGGCAAATCAATCACTTTTTGCAAATACGGAACGGCTTTATTGTACTTCTTCTGTTCCAGCCAGTAATCACCCATAAAATAGTTGGCATCCATATCATCCGGCGCGATTGCGATGGCCTTGTTCAGGTATTCCAGTGCCTTGTCATCATCACCAAAACCGATAAAACCGCCCGGCACCATATAATAGAAACTGCCCAGCGTGGTATAAACCGACCCTTGCAAGACATTCGCATCAATCTTTTCAGCGGCCAGCAACAAATCACGCCCCTTCTCCATCTGCGGCATGGCATTGAACATCGAACTCATGCCACCCATGGCACCTGCATAGCCGGCCCGGATAATCGCTTCCCAAATCTTCGGCTCGGCGCGATTCGCATATTTGCTACTCAGCGTCTCAGCTTTATCGACCAGCGCTTTAAACGCGGCTTCTTTCTGGCCATCGGCAGTTTTGTAATTGGCTACGGCCCATTCATGTTGCAGTTGCAAAATTGCATCATCCGTTTCACCGGCAAATGCGGTGGATGCCAGCAAACCGAAAGCTGCCACCATTGCCAGAATCCATTTTGTTATTCTCATCGTCATTTCTCCTTTTTGTTGATTTTTGCTTCTCTATATCCTCTTAGTGATCTTTTGCAAACTTGCGAGCAATGCGATTCTGCGCAGCCAGCGCCTTATCAACAAGGCGTGGAAACATCACGTTGATGCGCACAAACAACGCTTCCGGAAATCCGAAATAGATGTCCTTGCGATCATTATTGATCGCAGCAATGATTTTCTTCACCACTTCTTCGGGCGCATCCATATTCATCCCGGTTGCTTCACCCATTTGCATAATCACATCCGAATTCATCGGTGTTTTGACAGCTCGCGGTGCAATATAAGTCACCTTGATATTCGTATCGGCCAGTTCACGGCGCAGCGCTTCAGAAAATCCGCGCAGCCCGAACTTGGTTGTCGAATAAGCGGTAAAATAGGCAAAACCGATCGAACCGAAAATGGAACCGACATTCACAATTCTGCCCGCATTCTGTTCCAGCATAGCCGGAAGGACAGCCCGCGCCAGCCACATCGGAGCCAGTAAATTAACCCGCATCATCAGTTCCAGTTTATCCGGATCCTCATCCTCAAATGCCGCAAAACTGTTGATACCGGCCAGATTGATCAGCAGATCAATACCGCCGAGCAATTCACGACACTCATCGCCTGCAATCCTGCAGCCTTCTGCCGAAGACAGGTCGGCAGCGACCGGGAATGCGCCTTCCAGTTCAGACGATAGCTGATGCAGTGCATCAGCGTTGGCATCGACCAGAGCCAGCTTCGCTCCTTTGGCATGCAATTCGCTGGCCAGAATTCTGCCCATACCGCCGGCCGCACCGGTCAGGACAATGCGCTTTTCCTTTACTTCCATGTTATACCCCTTCCCGTCGAATCAACGGCAAACTGCGAAAAATATCACCATACAGTTTGTAAAACATTCTGGCGCAGTGAATCACGGCCTGTTTGTCCGATTCAAGGTCCAGTTTATTCATCAGTTTTTCATAAAAATCGACATGTCCGATATCCAGTGAACCATGCGAATTCAGATAGGAGAAGGCTGTTTTCGGCAGACCCAGACTCTGTTCGATATTACCCGCTGCATTCGTGGCCAGTGCCACACTGGTGCCTTCCAGCACCAGCACCATGCCGAAAAAACCGGCCGGATTATTGCGATGAATCGTATCATAGGCATAGGCCACCATCAGTTCGGTTGCCGGCATGGGCGTTTCACTGCGCACGGCTTCCTTGTCCGCACCACAGGCCTCAATGTCATTCAGAATCCATTCCTGATGCCCCATCTCTTCCTCGATGTATTCACCAATCGCCTCACGCAACCACTCAAGCCGTTCCGGCAAACGCCCCCCGGTTGCCATCAGCAGCGGTACCGTATGCTTCACGTGATGATAAGCCTGCCCCAGAAAGGCCAGATAACTCTCCAGTGATAGTTCACCTGCTGCACCCATACGAATAAACGGGATGCTCAATAAATCATTGCGCTCATGTTCCGTAGCTGCAATCAAATCATCATAAAACGCCATTCAGTTCTCCTTATAGTATTGGTTTATCTTGTCGGCATAAGTGTCAAATATAAATTGTCTTCTCGGTCTCCCGGTACCTGTCCAAAAAGCATTTTCAACACTGAACGGCTCATCGGCAACCACCCATTCCGAAACCATCGCATAGTCGGGCAAACGCGTATTGGCGGCATCCACAGCCCGGCTCACCATGTCAGCATCAGCAGCCTGGCTCGGAACAATGACAGCAACATTAAACGGACGGGCTTCCCCGAACACACAGCACTGGGCGATGGCAGGCTCAATCGACAATTCACGTTCCACCCATTCCGGCGACACATTACGCCCGAATGCGGTGATAAAAATATGTTTCTTGCGGCCGCTTAAAAAAAGAAAACCATCGTCATCCAGATAACCGATATCACCTGTCGGCCAATAATGATCCACAAAAGAGGCTGTTTCACCGAGATAAGCGGAGAACAGTGCGCCACGCACAAGGATCTCGCCATCTTCAGCGAATTTGAGATCCACATGCGGCAAAGGTTTGCCGACACTGCCGGACCGACAGTCCCCCTCACAATTTACCGCCACAACACTGGCCGCCTCGGAAAGACCATAGCCTTCATAGACGGGCAACCCGAGTGCCTCAGAACGTTCCAGCAAGCAGGCAGAAACCGGTGCACCGCCAACTGCAATATAGCGCAGCCGTTCAGGCTTCGGCAAACCCTGTTCCAGGGCAGCAATCAGTGCATGCAACATTTGCGGAATCATAATACAGGTTGTCGCTTTGGATGCATGTAGAGCACTCACAAAACGCTCGATATCCAGCCCGCTCGCTCCACTCATACCGACTGCCACCATACCCGGCACAACAATCGCAGCTCCGGCCAGCAGTGGCGCATACAAACCACCGATATTTTCCAGCAGTGTAGCATACGGAAGTAATGACAAATGCCGGTCTGAAGGCATTGCGCCGGTTGCATCGGCCAGTGATGCTGCCACCGTTTCCATGGCTGACAGATTGAGACAAACGCCCTTGGGTTCGCCCGTTGAGCCGGAAGTGAATGTGATTTTTGCAGTACCCTCCGGAAACTCAGCACGCTTCGTATCGACAGCAAGCAAATAAAGTTCGGATAGCTGCAAAGCCGGTTGCTGCTGAACAGACAGGCACTGCAGTAAATCTGACATCGAATCCAGCCTGTCTGTCATGATGGCATCCACACCGGCCTGATGAAGCAAATGCCCTACCTGTGCGGACGAAAAGAAATGAGGTATTGGAATCAGCGGAATGTTCGCCTTGATACATGCCAGATCTGCCACTGCCCATGCCGGTGAATTATCAGCCGCCAGTGCCAGCACCTGAGCGCCTGAGCGTTGCAGCTCACAGCTCAGAGACGTTACGGCATCCAGAAGTTTTTTGTAAGTGAATGATGCATGATTTGAAATCAGCGCAATATGTTCGGGGTGTTCTGCCGCGTGGCGTTCAAGCGCCTCAAGCACTCGACTCAATCGTTAGCCCCGTCAGTGTTTCCGGGCAATGCGGCAGCATCTTTTAAACCGGCTTCCTCGGCAGCAGCCCATGTATCACGCAAACTGGCCCACAATTCCTGCAGGTTATCGTGGCCCTGTTTGATATCACCAAAACATACAACCGGATGCGCATTGTAATATGTACCCCATTTGGCAACTTCTTCAGGTGGAAGCATATTCTCATCGGCAGCCATCAGTTCCCAGATATCCAGCCCCAGACGACGGAAAGAATTGCGCATACGCGATACGCCGGTAAACACCAGCCAGCGGCAACCCAGCGCCCACATATATGCAGTGCCGCCAATCAGAGCCATGCGTGCATCACCCGGCTCAGCCTCGGCAAGATTGCCAACTTCAATAATTTCGGAGCGTTTGACCGGTTTCCCGAGGTACCGAGAAATGACATCCTCAATCGAATCATCCAGATAGTTTTCAAGGAACAGCCGCTCCTGAGCGGCCATTCGAAAACCCATGACAGCCCGATAATCACCAGCTGCGCTGGTCACACGCATAATCTTTGGCATAAAGGTATCTATCCTGGCCCCATAGGTTCGAGCGTAGGTTTCCTGAATGTAGGCAGTAGTTTCATCCCATGCTGCATCGCCTGGCTGAATGACGTCAAACAATGAAACCCTCCACCATGATAATTTTATGTAAACGCATGCTAGCCTGATATCCCATGAGCTGAAAGTGACAGCGCACACACTGATTCAGATGCTGCTTCAGCCTGTAAAACCGGCTATTTCTATGAAATACCGATGTTTTTCATCCTGAAAGACAGTTCAACCATAGACTGAACTGGGATCATGAATAAGTCAGCGTTGACTCAGTAATCCCTCAACATCTGTTCAAATTCAGACAGCGAACGCTCGAAAGCCGGGCGTTCAAACAAACGATCCATATAATCCTCAAGATTCATCCAGCTGGAAGCATCCACGCCAATGGACTCCAGACGCCACAGGATGGGCATCAGGGTTACATCGGCCAGCGTATACTGCTCACCGATAAAATACTTCTGCCTGCCCAGATATGAATCCAGCGAGCCGAGATACACTTTAATTTTTCCTACAGCCTCTTTTTTCTTGCGGCTGTTCTGGGTATCAAGATACAGCGGATACAATTCGCGCTCCAGCTGCAGCACGGCCAGACGCATCTGGGCACGTTCGGCCGGTGAACCCGGCTTCAAAGGAGGATGCGGATAACGTTCATCCAGATATTCATTCACCACTGCAGATTCGAAAAACACAATATCCCGATCGATCACTGTGGGCAGTTTCCCGTATGGGTTGATCTTGAGAAAATCAGCCGGGAGGTTCTCAGCTTCCAGTTCGGTTGTTTCGACCGGCAACTCCTTTTCAGCCAGCACAATGCGGGTGCGATGCGAATTCGGACAATGCGGATCGGAATATAATTTAACCATCTAAACCTCCAGTAAAGAAAACAGGCTCAGGGTGACACCCAGCCTGTAAAAACGGTGGCGCACTATAGCGTTACGGCTGGAAAAATAAAGCTTTTTCTATTTTTCTTTTCTATTTCAATAAGTTATGAAAACAACGAGGTAAACGAATTCACCCTTGTTTGAGTCAATCCTGCAAATATGTGATAGCATTCCCGACAGCCTGAGACAAAGGTTTTCCATGTGCCAGATTGGCACTGATCGCGGAAGCCAGACGACAACCGGTGCCATGGCTCTGATCACGATTCCATGCCTGTCTGGCATGCTCGAAGTCATGCAATACACCATTGTTGTCGCATAATTGATCGGTAATCAGATCACCCTCACCATGCCCGCCCGTCAGCAAAACAGCACATCGGAACCTGTCGACCATAGCCTTCAGCGTTGCGGCCGAAGGATCAACCCTCCCACCCAACAGGGCATCGGCCTCATCGAAATTGGGGGTCATCAGCGTAGCCATCGGTAACAGTGCATCTGTCAGCGTTCCGATCGCACCTGCATCCAGCAGCGGCTTGCCGGAACTTGAAACCAGCACGGGATCAACCACCAGCGCCCCCCGATGCAACCGGGATAATAATGCGGAAATCAGCGCAATGTATTCAGCCTTCACCAGCATTCCGGTTTTGACAACAGCCACATCATAATAATCAAACACGGTATGGATTTCAGCATCCAGCTGGGCCAGTGAAACAGGTTCGATACGGGTCACAGCCAGCGGGTTCTGGGCTGTCAGTGCTGTGATAGCCGAACACCCGTGGACACCCATCGCATCAAAAACACGAAGATCAGCCTGGACCCCTGCCCCGCCGCAGGAATCCGATCCGCCGATCGTCAGGCATACCGGCCGAGAAATACTCATGCGCCGTTCCACAGGGCCACCAGCATTTTCGCTCTGGCCTGAACATCATCCGCCGCAAAAAGGCCGGAAATCACCGCAGCACAATCCGCACCGGCTATTTTCACCTGCGCGATATTTTCTTCCGTGATACCGCCAATGGCGCAAAGGGTGGCATCGGGAAACATCTGTCGCGCCTTGGCCAGCCGATTCAGACCAATTTCCGGCACTTCAGGCTTGGAATGTGTTTTCCACACCGCCCCGAAGGAAACATAATCAGCACCGTCTTTCAGAGCCGAACTGGCAAACGCGGCATCCGCCCGACAGGTAACCCCAACCAGAAAATCAGGCTCCACCCTGTTCCTGAGCTGGATCAGATTCGGCACATCGTCGCGGCCCAAATGCACTCCATCCGCGTCTGCATCACAGGCCAGTTCCACAGAATCATTAACAATCAACCGGGCATCATAATCACGGGTCAGGAAACGCAGCGCCCTGGCTCGTTTGATTTGCCGTTTATAACCCTGTTTTTTATCGCGGAACTGCAGGATACGCACGCCCCCTTGCAGGGCCGCCTCGGCTTTTCCCAGCAAATCGGCAGTCTCAATATCGGCCGGCAGAATGCCATAAACACCGCTCAAACGATGATCTGCAGACAAACGTTCAGATGAAGCCTCAGTCATCAATCAACTTCAACAGATCGGTAAACTCAGGCAGGGAAACAACGCGATCCGCATATTCCGGTGGTACATCCTGATAACCGTGTTCGGCGAAAGCGACGGTATGGCAACCGGCATTGAAACCGGCCTCAACATCAAAGCGTGTATCGCCCACCATCACTGTTTCGGATGCTTCCACCCCCATGGCTTTGCAGCACTGCCATAACATGTCGGGCGCCGGTTTCTTGGCAAAACCGTCCTCCGGCGACAACGCCAGTGTCAGATACGGTGTCAATCCCAGTGCATCCAGCACCTTGATCCGTGCCTTGGCAGGTTTTGCAGTCACACAGGAAACCGGAATACCTTGACCCCTGAGGGTATCCAGCACAGTCATCACACCCGGAAAAGGCTTGCCGAAATCGGCCGGATGCTTCTCATAAATATCGGCAAAAGCATGGTACAAAGCCATGGTTTCCTCGTGCTCCATGGGCAGGCCCAGTACATTGGAGGCCAGCTTGTGCGCGCCGCCGCCGACATGCGGCTGTGTTTCTTCCAGACTCAGACGCAATTCATAACCCAATGATTCCAGCGCCCGATTGGCATTGGCCTGAATATCCGGCAACGCATCCACCAGCGTACCATCCAGATCAAAAATAAAAGCTTTAGGTGTGGTCATATTTTCCCCTTATATTTTGCATGGATGAAGAAATCTCTTCAAGCACTCGTTCATCTTTTTCCTGCGCAGACCGGGCATGCAACAACTGTGCAATATAGCGATGGTTCCTGTCATCAGCCAGCTGCCCGATAGCCCAGACTGCATGGCCGCGAATCAGAGGCTCTTCGTCATCCAGTACCTGCATCAAATTATCCGCAAATGCGGCATGGCCGGAATTCCCCATGGCAATACAGACATTACGCAACAAGCCGCGCCGCCGGGTTCGCCGAACAGGTGATTTATGAAAACGCTGCCGGAATCCACCTTCATCCAGACGCAGCAGACTAGCAAGGTCAGGCAGCTTATTCTCCCCCCGGGGCCTAAGGGGATCAATTGAACCCCCGTGTTCATCGCCGGCTTTGCCAACGGCATGCCCGTTCCACGGGCAAACTATCTGGCAATCATCACAACCGTAAATACGGTTACCCATCAATGGGCGCAAATGGCGTGGAATAAAACCGTCAAATTCGATGGTCAGATATGAAATACATAATCGCGCATCCACCACATACGGGGCAACGATTGCCCCGGTCGGGCATATATCCATGCAGGCCGAGCAGCTCCCGCAATGATTGGAGGCCGACGTATCCGGCTTAATGGCAAGCGTGGTGAATATTTCCCCAAGCAAAAACCACGAACCCAGATCACGGTGAATGGTCAACGAGTGTTTACCCTGCCAACCCAGCCCGGCCGACGCTGCCAGTGCATGCTCCAGTACAGGTGCCGTATCGACAAACACGCGCTGTTCATGCTTTCCGAACAATGTATCCAGCTCGGATGCCAGTGCTTTCAGACGTTTTTTCATCACATCATGATAATCATCGCCGTGTGCATAGGCAGTGACCACACCCGATGCCTTCTCCGCACAAGCATCATGCAACGAATAATCGGGAGGCGTATACGGCATGGCCAGGGTGATAATCGAACACACATCTTGCAACAATGATTCAGGGTTCTTACGGCGCTGCAAACGCATATCTTCCGCCATCCAGGCCATATCAGCGTGCATCCCTGCTTCCACCCAATGTTGCAATGCTGCTCCGTGCAGGCATTCCACCTTCGGGCGTGTAACCCGGCATAATTTGAAGCCATACCCGGATGCCCTGGCATGCAGCAATGCTTTCAGCTGATCAGAATCCATGGCCGTTGATTGAAATACCCGCGAACCCCTTAGTCGGCCGACTGCTGAAGCTTGCGAATTTCTGCCTTCAGTTCCTCAACATCTTTTTCCAGATGTGCGATGCGTTCATGCATCTGATGCAGCCCGGAATCGCAGCTTTCGCTGCCCGTATTCCCGGAAGTTTTTGAAGCCGCTTCAATTTCGGGTGTGCCGCATAATAGCTGTGCATAACGATCTTCCCGCTGACCGGCTGTTCGGGGAATGCGAACCAGCAGGGGCTGATCGGAATTCATCATCTGATCCAGCAAGGACTGCAATGCTTCAGCGTCATCAAATGTGACCATGCGGGCTGTATTGATACGGATTTCGTTCAGGGTGAGCATGCCGCGCAACATCAGCACACAAATCACTGCCCTCTCTCGGCTGGAAATACCCAGTTTCCTGGACAGATGCTGTTCAAAGCGATCGGCCCGGCCATCCATACGCGCTGTCACCAGGCCCCTGCTGCGAAGATCGTTCACCACGCCGCCTGCCTCGCCGGTTGTCAAATGCATGACCGGCACACGACTGCTTTTCTGATTACATGCCGCTGTCAGTGCCTTGAGGGTCAGCGGGTAATAATCCGGCGTGGTCATCTGTTTTTCCATCAGGCAGCCCAGAACCCGCGCTTCATGCGCCGTTAACATACCTTCAACTGATTCCTCAACAAACATTCATATATTCCTGTTTTATTTTCTTTTTTTCTTTCTTATTCTTTTACCCTTTCCACTCAGCCATGCATCGTGTTCAGCCACCAGCGCATCCAGACTCTGCGGCGTAGCGGTAATGTCGATATAGGTTTTTTTATCCACATTCAGCACCTCGATCGGTTTGCCAATAAACTCCTGAACCGTTACAAGCAGAGGCTTTTCTTCACTGCTGCAGAAAGAGACCGCTTCACCCGTATTCACACCCCGCCCGGTACGACCAACGCGGTGCACATAATTCTCCACTTTCTCCGGCAGATCATAATTGATCACATAGGCAATATCCGGCACATCAATACCGCGTGCACTGACATCGGTGGCAACCAGCACACGCTGTTCACCGTCACGAAATGACTGCATTGCATATGCGCGCTCAGTCTGATCCTTATCGCCGTGGATACTCACCGCTTCAATGCCCACCCGTTCCAGCGCCCTGACCACGCGTTCGGCACGCACACGGGTGCGCACAAACACGATGACCTTGCCCTCTGGATGATCCAGCAAAAACCGCTGCAGAAAGAATCGCTTGTCATCCATTTCCACAAACATGACATAATGGGACACATTTTTTGATATCCTGTCTTTCGGGGATACCTGAATCCGTATCGCCGCACTTTTGACCTGGGAATAAGCCAGCTTTTTGATCTCATCATTGATGGTGGCCGAGAAAAACAACGTTTGGTGCCTGCGTGTGAGCATTTTCTTGATATAGCGAATATCTTCAATGAAACCGAGATCAAGCATGTGATCCGCCTCATCCAGCACCAGCGTGGAAACACTGTCGAGCCGGATATGCTGCTGGTTGATCAAATCAAACATGCGCCCCGGCGTGGCAATGAGCACATCAATACCATCCTGCAATTTGGCAATCTGACGATCCTGCTCCACCCCGCCGTGCAGTGTGAATACTTTTACTTTGGTGTGACGGGCGATACTTTTGAATACCTCGCCGATCTGCAATGCCAGTTCTCGCGTCGGCACCATCACGATGCACTTGATACCATAAGCACGTTTGCTGCTTTTGTAACGGTGGATTTTATCGATCACCGGAATGGCAAAGGCTGCGGTTTTTCCCGTACCGGTCTGTGCAATGGCCAGCACATCTTCACCCTCAAGAATGGAGGGAATGGCCTTGAACTGAATATCGGTCGGTCGTTTGAAGCCCAGAGCGGCCAGATTCCTTTTGATTTCAGCAGAAATATAATAACGGTCAAATTTCATGGCAGCCTGTTTCCGGGATTTATGTTCATACAGTCAAAAGCTTATCACCGCAGAGGACTCAGAGGACGCCGAGGAAGACAACGTGTAAAACCATATTGAATAAAACGCAGGTATATTATGTCTGCTTTTTTGTTTTATTTCCCTCTGCATCCTTCACGTACTTTTCGGTGAAATTCCTTTGAACTTATTTTTTATTTTTTTCCGAGGGACGCAGCTGTTTAGCCAGATTATCCAGCACGCCATTGATGAAACCGCGTGGCGATTCTCCGGCATAATCGCGGGTCAGCTCCAGTGCCTCGTTGATAATCACACGGTATGGTATTTCAAGGCGATTCTGCATTTCCCACACAGCAAGCCGAATCACATTGATTTCCACCTGGGCTACCGAACGCAGGCTGCGTCCGCGCACGGCAGTTTTGATGATTGCATCCAGCTCATCCACATGATCTGTCACGCCATACACGGCTTCGCGCAGATAATTTTCATCCTGATCTTCACGATCTTCATGCTGCAAACGGGAAGCCAGCAAATCGGGGATCATGCCCCCGTCCTGCTCTGCAGAGCCCCATGCATATAATGTTTCCAGCGCCGATTCACGCGCCATATGACGGTTCGCCATTAAACCTCCAGAGTTTGCTGATCAAGCACCTGAAGCTGCCGAGCCACTTCAATCGCAGTCAATGCAGCCTCTTCGCCTTTATGGCCGTGGGCGCCGCCCACCCGTTCCAGCGCCTGTTCATGCGTATCCAGCGTCAGCACGCCGTTGCCGACACCGACATCGCCGCGCTGGGCCACTTTTCCAATGGCATCCATGGCGCCCTGGCAGACATAATCGAAATGCGCCGTGTCACCGCGAATCACACAACCCAGACATACAATGGCATCAAATCGCTCTGTACTGACCATTTTCGCGGCAATGGTGCCAATCTCGAATGCACCGGGCACATGCATAATGGTGATATCCTCATCCCTGCTGCCATGTTCTTTCAGGGCGGAAACAGCTCCGGTCAGCAGGGCTTCGGTGATATCGGTATTGAAACGACTGACAACAATGCCGACAGTCAAACCTGATGCATCGACGCTGCCGGACAAATATGGTGCATCCAGACTCATGACTGATCCTCTTTTTTCAACTGATCCACTGCCATGGACAGCATATGGCCCATTTTATCCCGTTTGGCCGTCAGATAGGCAATATTATCTTCATGCGCCCCGACCTGCAGCTGTACGCGTTCGCTCACTTCCAGACCGTAACCGTCCAGGGCAATAATTTTCTTGGGGTTGTTGGTCAGCAACTTCAAACGGCGCAGGCCCAGATCACGCAGAATCTGCGCGCCGATACCATAATCCCGCAAATCGGCCTTGAAACCCAGTTTTTTGTTGGCTTCCACCGTATCGTGTCCGGCATCCTGCAAATTATAGGCCTTTAATTTATTGAGCAGCCCGATGCCACGGCCTTCCTGGCGCAGATACAGAATCACCCCTTCGCTCGCCTCGGAAACCTGTCGCATGGCGGCATGCAATTGCGACCCGCAATCGCAGCGCCGAGAAGTGAACACATCACCGGTTAAACATTCTGAATGCACCCGCACCAGACACGGGCGTTCGGCAACCGGCTCGCCCATCACAAGCGCCACATGTTCGGCCTGATCCACCGCATTGGTGTATCCAATCAAACGAAATTCACCGAATTCGGTCGGCATGCGCACTTCCACTTCACGTTTGACCAGCGAATCATGTTGCAGGCGATGGCGAATCACATCGGCAATACTGCCCACCTTCAACCCATGCTTTTTGGCAAACACTTTCAATTCCGGCATGCGCGCCATGGTGCCATCTTCATTCATGATCTCGCAGATCACGCCGGCCGGTTTCAGACCTGCCATTCGCGCCAGGTCAATACTGGCTTCGGTATGCCCGGCCCGAACCAACAAACCGCCCTCACGACCGACCAGCGGAAACACATGACCCGGTGTATGGATATCCGACGGTTTTACATCGGCCTGAATCGCCGTGCGTATCGTATGTGCCCGATCATAGGCTGAAATACCGGTGGTCACACCTTCAGCGGCTTCAATGGAAATGGTGAAATTGGTCTTGAACTTGGAATTGGTATTGGCCACCATCAATGGCAAGTCCAGCTGGTCGGTGTGTTCCTGTGTCATGGCCAGGCAAATCAGGCCCCGCCCATGCGTGGCCATAAAATTGATGGCTTCCGGTGTCACCCACTCTGCCGCCATCACCAGATCACCTTCATTCTCGCGATCTTCATCATCAGC
>JBHHTY010000040.1:0-13722 GCA_046753565.1 Mariprofundus sp.
CGCCGTCAACATATACCATACCGGCTGCCGCAATTTGGTAAGCAGCACCAGTTCGCAGGTAGCCACCAGCCCCAGCAGCGCCAGTCCAAGCTCAAACCACGGTGATAACAAATGGGCATACCAGCCATATACCACGACCAGCAGCAGCACAGCTGTCATAATGCGCTTACCCAATTCACTCATGATTTCACCTGTTCACTGGTCAACCCGTAACGGCGTTCTCGGGATGCATATTCATCCAGTGCATCCTGCAAGTCTTGCTTGCTGAAATCCGGCCAGAATACGTCGGAGAAATAGAGCTCGGCATAAGCAGCATCCCACAAATGAAAGTTGGATATACGCATCTCTCCACCGGTTCGGATCAACAAATCCAACGGTGCCACATCATGACGCCACATCAGACTGCGGAACTGTTCGGGACTCAATCCGGCCAGAGCCTGCCGGTGATCAGATTGGCCCTGAGCCCATAGCAGCGTCTTCTTCACTGCCGCGACAATCTCCTGCTGGCCACCATAATTCAGACACAGAATCAGATCAATGCCGGTATTCTCTGCAGTATTTTTACATGCCCGCTCAACTGCCTTGCGTGCATTATCCGGCAACGGTGAAATATCACCCAGAATACGAAAGCGAACGTCATTCTGCATCATTTCGGGCAGGGTTTTTGGCAACAGGACAGACAGCAGACTCATCAATCCGCGTACTTCCAGCCTTGGCCGTTCCCAGTTTTCTGTTGAAAATGCATACAGCGAGATTTGCCTGATGCCGAGTTCCTTTGCCCAGCGCACAACATTGCGCGCCACTTCGGCGCCCTGTTTATGCCCGGCAAGACGCTTCTTGCCCCTGGCTCTGGCCCAACGGCCATTGCCGTCCATGATAATACCCACATGTATTGGCAGAGCGGAGTCAACCTCCGATGCGGATGCAGCCATCAAACCGTCAGGATATCTTTTTCTTTGTGCTCAACAATCTGATCAATCTCGGCTACGAAACGATCGGTAACCTTCTGGATACCATCCTGCAGGCGCTTGCTCTCATCTTCGGACAGACCCTCATCCTTCACCTGCTTTTTGACAACATCATTGGCATCGCGCCGGATATTACGAATGGACACCTTGGCCTTTTCACCGACTGCCTTCACCTGTTTCACCAGATCCTTGCGGCGATCCTCGGTCAACTCAGGCAGCACAATACGGATCACTTCACCGTCACTGGTCGGATTCAGACCCAGATCGGATTTCAGAATCGCTTTCTCAAGATCGCCCAGAATGGTTTTTTCCCACGGTGCAATCATCAGCATGCGCGGCTCCGGAACAGAAATACTGCCCACCTGCGATACCGGCACTTCAGAGCCATAGTACGGAACCGTCACATGATCCAGCAACGCAGCATTGGCCCGTCCTGTTCGGATCGTAGCCAGCTCCGACTTCAATGCTGTAATGGACTTTTGCATTCTGCTTTCCATTTCGCTGCTCATGTTTACCCCTCCTGAACCAGTGTGCCGACAGCTTCGCCTGATACAGCCCTGAGCATTTCACCCGGTGTCGTCACATCAAACACAACGATTGGCATATGATTATCCCGACACAATGACATCGCTGTCGCATCCATCACAGCAAGGCGCTGAGTCAGTGCTTCGGTAAATGTCAGGGTATCATATTTTGTTGCACTAGAATCCTTGGCCGGATCGGCCGTATAAACACCATCCACCTTGGTTCCCTTGAGCACTGCATCGGCCTGAATTTCCATAGCCCGCAAACTTGCCGCAGTATCGGTAGTAAAATAGGGATTGCCGGTGCCGGCCCCGAAAATAAGAATGCGCCCCTTTTCCAGGTGCCGCACAGCTCTGCGACGAATATACGGCTCGGCCACTTCCTTGATATACAGGGCGGAAATCACACGAACGGTTGCACCCTGGCGTTCAATGGCATCCTGCAGGGCAATTGCATTCATCACGGTTGCCAGCATACCCATGTAATCGGCACTGGTACGATCCATGCCCGAAGCCATGCCGCTCATGCCCCGGAAAATATTGCCGCCACCAATGACAACAGCCAGTTCAACACCGGACTGCTGCACCTCAATCAGTTCGGAAGCCAGACGGTTGATTGTTTCCGTATCGATACCGAATGCGGTATCACCCATCAACACTTCGCCGGAAAGCTTCAGCAGCACCCGTTTGAACGGGCGCTGCTGCAAACTGTTTCCGGAAGCGTCAGACATCAGCGATCAGCCAGCCTTGACCTGAGCCGCCACTTCGGCTGCAAAATCTTCCTCTTTCTTTTCAATGCCCTCACCGAGCTGAAAACGGAACATGGCTACCGGTTTGGCATCTCCCAGTGCTTTACCCACCTTCTGGTCGGTATCCATGACAAAATCCTGTTCCAGCAAGCAGACTTCGGAATAGAACTTGTTCATCTGGCCCGCAACGATCTTGTCAACAATGGCTTCCGGCTTGCCGCTGGCAATCGCACGCTCAGACAATACAGCGCGTTCACGCTCAGCCGATTCAGCATCAACATCCTCACGCGCAATAAAACGCGGATTGGCTGCAGCCACATGCATGGCCACACCACGTGCCAGAACTGCATCCACATCTCCTTCGATGCCTAGCAGTACACCGATTTTTCCGCCGCCATGCACATAGGATGCAACCACGCCGGATTCCACTTCGGCACGATTGAAACGGCGAATACTCATGTTTTCGCCAATGGTAGCAATCAACTGGGAAAGCGCCTGTTCAACGCTGAGCTCGCCATCAAAAGAAAGCACTTTCAGTGCTTCCACATCGACAGGATTCTCTTTGATGATCAATGCTGCTATCGCATTCACAAAGCTTACAAACTGATCATTCTTGCTGACAAAGTCGGTTTCGGAGTTCACTTCCAGCACCACGCCAACATTACCTTCCGATACAGAAACCACCAAGCCTTCAGCCGCCACACGGCCAGCCTTCTTGGAGGCTGCGGACAGACCCTTCTTACGCAGAAAGTCGACTGCAGCGTCGATATCACCACCGGTTTCACCCAGTGCTTTCTTGCAGTCCATCATACCCGCGCCACTCATTTCACGCAGTTTTTTTACATCTGCAGCAGTAATTGCCATTTTCATTCGTCTCCGTCGTCTTTATATGTAATGTTCTTATGCAGCTTCTGCTTCATCAACGTCGACAGCCATGGCTTCAACCAGGTCGGCTCCGTCTTCAGCATTTTCAAGCTGCCATGCTTCTGCACCCTCAAGCAATGCATCCGCAATCTTGCTGCAGAACAGGCGAACCGCACGGATCGCATCATCATTACCCGGAATAATATAATCAATCCCTGATGGGTCACAGTTACTGTCCACTACGGCCACAACCGGAATCCCCAGTTTCTGAGCCTCTTTCACGGCCAGTTCTTCCTTGCGCACATCAACCACAAACAGGCAGTCAGGCAAATCGTTCATTTCCTTGATGCCGCCCAATGAACGCTCCAGCTTGTCCAGCTGACGTTGCAATTGCAGCGCTTCCTTCTTGGTCAATAGCTCGAATACACCTTCTTCTTTCTGGCGCTGCAAATCTTTCATCTTGCGAACAGACTGCTGAACCGTAGCAAAATTGGTCAGGGTGCCGCCCAGCCAGCGATGATTGACATAAAAATGACCGGCACGGGAAGACTCTTCTTTCACCGCATCACGAGCCTGACGTTTGGTACCTACATACAGTACACGACCGCCGGCTGCTGCCAGTTCCTGCATGAATGAGTAAGATTCATTGGCCATGCGCAGTGTTTTCTGCAGATCGATAATATGGATACCGTTCCGTTTACCGAAAATATACGGGGCCATTTTCGGGTTCCAGCGACGAGTCTGGTGACCAAAGTGAACACCGGCTTCAAGCAATTGCTTCATTGTAAATTGAGACATTCAAGTCCTCCGATTGTTTATTCCTCCACCGCCAATCACCCGGCGCATTTACACAAACGGGCACAATGGATCAGACGGTGTGCGTATTCGCCCTTCCGAGCGGGCGCGCTTTCTAGCGAAATCGCCGTTGAATAGCAAGCTTCGGAACACTGATCACAATAATGGCGGCAAGGCGAAATTCATCAGGGTTTCTGCACTACCCATGACCAATGGGCCGATGACAGCCTGCAAAACACCTGACACCAACAACAGAATAATAATCAGAAACCCGAACGGCTCGATACGGGAAAGCTGATAGGCCATCGGGCCCGGCAACAGGCCGACTGCAACGCGCCCCCCGTCCAGCGGCGGCAATGGCAAAAGATTGAAAATACAAAGCACAACATTGATGATAATCGAAGCCTGGCACATCAAGGCCAATGGCTTGGCAATCCACTCGGCCGACACAGGCATATGCACCGCCATGGCAAGCACAAGTGCAGAAACAAGGGCCAGCAGAAGATTGGTTGCCGGTCCGGCCAGAGCCACCCAGATCATATCGCGTTTGGGATTTCTGAGTTTTCGGAAATCAATCGGCACCGGCTTGGCATATCCGAACAGGAAAGGGGATCCTGCAACCAGCAACACCACAGGAATCAATATCGTGCCAACAGGGTCAATATGTTTCAACGGATTCAGCGTCAAGCGCCCCATGAATCGGGCGGTATTATCTCCCAGCATGTCCGCCACCCGGCCATGGGCCACTTCATGCAGCACAATAGCAAACAGCACGGGCAACGCCCAGATGCTGATTCCCTGTATAATGGCGTCAATATTCATGCAGGCACTCAAGCATAAATCCGTCCGGATTTCATCCACCGGTTTCCTGACAGAATTGCAATATTAAAAAATAGCTGATCGGGTGTAGTGTTTCGCCGTGGAAAAAATAATCGTACAAACATTACAATAATATGGGCATCTTCTGGCGCCTGATTCTAACTGCGGTACTGGCTGGGCTCACATGGCTGTCCTGGCAGCCCCCCCTACCCGCTCCTGCCCCACCCGTCGCACGGGCAAGTCTTCCCTTCCACCCGGCTGCAACAGCCAGACAGGACGGAATATCTGAACACCGGCCTGAAACTTTGGCACAATCGCAATCAGCACATCAGCAATCGTTATGGCGGGTTGTCACCCGGCGTGTCATATCCAAAGAAGGTATAAACGCCCTGGAAAAACGTCTTGCTGCCATGCAGCTTAAACCACTGATTATTCAACGCCGGGAAGACCTGACCATGCACGCCTTTGATGATGCGGAGTTATTCCACAGCAGAGAGCAGGCACGGGCAGCGGCCAGCTTCTGGCAGAAGCACGGCATTGAAAGCTCGGTCATGAAAGCCGCTGCAGGCACTTTCATGGTCGGACTGGGTCGGTTTTATCAGGTAAAATATGCCGAAAGCACACAGAAACAACTGGACAGTACAGGAAGAAAATATCGCTACCAGAAACGAACGGTTCCGATTCCCGTTAAACGCTACACATTCCCGCCGACCGACAAACCGGCAGCCGAAGCCCTGTGGAAAAAGCTCAATATCACAGGCGTCATCATGCCGGTACTCATACCCGAAAACCGCTTTCAGGAATTATACGGAGACAGTCTCCAGCCTTTCATTGCAACACAGAAATAGTACGGATATTTTGCAGAAATAACCTGAAAACAACCCTTTTCAGAGTAAAAAAATCAACCGTTGATCAGCCCGGCAAAACGATCGAACAAATAATCGGCATCCTGCGGACCAGGACTGGCTTCGGGGTGATACTGCACAGAAAAAATCGGTTTCCCTTTTACCTTCAGGCCTTCAATGGTGCCGTCAAACAATGAACGATGTGTGACCTCAACATGCTCAGGAATGTGATCATCAGCAACGGCAAAACCATGATTCTGGCTGGTGATCTCTATTTTACCTGTTGTTTCATCCTTGACCGGATGGTTGCCGCCACGATGACCGAACTTGAGTTTAAAGGTGGACAGCCCCAAAGCCTGTGAAAGAAGCTGATGCCCCATACAAATACCGAAGATCGGTGTATCCACATCGAGCAACTCCCGAATGGTATCAACTGCATAGCTGACGGCGGACGGATCACCCGGCCCGTTGGAAAGGAAAATACCGTCCGGATTCATGGCCAGCACATCTGCTGCCGAAGTCGATGCGGGAACCACGGTGACCTTCAAACCACGATCCGCCAATTTGCGGAAAATATTGCGTTTGCAGCCAAAATCAAAAGCCACAACATGTTTTACGGCTTCGGGAGAGCAATAGGCAGTCTCATCGAGATCATAACTGCCCTGCCGCCATTCCCACTGAGACTCACAGCTCACCTGCCCGACCAGATCGCGGCCGTCCAGCCCGGCCCATTCCCGAGCTATGGCCACGGCATCGGATTCAGACATGCCATCAGAGGCAATAACACCATTCTGGGCACCGTTATCACGCAGATTTCGAACCAGTGCTCTGGTATCAATTCCGGCAATACCGACCACACCCTGATCAGCCAGCCATGTATTCAAATCACCTTCAGCCCGATAATTCGAAGTCAGACGGGCCGGCGCGCGTACAATACAGCCACGCACTGCAATTGAGTCGGACTCCATATCATCCTGATTGATGCCGACATTACCGATATGCGGATAGGTGAATGTAATAATCTGATCGGTGTAGGAAGGGTCAGTGAGAATTTCCTGATAACCGGTCATCGATGTGTTAAAGCAAACCTCACCGACTGTGTTACCCACAGCACCAATGGCTTCACCATGGAAAACCGTTCCATCCACCAATGCCAATATCGCCCTAGTCACCGAATCCGCCATGCTACGATCACCTCACATTTCAACGCCGCGCAGAGTACGGAATCTGCATCTCAAAGTCGAGTTGAAAGCGCAAATCCGCTGCCCTGTCAGGTTGCACCGGGCCATCATCACAAATGGTCACAGGATAATTCTGTCGGTAGACATCAGCAAAAGCAAAAGTTATTGGCTATCGTTTGATTTTCTGATGGAGCGGATTTTTTTTCCGGCTACACTGGCCCGAATACGTATGAGTCCCGATATAGGGTGGTGGATCAAATGTTGTTACACGAATATATATATTCACGTTCCGGACTGAAATTTTCCGGACATCTCAAGAGGCCGGATTGCCGGCATGGCTAAATCACTTTTTGTCTGCCAGAGCTGCGGTGCCGAACATCGCAAATGGATGGGCCAATGCCCGGACTGCGGCGACTGGAACTCCATTTCCGAACAGGTCATGGAACAAGTCTCCGCCCGAGCACCCGGCAAGGGGAAAGTACTGACAACCTCTTCGATCACGGACATTCACCTCGAAGACAGTCCGCGACGTTCCACCCGTATTGATGAACTGGACAGGGTATTGGGTGGCGGGCTGGTACCCGGCTCCGCCGTATTGATCGGTGGCGATCCCGGCATCGGAAAATCCACCGTACTGTTGCAGGCTGCAGCCAGACTTGCAGCCGGAGAACAAACTGCAAATCAAACGGTCACAGAAAAAAAACCGGCCCCCGTACTCTATATTACCGGCGAAGAATCCGTACAGCAGGTGCATTTGCGCGGTGAACGCATCGGTGCCCTGCACCCGAATTTATTACTTGTCTCTGCCTGTGAACTGGAATCCATGCTGACCACCATTGATAAAGTCAGGCCCTCGGCCGTGATTGTGGATTCCATTCAAACCACCGTTAGCAATCGCCTGACCAGCGCTCCGGGCACGGTTTCTCAAGTGCGTGATTGCTCTGCCAATCTGATTCAGAACGCCAAGCAACATGGTCATGCCCTGATTCTGGTTGGCCATGTCACCAAGGAGGGGGCTCTGGCCGGCCCGCGCGTACTCGAGCACATGGTTGATGCAGTCATCTACTTCGAGGGCGATCGCGGCCATGCCCACCGTATTCTGCGCGCCGTAAAAAACCGTTTCGGTCCGGCCGGTGAAATCGGCGTATTTGAAATGACCGATGCCGGACTGATCGGCATTCGTGATGCTTCACGCCTGTTTCTGGCCGAGCGGTCCAGAGATACGCCCGGTTCTGTGGTACTGGCCTGCATGGAAGGTACACGTCCCCTGCTGGTCGAAGTGCAGGCACTGATTGCGCCTACCGTTTATGCCACACCGAAACGTTCAGCTATCGGTGTGGACACAGGCCGTGTCGCCATGTTGACCGCTATTCTGGAACGCCGCATCGGATTGCCGTTATCCCAACACGATGTTTATATCAATATTGCCGGCGGCGCCCGTGTCAGCGAGCCGGCTGCCGATCTGGCTGTCTTGCTGGCCATGATTTCAGCCTATCAAAACAAGGCCATCGATGAAGATATCGCCATATTCGGAGAAGTTGGGCTAACTGGCGAAGTGCGCCCAGTCGGCCAGCCGGAAGCCAGAGCCAGGGAAGTTGCCAATCTGGGCTTTGGAAAACTGCTGCTGCCAGCGGAAAATCATGAGAGGGTGCAGAAGGCCGATATCGTTGCTAACATGCGCGGCCAGACAAAAGCATCGCTTGCCCTGACAGCGATCAGGCATTTATCTGAAGCAGCACAGAAGTTATTGACCTGAGTTTTTATTTTGAACTGGATTGAGGGCTGACTTGAATTTTGTTGATTATATTCTGATTACCATTGTCGGCTTGTCCATGGTGCTATCGTTGTGGCGAGGCTTTGTGCGCGAGGTGGTTTCGCTGATCGGACTGGTCGCAGCCTTTCTGGTCGCCAGCCGTTTATCCGGCCGTACAGGCGATTTTCTCAGTCCGTGGATATCCAATGCCACCGTGGCTGATATCGCCGGTTTCATCCTCGTATTCGTGGCCATCATGATTGTGACGGGACTGATCGGTGCAATTATACGACGTCTGGTGGATATCGCAGCACTGACTGCAACCGATCGCACCCTCGGCATGCTTTTCGGTGCCGCACGCGGTATGTTGCTGATCTCCCTCTGTTTCTTGGTATACACATCCTACACCAGCCCCACCCAGCCCTGGCTGAAAAAAAGCCTGCTTACACCCTATGCGATTGAGCTCGGCGATTTGCTCGGCAGTGCAATCCCGCAGGGCTACCCGTTTTCCAGACAGGGCGATGCCAGACACGCTTTGTCGCAGAACAGCAATGTGAGCATGCAGAATATTATTCCGACCCAGGACAAAGAAGCGATAAAATCCATTTTCGAAACCAACAGGAGATGAGATCGATATGACTGTTCCCGACAGCTATGATCACTTCCATGATGAATGCGGTGTCTTCGGCGTATTCAATCACCCCGAGGCAGCCAACCTGACTTATCTCGGTCTTTATGCCCAGCAACATCGCGGCCAGGAATCAGCCGGCATCGTCAGCACTGACGGACTCAGGTTTTATTCCCATCGCGGCATGGGGCTTGTGGCGGATATTTTTCAAAAATCGGATATCAAGGCACTCCCGGGGCAGCACAGCATCGGCCACGTGCGCTATTCTACATCGGGAGAATCAGGCCTGCGCAACTGCCAGCCCTTTTCCTACGAATATGCCCATGGCGGCATTGCCGTGTGTCACAACGGAAACATCGTCAACGCACCGGAACTGCGTTCGCAACTGGAGAAAAAAGGCTCTATTTTCCAGTCCACATCCGATACTGAAGTATTGATTCATCTGGTTGCCAGAAGTCCTGCAAGCAGCATGAAAGAGAGACTCGCCGGTGCTGTCAGTCAACTGGCCGGTGGATTTTCCCTGCTGGTTCTGGCCGAAAAAAGACTGGTTGGCATGCGTGATCGCCACGGCATTCGCCCGCTTGTGCTCGGCAAACTGGATGACTCATGGGTGCTGGCATCAGAGACCTGCGCCTTTGATCTGGTCGGTGCCACCTATGTGCGCGATGTGGAGCCGGGTGAAATGATCGTAATTGATGAAAACGGTCTGGAAAGCCTGCACCCGTTCCAGTCAACAGAACCCAAATTCTGTGTCTTTGAATACGTCTATTTTGCCCGTCCGGATTCAACACTGGAAGGTGTCAATGTATATCAGGCCCGCTATCAGATCGGTTATGAACTGGCCAAAGAATCTCCGGCCGAAGCCGACCTTGTCATACCCGTCCCCGATTCCGGCGTACCGCCGGCCATGGGTTTTGCCGAAGCATCCGGTATTCCGTTTCAGATGGGCCTGATTCGCAACCACTATGTCGGCCGCACCTTTATTGAACCGCAGCAATCCATCAGAAATTTCGGCGTTAAATTGAAATTGAATCCGAACCGTGAACTGATTGAGGGTAAACGCGTGGTACTGGTGGATGACTCCATCGTGCGCGGCACCACCAGCCGGAAAATTGTCGAAATGGTACGCGCGGCAGGTGCCAAAGAGATTCACATGCGTATTTCCAGCCCGCCGACCAGGCACTCCTGCTTCTACGGTGTCGATACGCCCAATGCAGATGAATTGATGGCCAACAAAATGGACCTGGAAGCCATGCGCAAAGCTATTGGCGCTGATTCACTGGCCTTTGTCAGCTTCGGCGGCATGTACAGAGCTGTCGGCAAACCGCGCGGGCAACATTGCGACGCATGTTTCTCCGGCGACTATCCTGTCCCTGTCGAAAAACAGCGCTCACCCCAGCTTTCACTGCTGCATATTCATTCCCGTAAATAGCCATGCCATTGCAGCCCACGGTTGTCCTTCTCCATGGGCTGTTCGGGTTTCGAAAACTGCTATGGCTTGAATATTTCCGGGGCGTTCGGCAACTGTACGAAAGCATGGGAATGCGTGTGATTAGCCCCTCCCTGCCATGGTCAGGAAATATTGCGCAGCGCTCCACATCGCTGGCACTACAGCTCGATACTGAATCCGGCCCCATGCATTTGATTGCCCACTCCATGGGCGGACTGGATGCCCGCCGCTGGATCAGTGGTTTGGACGGAGCCGGGCACATACTAAGCCTGACCACGCTTGCCACACCGCATCACGGCTCCGTAGCAGCGAATCATGTTTGCGGAAAACTTTCGCCGTTCAGAGTTTTTGCCGGTGTACGCGACCTGACAACAGCAAAAACAGCAACATTTAACCAACAGACACCAAATCACCCGAGGGTAGTCTACCGCAGTTACACCGCTGCCCGGCCCGTTGAAGAACAGCCATGGATTGTACGAAGCTATGGTCGTGTCATACAGGCGACCGAAGGAGATAATGATTCACAGGTCTCCGTTCGCTCGGCCACCTGGGGGGAACACATCGCCACCCTGCCCTGCGATCATTTTGAACTGATTGGCAGGAATTTCTGGTTTAATCCGTTCCGCCCGAGAATCACCTTTGACCCGATGCCTGTTTACCGCGATATTGGCGAATGGATATTGCAGAATTCTTTTCATACCGAATCCGGCGACTGACCCCGCCAGCAAGGAGCTACCATGTTTGTTACCATGAACCGTTTTACCATTGCCCCTGATCACTGGCAAGATTTCGAGGCTCGCTTCAAACAGCGTGCCGGACTGGTAGACAAGGAGCCCGGTTTTATCCGCAATGCCGTGCTCAGGCCGCAGGAAAACACATCAAATCAACATATCGTCATGACTTTATGGGAATCCCGTCAAGCCTTTGAAGCATGGACAACATCCGAATCCTTTCGAAAAACCCACATGAAAGCCGGACAGACTCCGAAAGAGTGGTTCATTGCGCCGACAAAACTGGAAATTTTTGAATCTGTCACCGATTCAGCAAAATAATGTAAACGCTTGCATTCCCTACGGGCTTGATACGGGCATTGGATTGACTAACATGCTGCTGATAGTGTGCTGGCATGGGTGATCTGGAAGAGAAACTAAACAAACTCCGGTCTGCTATTGATGCCGTCGATGACGAATTGCTGGAATTGATCCGCAAACGTGCTCAGCTGGCATCACAGGTCGGTGAACACAAACAGGATCGGGGCAATGCGCCGTTTTATGTCCCCAGCCGTGAAGCATCGATTATTCGGCGCATGCTGGCACGCAACGCCGAAGCGGCCGACAATGAACACCAGACCAAAATTCCCGATGAAGCTATTCACGGCATCTATCGTGAAATTATTGGTGCCTGTCTGGCGCTGGAACACCCGATGACAGTTGCCTACCTCGGCCCTGAAGGCACTTTCAGCCATACAGCAGCTACCCGCCAGTTCGGTGCAACCCCCCAATATCTGGCATGTGCTTCACTGGAAATGGTATTTGATGAAGTGGAATCGGGCCGTGCCACCTATGGTGTGGTACCGGTGGAAAATGCATTTGAAGGTGCAGTCACACCAACACTGGATCTGTTCGCTGATATGGAACGTGATGTTTTTATCTGTGCTGAAATACAACTGTCCATTCACCATCACCTGTTTACCTATGCGGAAACCCTTGATGATATCGATGTGGTGATCTCGCATCCGCAACCGCTGGGGCAATGCCGCAACTGGCTGAACACGCATTTGCCCGATGCTCAGCTGATGGAAGCATCCTCAACCATTCGTGCCGCCCAGATTGTCGGTGAAGCAAAAGATGCAGACAATGGCGCACTGAACTGGAAAACATGTGCGGTGATCGGGCCGTATTCAATTGTCGATCAGTCGGACATGCCGCTGGTCAAACGCAATATTGAAGATTTTCACGATAATACGACCCGCTTTTTTGTCATCGGACAACATGATTCGCCAGCTTCAGGTGAAGATAAAACCTCCCTTGTCATGTCGATCAAGGATGAGCCGGGAGCTTTGCATAAACTGATTGCCTCTTTTGCCGGACGCCATATCGGACTGACCCGCATCGAATCCCGCCCATCGAAGAAAAAACTGTGGGAATATGTCTTTTTCGCCGATGTTCAGGGGCACCGGGATGATAGCCGTTTGGCAGACGCTATCGCCGAAATTCAGTCCAAACCCGGCGGCTTTATCAAGGTGCTGGGTTCTTACCCGGTTTCCAAACCACTGTAGGGACAAGAGAACACAAAAATCAGTTGCCTTTAAGAAACGTGATAAGGTTATCCAGATCGGAGCCTGAGACACCCTTGAATTTCATTTTGGTAAAAGCGTCCGGATCACCTGAAAGCTGTTTGACTGCATCTCTGCTCCTCTGGCTCAACCAAACCCTCAGGCTGGCTTTATCCCATTTCCAGCTGCCGACACCTAAAGTACTGCTATACTTGTAACCCGCCACACGACCAGCCTTCTGATTAAATATACCTTTCAAGCCGGGGCCAAATTTATTTTTGGCCGAGTCAAGGTTGTGACAGGTCTTACATTTTTTCATAGCAACCTGCCTGCCAGCCTCGGGGTCACCACGGTCAACCACCTTCACAATTCTCACTTTAGTGACAGCAGCATTTCCGGCCGCATCGCTCACATCATATTTCAGGGTGTAACTCCCCGTCCTGGCCATATTGACCAGACCCGTCCTCTGAATATCCGCCGAAACATCACCATCCACATCATCCACGGCCTTCGCACCGGCATCAATATAGTTCCCGTCTTCTATGACAGTTACCGAGCTATCACCATTCAATGTAATCACAGGAGATGTTGTGTCGGGAACCGAAACAACTGTCACAAATCTGGAAGCATGCGCCGAATTGCCAGCTTTATCCCTGACGCTGTATTTGATCATATATGTCCCGGTACGTGATGTATCCACTTTTCCGGAAATACGAATACGCCGGGTAATATTCCCATCCCTGTTATCCCAGGCACTGGCTCCGGGCTCCACATATATTTCTCCGGCATCAAGCTGTACCGAACTGCCCCCTTTCAATTTTATTTGCGGAGCCGTGGTATCGGCCTCCGGTTTGGCTTTGGCCTCCGGTTT
>JBHHTY010000041.1:0-13524 GCA_046753565.1 Mariprofundus sp.
GCCGGCCTGATGACCGGCGGTGATGTGACTGTGACTGATGTGGATCCGGGTGCGCTCGAAGCATTTCTGGCCAAAGTGAAAGATGCCGGCGCACTGGTGGAATGCGGTGCGAATTTTGTGCGTTGCAAGGCGCAGGGACGATTGCAGGCGGTAGATATTCATACCTTGCCGCATCCGGGCTTCCCGACTGACCTGCAGGCCCAGTTCATGGCCATGATGACGCTGGCTGAAGGCACCAGTGTGGTTCGCGAAACCATTTTTGAGAACCGCTTTATGCATGTGCAGGAGCTGGCCCGAATGGGCGCGGATATCAGTCTGGATGGCAACACGGCGGTGATACATGGCTGTGATCGTATTTCCGGTGCGCCGGTCATGGCAACGGATTTGCGCGCCTCGGCGTCGCTGGTGCTGGCAGGTCTTGCGGCCGAAGGTGAAACAACAGTATCGCGTGTTTATCATATTGATCGCGGTTATGAGCGTATTGAAGAAAAACTGGGTAAGCTTGGCGCCCGTATTGAACGACACAGTGTCAGTGAGAACTGGATGAAGGGAGCACAGCTGAATGCCTGAACGCGGCCATAAAACAAAACCGTTAACGATTGCCCTGTCCAAGGGGCGGCTTCTGGAGCAGACATTGCCATTGCTGGCTGCTGCGGGCCTGAATCCGGCCGAGGATGTACAGAAAACGCGCAAACTGATGGTAGGCGGTGAGGCCGACGGGCAGGAGGTTCGCTTTCTGATTATCCGGGCTGCCGACGTCTGTACCTATGTCGAGCAGGGTGCCGCCGATCTTGGCATCGCCGGGCGCGATTCGCTGCTGGAATATCGGCCGCATGTATATGAGCCGCTGGATCTGAATATCGGCCGCTGCCGTTTGTGCGTGTGCGGGCCGAAGGCTCTGGTCAATGCCGGCCCTCCCGAGCGGGGCAGCCGCATTCGGGTGGCCACCAAATACGATCATCTGGCCACTGAATATTTTCTGTCACAGGGTGTGCAGGCCGAGATTATTCATCTCTACGGCTCGATGGAACTGGCACCGCTGGTCGGAATGGCCGAGCGCATTGTCGATCTGGTGGAAACCGGCGGCACATTGCGTGCCAACGGCCTGATTGAAGAGACCACGCTGTATGATATTTCCAGCCGTCTGATTGCCAATCCGGCCAGTTTTGCGACCCGCAGGCAGCAGATTCAGCCGATCATCGAACGCCTGCGTCAGGCAGTTGAAAGCATATAAGGAACGAAATATGAGCAAGATTCTACGACTGGATTCACAGCAGAACGATTTTTCGGAACAACTCGATGCACTGTTATCACGCGAGGCGGATACCGGTGATGATGTGCAGGGGCTGGTGGCAGGTATTCTGGCCGATGTGAAGCAGCGCGGTAATGCCGCCCTGTGCGAATATACCGAACGGTTTGATGGCTGGGCCTGTACCGGTGATTCCATTGAAATTACGCCTGAACGCATGCTGGAAGCGTGGAATAATGTCTCCGACATGGATCGCGAATCCCTGCAGCTGGCGACTGATCGCATTCGTGCTTATCACGAGCATCAGAAACAGGACGACTGGGAATATACCGATGCCATCGGCATGACACTGGGTCAGCGCATTACGCCGCTGGATCGGGTTGGTTTGTACGTGCCGGGCGGCAAGGCTGCCTATCCTTCTTCCGTATTGATGAATGCGGTGCCTGCCCACGTGGCCGGGGTGGAAGAAATTGTCATGGTGGTGCCGACGCCGGGCGGCGAAATCAATGAACTGGTGCTGGCTGCTGCGCATGTGTCCGGTGTGCAGCGCGGTTTTGCGGTCGGCGGGGCGCAGGCGGTGGCGGCACTGGCCTATGGTACCGAAACCATTCCGGCGGTGGATAAAATTGTCGGCCCCGGCAACAAATTCGTGGCTGCTGCCAAGCGGCAGGTGTTCGGCACCTGCGGTATTGATATGATTGCCGGCCCGTCCGAAATCGTGGTGGTGGCCGATGGCGGCAATCCGAGCTGGATTGCAGCGGATTTTCTGTCACAGGCCGAGCATGATGAGGCGGCCCAGAGCATTCTGATTTCTATCGACAAACATTTGCTGAATCAGGTTGCTGCGGCGATTGAGGCGCATCTGGCGGTGTTGCCCCGGGCTGAAATTGCACGCGTATCGGTGGAAACGCACGGAGCGCTGATCCATGTGGCTGACTGGAATGACGCGGCCGATGTGGTGAATATCATTGCACCGGAACATCTGGAGCTGGCACTGGAAAATCCGAATGCCATGTTGCCGTCCATCAAACATGCCGGTGCCATTTTCATCGGTCACTTTGTACCCGAAGCACTGGGTGATTATATCGCCGGGCCGAATCATGTGCTGCCGACCAACCGCACGGCGCGTTTTTCCAGCCCGCTGGGCGTATATGATTTCCAGAAACGCAGCAGCCTGATCCGTGCCACGCGTGCGGCGGTTGAAAAAATCGGCCCTGCAGCCGCCCATCTGGCTCATCGTGAAGGCCTGCAGGCGCATGCGCTGACCCTGGAACTCCGTTTGAAAGGTTCCGCATGATCCGCAGCGATATCAAGGCACTGTCGGCCTACCATGTACCGGACAGCTCCGGCATGATCAAGCTTGATGCGATGGAAAATCCTTTCACATTACCGGAGGCACTGCAGCAACAGTGGAGCCAGTGCCTGGCCGCTGTCGAGATCAACCGCTATCCGGATGCCGATATGGCCGGATTGCGTGCTGAAATCGCCGCCCGTGCCGGTGTCCGAGCCGACCAGATTCTGCCGGGCAACGGTTCCGATGAAATTATCCAGATGATTCTGATGGCTGTGAGTCCCGGAACATGTGTGGTGCCTGCACCGACCTTTGTTATGTATGATTTAATATCCCACTGGCTGAAACGACCGGTGGCATCGGTGCCGCTGACTGCTGATTTCAGTCTTGATGCGGATCATTTTCTGCAGGCCTGCGCCCGTGAAAATGCCGAAGTTGCCTTTCTGGCCTGCCCGAACAATCCGACCGGTAATTTGTGGCCGGAAGCAACGGTGCGTAAAATTGCTGAAAATTTTAATGGTCTGCTGGTGATTGACGAGGCCTACGGGCCGTTCTCCGAACGAACCCACACGCACCTGATAGCACCCAATGTGATGGTGCTGCGCACCTTCTCCAAGCTCGGCTGGGCCGGTTTGCGGCTGGGTTATCTGATCGGAGAAGCGGAACAGATCGCGCATCTGAATAAAATCCGGATGCCGTACAATATCAATACGCTGACCCAGGCCTCGGCACGCTTTCTGTTGCAGCATTTTGATGTGTTTGAACAGCAGGCAGCAGTTATTCGGGTCGAGCGTGAACGGGTCATGGGGATCTTGTCCGGCATGGATTATATCGACGTATTTCCATCGCAAACCAATTTTGTGCTGATTCGCGTACCCGATGCCGATGCGGTTTTTGAGCAATTGAAGCAGCGCGGCATTCTGATCAAGAATATGAACAGCGCGCGCGGCTTGCTTGCCAACTGCCTGCGCATCACGATTGGCAGCAGCACAGAAAATGATGCAGTGCTCAAGGCACTGAAGGAGATTCTGATATGAGTCCTGATACACATCGAGCAGCCAGCATCGAACGCACGACCAAAGAGACATCCATCCGTTTGAGCCTGAACCTGGATGGCAGCGGCAAGGCGGAACTGAATTCATCGATTCCGTTTCTCGATCACATGCTGGAGCAAATCGCCCGCCACGGACTCGTGGATCTGGCGGTGAATGCGACCGGCGATCGCGAGATCGACGATCATCATACGGTAGAGGATATCGGCATCTGTCTGGGAGAGGCTTTGCGCGAAGCTATTGGCGACAAGGCGGGTATCGTGCGCTATGGCCATGCCTATGTACCACTGGATGAGGCATTATCCAGAGTCGTGCTGGATTTCTCCGGCCGCCCCGGTCTGGAATATCATATCGATTTCCCCAAGGAAACCGTTGGCGGTTTTGATATCGACCTGTTCAAGGAATTTTTTCAGGCTGTGAGCAATCATGGTCATATCACCCTGCATATTGATGCCCTGCGCGGCGGCAACAACCATCATATCATCGAAACGGTATTCAAGGCATTCGGCCGTGCCCTGCGCATGGCTGCTGCAGCCGATCCGCTCCAGAGCGGTATTCCGTCCACCAAGGGGGCGTTGTAACCACAAAGACACGGGACACGAGGCTGATGAACATATTTTCTTTGTGTCGCTGTGACTTCGTGGTGAGTATTCGCCTATGATCGGATTAATCAACTATGGTATGGGAAACCTGCATTCGGTGGCCAAGGCACTGGAAAAGGCCGGTGGGCGGGTGCAACTGGTCAGCGACAGCGATGCACTGAAAAACTGTGATCGTATCGTCCTGCCCGGTGTGGGTGCATTCAGGGATTGTGTCGGTGCCCTGCAGAAAACCGGTATGGATGCAGCCCTGAAAGAGACAATCGATTCGGGCACACCGTTTCTCGGCATCTGTCTGGGCATGCAGGTGTTGATGGATGTATCTCTGGAATTCGGAACCTATCGCGGGCTCGGACTGATTCCCGGTGCCGTCAAACCCTTCCCCGAACAGCATCCCGGACGCGGCTTCAAGATTCCGCATATGGGCTGGAATGATGTCACCCTGTCATCGGCCAAGGATTTGCATCCGGTGCTGGCCCCGCTGGTCGGCCGGCAGGTTTATTATGTGCATTCCTACTGCTGCATGCCTGCACAGCCGAAACATTTACTGGCTGCCTGTTCCTACGGCGATTATCCGTTTGCCGCCGCAATCGGGCGCGACAATATGGTGGCGGTTCAGTTCCACCCCGAAAAATCACAGCGTGCCGGACTGGCACTTCTGGAGGCATTTCTGCAATGGCATCCGTAAATACCTTTGAACTGATTCCTGCCATCGACCTGAAAGGCGGCCACTGTGTTCGCCTGAAACAGGGGCGCATGGATGAGGCGACTGATTATGGTGACGATCCGGCTGTAATGGCGGCACACTGGCAGTCTCTGGGCGCAACACGACTGCATGTGGTGGATCTGGATGGTGCATTTGCCGGCAAACCGGCCAATCGCGGGGCCATTCGCGCGATTTGTGCGGAAATGAGCATTCCCGTGCAACTCGGTGGCGGTTTGCGTGATCTGGGCATGATCGAGGGAACACTGAACCTCGGGATTCAGCGCGTTATTCTCGGCTCTGTCGCCATTTCCGACCCGGCACTGGTGCAGGAAGCCTGTGCAGCATTCCCCGGTCAAATCTGTGTCGGTATTGATGCCAGAAACGGTATGGTGGCAGTACATGGCTGGGATGATGTTACCAATGTGACAGCGGTCGATCTGGCCAGAAAATTCGAGGATGCCGGTGTGGCAGCGATTATTTACACCGATATTTCGCGCGACGGTATGCTGAGCGGCCCCAATATCGGGGAGACGGTGAATCTGGCCCGGACGGTTTCCATTCCGGTGATTGTATCGGGTGGCGTTGCACGCATGGAAGATGTGACTGCCTGTGCTGCCCATGTCGGAGATGGCATCTGCGGTGCGATTACCGGTCGTGCCATCTATGAGGGCTCGCTCGATTTTGCTGCGGCCATGGATGTTCTGAAATGAAACATTATTCACCGCTAAGGTGCGCAAAGAAAAAACAGAAAAATCAACCGGCTGACTTCTTACCGTCAAGTTTTGATCCTTGCCGGGTACAGGCATTACATTCGAGTGCATTGCGTACCTTTGCGGTAAAAAAACATGCTCAGTAAACGGATTATCCCCTGTCTGGATGTGGCGCACGGGCGTGTCGTCAAGGGTGTGCAGTTTGTCGATATTATCGATGCCGGAGATCCGGTCGAGGCAGCCATCAAATACGATGAGCAGGGTGCGGATGAACTGACCTTTCTCGATATCCGTGCCAGCCATGAAAGCCGCGACACGCTGTATCATATGGTCACCGAGGTGGCCGAACATGTGTTCATGCCGCTGACTGTGGGAGGCGGTGTGAAAGCACCGGGCGATATCGAGAATCTGTTGCATGCCGGCGCCGACAAGGTTTCCATCAACACCGCGGCGATTTTTACGCCGGAACTGGTGAAAGAGGCGGCCGAGCGATTCGGGTCTTCCACCATTGTGGTGGCGGTCGATGCCAAGCATGTCGGCAGTGATCAGGACGGGCACTGGGAATGCTTTACCCATGGTGGCCGCAAACCCACCGGCATCGACGCCGTGGAATGGGCGAAGCGGATGTCCGATTACGGAGCCGGCGAAATTCTGCTGACCAGCATGGATGCGGACGGCACCAAAAACGGCTATGACATTGCGCTGACGCGTGCCGTCTCCGATGCCGTGACGGCCAATGTGGTGGCTTCCGGCGGTGTCGGCACGCTGGAGCATCTGGCAGCGGGTTTGAAAGAGGGTAGGGCCGATGCTGTGCTGGCGGCCTCGATTTTCCATTTCGGCACTTTCACCATCCACGAGGCCAAGTCATATCTGGCAGCGCGGGGCATTCCGGTTCGCCTATGATGCTCCGCCGTTTTGTCAAAACGCCTCACCACTCACTCCTCACCCTTCATCACGTCTAAACATGGAATGGGCCCAGCAATTCGTTGAACAGTACGGCTACTGGGCGGTATTCGCCTGGACATTCATCGAAGGGGAAAGCGTATTTATCGCGGCGGCGGCTTTGGCGGCGGCCGGACTGCTGACTCCGTGGAAAGTAATTGTGGTTGCAGCCTGCGGTGCCTATATCGGCCATCTGGTGTTTTTTGCCATCGGCCGCTGCAAGGGAATGGCGGTGATCGAGGCCGTACCGTTTCTCAAACGCCATTATGCCCGGGCCAATATGGTGCTGGATCACTATGCCCACTGGTCGATTTTCATATTCCAGTATCTCTATGGTACGCGGCTGGTTGCCGCGATCCTGTTCGGTTGTTCCAGTATCGGCTTTGTCCGTTTTGCCCTGTTGCAGGTGGTGAACTGCCTGACATGGGCGCTGGTGATTTATACGGTCGGTCATCTGCTCGGCATCGCCGGCATGGCCATTCTGCACCGTTTCGGTGTGATCGGCCTGATTGCCGTAGTGGCAGTGGCATTGCTGGCCGGAGGCTGGATGTATATCCGTTACGGGCACAGGCATGTGCGTAATCATCTGGCCAACCACGATTCCGACCGGCATGGTGACGAATAAGTCCGGAAGGTATATAATCAGGGAACACTGAAGCATTCGGTGCGGAGGTGATGATGTCTGTCCGACCTTCTGCAGTTGCCGGCCTGTTTTATCCCGGAGATGCCCGGGAACTGAGCGCATATATCTCCGGGACTTTGCATGATGCAACAGCCCTGTTGTCTGAGAGATCAGTCGAAAAATCGCCCGAAATATTATCCGGAGAAGCATCCGTTCCCGAAGCTGTGATAGTGCCGCATGCCGGATATATCTATTCCGGTCCGACGGCTGCCTGTGCCTATGCCAGTCTGGGAAATGCCGCCCTGAGAGATACCGCCATCCGTCGTGTGGTGCTGCTGGGGCCGGCTCACCGGGTTGCTTTTTACGGCATGGCGCTGCCGGGCTGTGAAGCATTCGCCACGCCGCTGGGGTATGTGCGGATTGATAGCGCCGCCATACAGGAACTGCTGACTTTTCCCGATGTGCAGGTCAATGATGCCGCCCATGCGCAGGAACATTCGCTGGAGGTACAACTGCCGTTTCTGCAAACGGTGCTCGGCGATTTCGCATTGCTGCCGGTCTGTATCGGTTCCGTGTCGCCGAATGCGGTGGCGCGGGTGATTGAAAGCCTGCGGGAAGATGCAAACACCCTGTTTGTGATCAGTTCCGATTTGTCCCATTACCACGCCTATGATGAAGCTGTGCAACGCGACCGGCAGAGCATTGATATCATCCTGGCCATGCACAATGAACTGGATCATGAGCAGGCCTGTGGCGCCACGGGCATCAATGCATGGCTGCCGGTGGCAAAACGGCATGGTCTGACAGCGCAGTTGCTGGATTATCGCAATTCCGGCGATACCGCAGGCGACAGGGATCGGGTGGTCGGATACGCATCCATCGCATTTTTCGGGCGGAAAAACCGATGAGCAACCACGGGCAGATTCTTCCGGCGCTCGCACGCGAGGCTATTGCCGCCCGGCTCGGTATCGGTGTCGGCAGCAGAGAAAATCCGGATGCCGACTGGCTGCAGAAAGTTGCGGCGACATTTGTCACACTCACCATGCACGGACAGTTGCGCGGCTGTATCGGTTCGCTGGAAGCGCACCGGCCGCTGATTGAGGATGTGCAGGCCAATGCGGTGGCGGCGGCTTTCCATGACCCCCGTTTTTCGCCGCTGGGCAAGGATGAATTTCATGCCGTGGATATCGAGGTGTCGGTATTGTCAGCACTGCAACCGGTTCATGCGTCCGACGAGGATATTGCCCTGTCAAAAATCCGCCGGGGTATCGACGGTGTGGTGCTGAAATATGGCGTGCATCAGGCGACATTTCTGCCGCAGGTGTGGGATCAGTTGCCGGATCCACATCAGTTTATGGCGCATCTGAAGCAGAAAGCGGGCCTTCCGGCGGATTTCCGGCATCCGGAACTGCAGCTGTATACATATCAGGTCAGCAAATACCGTGAGCAGGGGAGTACGAAGGCATAGCCATGGCCAATCAACACTATCCGGGACGATACTGGCACAGGCTTGATGATGGTCGTATCCAGTGCGACATCTGCCCGCGTGACTGCAAACTGCACGACGGCCAGCGCGGGCTGTGTTTTGTGCGCAAATGCGAAGGCGGACAGATCGTATTGACCACCTATGGTCGTTCATCCGGCTTCTGTATCGATCCGATCGAGAAAAAGCCGCTCAATCATTTTTATCCCGGCTCCAGTGTGTTGTCGTTCGGTACGGCCGGTTGCAATCTGGCCTGTAAATTCTGCCAGAACTGGGATATCTCCAAATCGCGTGAATTTGACCGATTGTGTGATCAGGCCGAACCGGAGCAGATTGCCCGGGCCGCTGCTGCCCACGGCTGTAAAAGCGTATCCTTCACCTATAATGATCCGGTTATCTTTCTGGAATATGCGGTGGATACAGCCCGTGCATGCCATGCGCTGGGCATCAAAACCGTGGCGGTCACCGCCGGCTATATCCATGCCGAAGCGGGCCGGGAGTTTTTTGCCCATATGGATGCGGCCAATATCGATTTGAAAGCATTCACGGATGATTTCTATCACAGGCTGTGCGCCGGCCATTTGCAGCCGGTGCTCGATACCCTGCAATACCTGAAACAGGAGACGGATGTCTGGTTCGAAATCACCACCCTGCTGATTCCTGGCAGGAATGACAGTGATGATGAGCTCACGGCCATGTGCGGCTGGATTGCCGGACATCTGGGGCCGGATGTACCGCTGCATTTCACGGCTTTTCATCCGGACTGGAAAATGACCGACATTCCGCCCACGCCGCCACCTGTATTGACCCGTGCACGCGATATCGGGCTGCAGGCAGGGCTGCGCTATGTGTACACCGGCAATGTGCATGATACTGCCGGCGGCACGACATATTGCCCGGGTTGCGGCGCAAAAGTGATTGTGCGCGACTGGTACGAGATTCCGGAACATCGTTTAACCGATGACGGGCACTGCATTGCATGCGGCACGGAACTTCCCGGTCGTTTCGGCCCGTTCCACATGGCCTTCGGTGCCCGCCGTATGCCGGTCAGGATTTAACAGCAACGGGCCTGTCATTAACCGGGCCGGAGCGTTTACATCCGGCAGGGATTATGCTATATCTGGTAACCGGGTTTTCCGGCGGGGGGGTATAATTGCAGGAACGGTTTGTATGGTGTTCATTAAATGAGAACTGACTGATATGTTGGAAGTTTTTTTAGCAAGGTCGAGAGAGGTTTTTTCATCGCTGAAAAGGCCCGCCTCCGAACGAATCGGCCCGGTTCTGTTTATTCTTTATCTGACCATTCCGACCGGAATTACCTTTGCACTGATCAATTATCTGAGCGGTAACCGTACCCTGGCCATGATCGAATTCGTGGTGATGGTGTTTGTACTGATGCCGGTTTTCTGGCTGACGAAAAAAGGCCGCTACATCGGCCTGTGCGAGCATATTGTCATGCTGGCCGCCGTACTGATGTTCGGCACCCTGCTGGTCACCGGCGGCAAGGCTGGAGCCGGAAACAGCTGGATGTTCATCTTTCCCTTTGTGGCATTCTATATCAATGATCAGCGCGCGGCATGGAAATGGATCGGGGTGTTTTTCCTGATGATTCTGGGCCATCTTGTCCTTGCCGAACTGGGCTATATGTCGGCCTACTATTCGACCGGGCAGCTGGCAGTATTTTTGGCGGCTTTTCTGTTTTATGCAGCCATTGCCTACGTGTTTAACAGTTACAGGAACCGGTATTCCATGCGTCTGGAATCCCAGGTGGCGGAGAAGACCCGGGAATTGCAGGCCAATGTCGATCAGTTCAGCCACCTTGCCCTGTTTGATACTGTTACCGACCTGCCGAACCGGAGACAGTTTATCGACAAACTCGGGCAGGCCATCGAAATATGCTGTCAACAGGGCAGCACACTGGCCGTTGTCGTGGTGGATCTGGACCGCTTCCAGGAAGTGAATAATATCATGGGTCATGACAAGGGAGATATCGTGTTGCGTCAGATGGGAAGGCGAATCAGTCGCGTGGTTCGCAGTTCGGATACCGTTGCCCATATCGGCGGTGACACGTTTGCATTGATTTTGCCTGACACGGATCAGGACAGCGTTGGTGAAATTACCGGAAAAATTGTCAGGGCGATGGAGGATCCATTTGTGATTCAGCAGGATGCGGTCGAGCTTCCTGTTCATATCGGTATTTCGATAGCCCCCATGCACGGCAGGGATCCCCGCCTGTTGCTGCAGCGTGCCGATCTTGCCATGCGTCAGGCCAAGGCGGAGCAAATGGGAATCACAGCCGTATATGATCAGGAACAGGATCCGTACAGCTTCCGGCGGCTGGCTCTGTTCGGCAAATTGCGCAAGGCTATTTCAAACGGGGGGCTGTCACTGGTTTATCAGCCGAAGGTTGGTCTGGACAGCATGCACATTGCCGGAGTTGAAGCCCTGCTGCGCTGGGATGATGCCGATGAGGGGAGTATCTCACCGGAGGAATTTATTCCGATGGCGGAACAGACCGGCATTATGGATCAGTTGAGTGCATGGGTGCTGGAGACTGCAGTGACTCAGGCGGCGGCGTGGAAAAAGCAGGGTATATCCATTCCTGTCGCGATTAACCTGTCTCCACAGAATCTTCTCGATTCGGATCTTGCCGGGAATATAAAATGTCTGCTGGATCAGCACGGACTAAATTGTCATGATATTTGTATCGAGGTAACCGAAACAGCCCTGATGACACATCCTGAAAAAGCACTTTCCACACTTACCCTGTTGCATGAAATGGGGATTTCCATTTCTATTGATGATTTCGGCACCGGTTATTCATCGCTGGCATACCTGAAAATGCTGCCCGTTGATGAACTGAAAATAGACCAGTGCTTTGTTTCCGGCATGCTGAAGAACAGGGATGATATGATGATCGTGAAATCCACGATTGAGCTTGCCAGGGGCTTCGGCCTGAGCATTGTTGCCGAGGGCGTGGAAGAGGAAGAAACCCTGCATGCATTGAAAGAGTTGGGTGCCAGCAAGGCACAGGGCTATTACCTGAGCCGACCGCTTGCCGCGGGCGATTTTCAGAAATGGCTGGTGGAATCCGAATGGGGCATCGAGTCACCCGGGCTCAGGCTGGTGAATAAGTCCTGATGCGCTGAAGTGATGGTTTGCTTTTCGATCAGAGACAAATAACTCAATAGCTCATGCCTGGCACCATCATGAATTCAGCCGACGCCAAAAAGCGGCGCGGCTGATTTGCGACGTTAGACAGTCCGAAAGCCATCGCGCGGGAGGTTCTCCATGACTGGTAGAGATGTTGCCTATTTTTGCTTCGCGTACCTCGGTGCTCTTGCAGTCGTTAGCCTCATGCTCGCGGTGCTTCCTTTGGACTTCTCAACCTATCAGGTCCTGGGAATGGTCGTTGGGATCCCGGCTGTGCTCCTCGCGGCTGGGGCTTCGCTCTGGGGGATCTTCCTCACGTTGTTCCGTTGGAGGGAGTGGCCGCTCGTCGTCATGTCGGTGGCGGTACTAGGCTTCATTGGCGTTTTCTTCATCGGCGAGAGCCTGCCCAGCGACGTGTACAAGAGCCGCCAAGCTGTGATGAATCTGGCCAGCGGCATCTTGATGGCCGCTATCGTGCTCCTGTCCGGGCGCTGGTACCTCTTCGACTTTCGAAAGAGAAAAAGGTGAGGCGGACGGTGTACTTGGTGCCCCGAAGTTCTGGGGGCACAGTATTTAATTATTTGACAAAGTAAGAAATCATGCGGCAATTTGAAGCTATACTGAAGTATAGTTATGTATTATGTCACCGGAATTAGGAGCGAGCATTGCTGGCTCTTGTGTGCTGCACAACTTTGTGAAAGGAGCCTCTGAATCCAAGTTTGGCCAGAAACCTCATCGCTGGAATCAATCCGGCATGGGTGGTCAGGTTCTTGCCCGTGCCTTCGATGCTTACTTTTTGCATGGACTTGCGGACGCTGCTTGCTATAGCTTTACTCACTGAAAAGGTGACTCCTTTGTTTTTGGATTGAGCTGCTAACTCTTCGAGGAGTCTGCCTTTTTTAAGTTATAGAGTTAGAGGATTGCAGGATCTAGGTATCAACAAAAAGGAAATGAGTATGAAAACAAAAAAAACATTTTTTTTCACAATGATGATATTCCTATTGTCTGCGAATATTATTGCACAGGAATCTAAACCGGAGGAAATACCTTCGCACCTGAAAAACGGACAGCATACACCTGCCGATCTGAATGTAGCCGACTATGTGTATAAAGTTTCTGAAACCGATTTTAATATTTTGAACGCTCTTAAAAAGGCGCCTATAAATAAATGGTCTCATAAAGAGGACGTGAGCTATGTAAAAACGCAACAAGTTATTCGTGAGAATCAGGATGTTATCTACTCCAGTGCTGTTGTAGATGTAAGCAAAGGCGCCACTTTTTCATTGCCGGAAGGTAAAACTTATCATGTTATACAAATAATTGATATGCAAAACTATACGGTAAAAACTCTATATCCAGGAGAAAGTATTACCATAACTCCTGATAATTTAACCTATGGCCATTATGTTTTTTTAAATATGAGAACCCGAAAAAAGTCAAACGACAAAGCCGGTTTGGAAGATGCACACAAAAGGCAAAGAGAGGCTGTTATTCAATCAAATTCCGGCATCCCTTACCAGTCGCCTGACATAGTGCTACCACTGAAGAAAACAGAGGCTGTTCGGTATCTTCTTATTTCAGATATTAAGAACGGGCTCTTAAAAAACACAACCAATATGATGGGCACTCCTTATAATACCGACCCACAGGGACATCTCTATGCCACCGCGTATGGTTGGGGCGGATTACCTATTGATGATGCAGGATACCTGAATTT
>JBHHTY010000042.1:0-13455 GCA_046753565.1 Mariprofundus sp.
CATCAGCACATAATATTCACCCAGATGCTGTTCATCTTTCATATAGTGGACAGACAGAATCATACCGAACGCAGTACCCACGCAAATCAGCACCTTGGCCAGCACGGCAAATTGATCGAGCACGAAAAAGCCATAAAATGCCACAACCGTTTCCGGCATCATCACCTTGACACTGAGCAGGGCTGCAATCAGGCAGGTAGCAATCGATGCATAGGCAGTGATATATTTCCGTTCTTTATCAATAAACAAATCAATCAGTAACAGCGCCATGCCGACAACTGCCACAAAAATCTCCGGCATCAGTGCAAACAGATGCTCAGGGAAGGGATATGGAAATACTACATTGGCCATTGAATTATCCTTCTCCTCTCATACTCAATGATGCACTGCATCTAGCACAGGTGCAGCCTGGGCCAGCGCCTGCGCTGCAGCCAGCTTGGAAGTCGTCGCCTGATCGACCAAATGCGTCACCGATGCATGCATCACATCCAGTACAGGCAACGGATACAGTCCGAGCCAGATCACAAGCAAAATTAGCGGTACAAAATAACTAAACTCGCGCACATTCATATCCGGCATGGATTTCACAGAATCCTTGACCAGATCACCGAACACAACACGTTTGTACATCCACAGGGTATAACAGGCGGATAATACCACGCTCGTCGCCGCAGCAATCGCCACCCATTTGGTTGATAATGAAAGCTGCGCCTGGGCCACGGATGAAGCTTCAAATGTACCCAGCAACACCATTATTTCGGCCACAAATGCCGATGCCCCCGGCAGGGCAACATTAGCCATACAGAACAATAGCATCACAGTTGCAAAAACCGGCATCACGCTGACCACGCCGCCATAATCACCGATTTCACGCGTATGCAGGCGGTCGTACATCACACCGACACAAAGGAACAGGGCAGCTGCGACAAAGCCGTGTGAAATCATGCCGAAGATGGCGCCTTCCAGTGCCAGCTGCGTGAACATGAATGTCCCCAGTGTCACAAAACCCATGTGCGCAATGGATGAATAGGCGATCAGTCGCTTCATATCCGTTTGCATCATCGCCACCAGCGAAATATAAATAATGGCGATCAAACTGAGCGCAACCATGAATGGTACAAAATACTGGGATGCATCCGGCAGCATCGGCAATGAAAAGCGCAGGAACCCGTAGGCCCCCATCTTCAACAGAATTCCGGCCAGAATCACGGAACCTGCTGTCGGTGCCTCGGTATGCGCATCCGGCAACCAGGTATGTACCGGCCACATCGGCACCTTGACCGCAAAGGCGACAAAGAATCCGATCCAGATCCAGAACTGCCAAGTGAAATCGAATGGATAATCCATGAAAGCCAGGATACTGAATGTATGGCCGGCCTTGAAATACATGGCCAGCACAGCGACCAGCATCAACACGGAACCGGCCAGCGTATACAGGAAGAACTTCAGCGTTGCATACACGCGGTTCTTGCCACCCCAGATACCGATAATCAGGTACATCGGGATCAACATCGCTTCCCAGAAGAAGTAGAACAGAATGGCATCAAGTGCACAGAACACGCCGATCAGCGTGGTCTCCAGCACCAGAAAGGCGAGCATATATTCTCTCACCCGGGTCTGAATGCATTCCCAGGCTGAAATAACGCAGATAACCGTCAGCAGACTGGTCAGGATAATAAACGGCATCGAGATACCATCCACACCGAGCTGATAGTTGATATTAAAGGTGGAAATCCACGGATGGAATTCCTCGAACTGCATATGGGCTGTGCCTTTATCGAACATAAAGGCCAGCGGCAATGTCACAAGGAAAGTCGCCACTGACACGGCCAGCGTGGCCCAGCGCACGGCATTGTCGCCGCGCACAAATAACCAGATCACCAACGCGCCGAATGTCGGCAGGAAGATGCTCAGGCTGAGAATCGGAAAGTCCAAAACGTTATGCAAATCCATTTCGTCCCCTTACGCCTTCAACAACAGATAGGTCAGCAGACCAAAAACACCGATCACCATGGCAAATGCATAGTGATAGACAAATCCGGTTTGCATCTGACGCATCCGTGCCGCACCCGAGCGGATCGAATCAACAATTCCGCCGTGGATCATGCCTTTGTCAATCATACCCAGGTCGCCCTGCTGCCATAATATGGTACCGGCACGCTGCGTCGGTAGCATGATAAAGCGGGCATACAGCTCATCCCAATACCATTTATTAAGCAGAAAGGTGTAAATCGGTCGGAACGATTGTGCCAGCTTCGCCGGCATATCGGTTTCACGGAAATACATCACGTAGGCCAGGCTGATACCGCCTATAGCCAGCCAGAATGGAAGACTCAGCAAAAAGTGGAACATGCCATGCTCGCCCTCTTCGGCAATCATCATCAGGGGGTTATGCGCATCCAGCACAAAGATCGAACCGGCAAAATAACCGCTGGCGGTTTCAGGATTGGCAATATCCAGTACCAGCACGCCCCATGCGCCGGCACCGAGCGCGCCGATAGCCAGCAATACCAGCGGGATGGTAATCACTTTCGGTGACTCGTGCAGATGCGGCTTGGTAGTCGCCGGCACACGATCGGAATTATGGAATGTCAGGAAAAACATGCGGAAAGTGTAAAATGCAGTCATAAACACGGCAGTCAGCACGGCAAATGAAGCAACATCGCCAACCCAGCCCATCTCACGCACCATGGTCGCTTCGATGATCAGATCCTTGGACCAGAAACCTGCAAACGGCGGCACGCCGGACAGCGCCAGTGCTGCAATAAACATGGTAATATAGGTGATTGGCATATATTTTTTCAACTGGCCCATCTGCCGGATATCCTGATTGGCCATCACGGCATGAATCACCGAACCGGCAGCCAGAAACAGCAGTGCCTTGAAAAAGGCATGCGTCATCAAATGGAAAATACCGACCGAATAGGCCGACACACCGCAGGCCACAAACATATAACCCAGCTGCGAACAGGTCGAATAGGCAATAACGCGTTTGATATCATTCTGCACCAGGCCGATGCTGGCGCACATCCAGGCAGTAATCGCACCGACCAGCGTGACCGCTGCCAGTGCTGTCTCGGAAAATTCGAACATCGGCGAACAACGTGCCACCATAAAGACGCCGGCTGTCACCATGGTCGCCGCATGGATCAATGCCGAGATCGGGGTCGGACCTTCCATGGAGTCAGGCAGCCACACATGTAACGGCACCTGGCCGGATTTACCCATGGCCCCAACAAACAGCGCCAGGCAGATAAAGGTAATAGCAGTCATCTCCCAGCCCAGGAAGTGCAGCACATGTCCCTGCTCCATAAAGGCTGGCACCATACCGAATACGGTGCGGTAATCGACACTGCCGAAATAATACCAGATGGCCAGCACACCGATCAGGAAGCCGAAGTCGCCAACACGATTGACGATAAAAGCTTTCAGCGCAGCAAAATTGGCGCTTTCACGCTTGAACCAGAATCCGATCAGCAAATAGGACACCAACCCCACAGCCTCCCAGCCGAAGAACAGGGTGAAGAAATTGTTACCCATCACCAGCACCAGCATCGAGAAAGTAAAGCCGGAGATATAGGAGAAGAAGCGGCTGTAACCCGGATCACCATGCATATAACCGATGGTGTAAATATGAACGCAGGCGGACACCACAGTCACCACCAGCATCATGATTGCCGTCAGACGATCGATCATCATGCCGACAGGCAGTACGAAATCACCGGAAACCATCCACGTCCAGAAATCGCCATAGAAGCTGGCACCATCGAGCACCTGCATAAATATATGAGCGGAAAGCAATGCCGAGACAATCACGCTGGCAGAAGTGATTGTATGCGACAGCTGCTCTTTCAAAGCCCAGCCGAACATACCGACAATCAACGATGCCAGCAGCGGCAGAGCGGGGATGGCCAGCAATTCGGTCGTGTTCAGCATTATTGCAGTCTCTTGCACGTTTCCCCCCTATCCCTGCAGCGTGTTGATGTCTTCGGTTTCAATCGAGGAGCGCAGACGATGGAAATTCACCAGAATCGCCAGTCCAACCGCCACTTCACAAGCCGCCACAGTCAACACAAAGAACACGAATATCTGACCCGATAAATCATTCAGAAAGTGTGAGAATGCCACCAGGTTGATATTCACAGCCAGCAGCATCAGTTCGATACACATCAGAATCGTGATGACATTCTTGCGATTTAAAAACAGGCCGATCACACCGAGTGAGAACAGCGCCGCAGCGACAATCAGATATTGCGATAATCCAACCATTACATCCTCACCTTGCGAACACGATCTTCGCGACGCACTTTGACCTGTGCAGAGATATTCTGGTACTTCGCATCCCTGCGGGTGCGAATCGTCAGCACAATGGCGCCGACCAGTGCCACCAGCAAAATAATGGCGGCGATTTCAAAGCCCAGCAGATATTTGGTATACAGAATCTGGCCAATCTGTTCGGTGTTATTAATCTCGCGCCCGAAATGCTCTGCAGTCGCCATGGCACCCTGGGTAAATACACCGGAGCTGGAGGCCGCGATAAATTCAATCAGCAGCAACACTGCAATCATGCCGCCCAGAGGCAGATATTGCAGCAAGCCTTCCTTCTGCTTCGCCACGTTGACTTCCAGCATCATGATCACAAACATGAACAGCACCATCACCGCCCCGACATAAATCAGAATCAGTATAATACCCAGAAACTCGGCATCGAGCAGGAAAAACAGGCCAGAAGCATTAAAGAAACAGAATATCAGGAACAGCACCGAATGCATGGTATTGCGCGCCAGCACCACGCCAATGCCGGAGACAATCGCCAACCCTGCAAACAGGTCAAAAAATGCGGTTTCGAGCATTACCCCTCCCTAACCCTGATCAACTGTAGCGCGCATCAGCAGCAAGATTCGCTGCAATCTGCGGTTCATAACGGTCGCCATGGGCCAGCAACATATCCTTGGTGTAGTAAAGCTCACCACGGGTTTCGCTTGCATATTCAAATTCCTGAGTCTCGACAATCGCGTCGACCGGACAGGCTTCCTGACAAAAACCGCAGTATATGCACTTGGTCATATCGATATCATAGCGGGTGGTTCGGCGTGAACCATCCTCGCGTTCTTCCGATTCGATGGTAATGGCCAGAGCCGGACACACCACTTCGCACAGCTTGCAGGCAATGCAACGTTCCTCGCCGGATTCATATCGACGCAGGGCATGCAAACCACGGAAGCGCGGCGACAGCCATGTCTTCTCTTCCGGATACTCCACAGTGATTTTTTTCTTGAACAGGTATTTACCTGTCACAGACAGGCCGATCAGCAGCTCCCACAGGAACCAAGTCTTGAATGCACGTTTCAGCATAGGGTCACCTCCACGCCAGCCAGAAATTAATGATGCCATCAAGTCCCGGTGTATAAATGAACATACCGACAACAAAAATCCAGCCCAGTGTCCACGGCAGGAAGATTTTCCAGCCCAGCCGCATCATCTGGTCATAACGATAACGCGGGAATGTTGCCCTGAACCAGATGAATACGAAAATCAGGAATGCAGTTTTACCCAGCAGCCAGACCGTGCCCGGAATGATGTCCAGGGCCGGAATCGGAGCATACCAGCCGCCCAGAAACAGAATCGAGGTCATCAGGGAAATCAGAATCATGGCACCATATTCAGCCAGCGAGAATGTGGCAAACCACATGCCCGAATACTCCACATGGTAACCGGCCACCAGCTCCTCGGTTTCGGTCAGGTCGAAAGGGGTACGCCCGGTTTCGGCACAGCCGGATATGAAATAAACCAGCAGCATCGGAAACAACGGAATCATGTACCAGTGCAGAATACCGCCTTGCTGAGCATGCACGATTTCAGCCAGATCCAGAGAACCGGCCAGCATCATCACCGTCACCAGGCCGAAGCCCATGGAAATCTCATAGGAAATCATCTGACAGGTTGCGCGAATCGAACCCATGATCGGATATTTCGAGTTGGAGGACCATCCCGCCATCAGAAAGCCATAAACAGACAGGGAAGATATCGCCATAATATACAGCAGACCGACATTAAGATGGGAGATGGCCATCACATGCGGCTTGTCCCACAGGCTAAACAGCGAAGTCTCACCGAACGGCACCACAGCAAAGGCGATCAGAGCCGGGGTCAATGCCAGAATCGGTGCCCCGACAAACAGAAATTTGTTGGCATTGGCCGGGATAATGGTTTCTTTCAAAAACAATTTCAGGCCATCTGCCAGCGGCTGCAACAAACCGGCCGGCCCAACACGGTTACAACCCTTGCGCACCTGCACCCAACCGATCACACGGCGTTCAAAATACGTAATATAGGCCACCGACAACGCAATCGGCACGGCAATCGCAAGAATTTCGAGCGCCCAGATTCCAGCCTGAATGGCCATATCCATTCCACTCATGCCGCACCTCCCTTGATGGAAGCAGCCGTCACATCCGACAAATCACCACCCACACCACGCTTGGCTACAAACAATACTCCCGGGCTGACATCTTCACGCACACCGATGTGATAAACCGCTTCACCCAGAAACGAACTCACCGTATGTTCGCCCTCAGAAACACCCAGAGCCGCCAACGTATCCGGATGTACCAGCACATCATCCATGGCATGAATCGAACCTGCCTCGCTGAGCAATTCCGATGCACGCGCCCACATACCTTCACGATAGAAGGAATAACGACTGACCACATCCAGATCAAACTTCCCGGTTGATTTCGCCGGAACAAACTCAAGGCCTTTATTGCGTGCTGGGGTAAGCAATACACTATCCTGCTCCGAAGCATCCCATGCAGCAGCCAGAGCAGGCATACATTGGCGGGTCACATCCCTCAATTCTGTCAGATTGACGACCGGCACTTCGCCACCCATCACCTGAACCATGCGCATCATCACTTTCCACAGGGGCCGCTCCTGCCCCAGCGATTTAATCGGATTGCTGGCTACGCGAATCCGGCCCTCCATATTCACAAATGCACCTTCAATTTCCGAATAAGCTGCAGCCGGCAACTGCACAGAAGCATATTCGGATATCTGACCTGAAATCGCCCCCACCTGTACCAGAGGCACATTGGCCAGCGCTGCCCTGGCTGCTGTCGGAAACAATCCGTCCCCGAGCGGATCACTACCAACCAGAATCAATGCATCCAGCTCACCTGCCGATGCTGCTGCAAACAATTCGCCGGCACTGGCACGCACATCTCCGAACACTTCAGACAACACCTGGGTATTCATACCTTCAGGAATCAGGTTACGCCCATCGTTGCCGGCTTCGGCATGCCCACAGGCACGCATCAGAAGATCCAGCCCGTGAATCAGTGCGGCGGCATCTTCATGCGAACGAATTTCTTCGCCCACCAGCAAGGCACAGCTATCAGACATCAATGCATCAGCCAGTATTTTCCCTGCCTCATGGCGTCCGGGCACTGCTTCCAGCCAACCATCGAATCCAGCTGCAGTTTTACCCAGATCGCGCACCTGCTCCATGGCCCGTGCAATCACAGCCGCCCAGTCGCGAGGGCGGATAATCGCATCGCTGCTGATTTCCATATTGGTGCGGTAGTTCATGGCTCCGATACGGGATACGGGTTTGCCGGCACGCCCGCGCTTGCGCAAACGTTGCATCAACAGCGGCAAGCGTTGCCTGAGATCACAACCCAGCACAACAACCTGATCGGCATCTGCAATCTGGGCCGTGGTCATGGAGAAGCCCTCTTCAAACGCAAAAGCACGCATGTCGCGCCGATGCAGATCATAAGCAACCCTGGCATCAGTAAACAGCGCATCACGCATCAATCGAATGGCGGTCTGACCCTCAACACTCCAGTCCGGCGAAAACAGAATCCCGACCCGTTTACCCTTCAGCAGCTCGGATGTTCTGGCAAAAGCATCGCCCCAGTCCACGCCGACCAGCTTGCCACCTTCACGCACTTTCGGAGACAGAATGCGGTGATCCGAGCGGAAGGCATCATAGACATAACGGCCACGATCACATATCCACGGTTCCGGACTGTTCTCTATCGGCTGAATCCGCATCACTTCATCGCCACGAGACTCAATCTGGATATCACACCCGTTCGGGCACTGTGTACAGGTGCTGTGATGACGTGTCATTTCCCATGGTCGTGATACATCATGGGAAGGTTTGTCGAGCAGGGCACCTACCGGACATACATCCGGCAAATTGCCGGACAATTCGGATTCCAGAGCCTCTTCAACAATACCGGTAATCGTCATGTGGTCGGAACGATTCAAAATCCCGATATCGCCGGTACCCGCCACCTCATCGGCAAAACGCACACAGCGGGTACAGTGAATACAACGGGTCATGCAGGTATTCACAAACGGACCCAGATCATAATTGATCACAGCCCGTTTGGGTTCAACATAGCGCCCCCTGGAAGCACCGTGTTCTACGGCATAGTCCTGCAGTTTGCAGTCTCCGCCCTGGTCACAAACAGGACAATCGAGCGGATGATGAATGAGCAGATATTCCATCACCATCTGACGGTCTTTTTCCAGTGACTCGGTCGCCGTCTTGACCTTCATACCCTCGGAAACAGGCGTACAGCAGGATGCTGCCGGCTTGTTCCAGCCTTCCACCTCCACCAGACACATGCGGCAGTTGGCCGCCACAGACAATTCCGGGTGATAACAGAAATAGGGCACATCCACACCGTGTTCTCGGCAGGCTTCCAGAATACTGGTGCCCGGCGTAACCTCGACTTCCTGATCATTAATAAACAAAGAGGTCATGCCGCACCCCCATGTGATTCGAGGCATCCGTGCCTCTCACCATAAAGGCGAGCTGCGCTCGTCCAAACGGCATTCCTGCCTTTTTGTGCGTCACCTTTCAGGCGTGCTGAAGCACGTGCAATTTTTCTATCCTGTAAAATTGTCATGCAACTTTCTCCACCAGACGGGCGCGAACCTCTTCAGGGAAATGTTCCAGCATCGACAGAATCGGTGCCGCCGCACCATCGGCCAGCGCACAAATCGTACGGCCTGCCATATGCGTGGCGGCCTCTTTCAGCACCTGCACATCGTCATCCGTACCCTCTCCATTTTCGACACGGATCATCACCCGCTCAAGCCAGCCGGTGCCCTCACGACATGGCGTACACTGACCACACGATTCATGCGCGTAGAAATGAGCCAGCCGGCGTGAAAGAGCCACCACATCAGCAGTTTCGTCCATCACAATAATAGCGCCTGAGCCCAGCATTGAACCAGCCTTCACCATATCATCATAGGTTAACGGCGTGTCATAATGCTCGGCTGTCAGCCAGGGGGTCGATGAACCACCCGGAATCACCACCTTAGGCACGGATCCGTGCTGCAAACCGCCGCAATGATCTTCAATCAAAATCTTCAGCGAAGTTCCCATCGGCACTTCATAATTGCCCGGCTTGTTCACATGGCCCGAAACCGAGAAAATTTTGCAGCCGGTATTGTTCGGAATACCGATCGAGGCATGCCAGTCACCGCCGAATTTCAGAATGGCAGGAATAGTCGCCAGCGTTTCGACATTGTTCACCACGGTCGGACATCCGTAAAAACCTTCCACAGCCGGAAATGGCGGCTTGAAACGCGGACGCCCCGGCTTGCCTTCCAGCGACTCAATCAGTGCGGTTTCCTCACCGCATACATAAGCGCCGGCACCGCGATGCACTGTCAGGTTCATCGAATAACCGCTGCCAAGAATATTGTCTCCCAGCAAATTGGCAGCATATGCTTCGGCAATGGCTTCATTCATCACCTGTGCTTCATGCAGGAATTCACCACGGATATAAATATAGGCATCATGCACATCCAACGCAAAACCGGCCATGATCATACCTTCAATCAGCAGGTGAGGATCAAAGCGCATGATATCGCGATCCTTGAATGTACCCGGTTCACCTTCATCGGCATTGCACAGCAGATAGGTTGGTTTGCCTGTATTGCGCGGCACAAATGACCACTTCAGCCCGGTCGGGAAGCCGGCGCCACCACGGCCGCGTACGCCCGAGACTTTCACCTCATCGATAATTCTGGCTGAGTCGAACTCTTTCAGAACGGTGGGCAAAAACTCATAGGCACCATGCTCACGCGCCACAGACAATTTATTCACATGCTCGATATTGATGCGGTCGAAACAGATCTGCTTGACCTGCTTGGGATCCGAAGGAATGGTCACTGTTCACCTCCTTCTGAACGGGCTCTGGCAATCAGGTCATCCATGCTTTCTGCTGTCGCTTTCTCATGGTAAATATTATTCACCTGCACTACAGGAGCACCGCCACAGGCGCCGGCACACTCCACCTCGGTGACCGTAAACAGACCATCGGATGAGGTTTCACCCACCCGGATACCCAGCGTATCGCACATATGCGCCACCAGTTCGTTGGCACCGTTGAGCATGCAACCGGCATTGGTACATACTTCCAGCAGATATTTTCCACAGGGCTGCTCACGGAACATGGTATAAAACGTCACCACTTCGCGCACCTGCATCAAGCGGAGCCCCAGCACATCGGCAATCATTTGCTGAGCATCCATGGAGATGCAACCAAAATCTTCCTGTGCCATATACAGCACAGGCATCAGAGCCGACTGTGGACTTGGATAGCGCTTGACCAGTGCCTCGATTTCGGCCAGCCGCACATCGCTGAAGCGAACGGAATCCGCACTCATCGATCAACCTCCCCAAACACAATATCCTGCGTACCCAGAATCGCCACCACATCGGCAACCATATGGCCACGACACATGTAATCCAGCGCTTCAATATGGGCAAAACCCGGCGCACGCACTTTCATGCGATAAGGCTTGTTGGAACCATCTGATACGATATACACGGCGAACTCACCCTTGGGATGCTCCACTGCCTGATACACCTCGCCTTTCGGCACATGGTAACCTTCCTGAAAATACTTGAAGTGATGAATCAGTGCTTCCATATCAGACTTCATTTCAGCACGTTTCGGATTGGTGAATTTATAATCATCCACCTTGACCGGACCGGGGTTGTTTTCCAGCCACGTCACGCACTGACTGATAATACGATTGGCTTCAAGCATCTCTTCCACACGCACCAGATAACGATCGTAGCAATCACCGGTTACACCAACCGGAACATCAAACTCCACCTTGTCATAAACATCATACGGCTGCGTCTTGCGCAAATCCCAGGCAATACCGGAACCGCGGATCATCGGTCCGGTGAATCCCCAGTCCAGCGCCGCCTCTTTATCGACAATGGCAATATCCACATTACGCTGCTTCCAGATACGGTTTTCGGTCAACAGGGTTTCATACTCACCCACAAGGCCGGGAAAACGCTCGGTGAATGCCTTGATTTTATCCAGCAGCCCGTCCGGTAAATCCTTGGATACGCCTCCGGGGCGGAAATAAGAGGCATGCATACGTGCACCGCTGACTTCCTCGTAGAAATCAAAAATATCTTCACGCTCACGGAAGCAATACAGGAACACGGTCATCGCACCAATGTCGAGCGCCACGGCGCCCAGCCACATGCAGTGATTCAGAATACGTGTCAGTTCGGCATACATCACACGGATATACTGCGCCCGTTCCGGCGCTTCAATGCCGAGCAGTTTCTCCACACCCAGTGCATAAGCATGCTCATTGGCCATCATCGAGACATAATCAAAACGATCAAAGTACGGCACATTCTGCAAATAGGTTTTGTACTCAAACAGTTTCTCGGTACCGCGATGCAACAAACCGATATGCGGATCGGCCTTTTCAACCACCTCACCATCCAGCTCCAGCACCAGACGCAGCACACCATGCGCAGCCGGATGCTGCGGACCGAAGTTCAGCGTATAATTCTTAATCTCAGCCACGATCAACCCCCGGCCATGTGCGATCAATCAACACGCGCTCTTCCACCTTGTTCGGGCGATATACACAACGCCACTGTGCTTCATCAAAAAACATCTCTACTCGACCTGTCACGGGGAAATCCTTGCGCAATGGATGCCCTTCAAAACCGTAATCTGTCAGCAAACGACGGAGATCCGGATGATGGTTGAAAATAATGCCGTACATATCGAACGCTTCGCGCTCAAACCAGTTGGCCGTCGACCATACCTCGGTCACCGAATCAACCAGTTCGCGCTCATTGACGCCCACCTTGAGACGAACACGCTTGTTGGCAGACACGGACAACAAATGATATACCACCTGAAAACGGGGAGCTTCTGCAGGCCAACCCGGCATTTCCAGCATATCCACTCCGCAAATATCCATCACCTGCTCAAAAGACTGTTCATTTTTCAAATAATGGCAGGCATCGGCAATACATCCCCTCGCCAGCGTCACCACCGGGCAATCCATACCTTCATGGGATTCCAGCACCTGATCTCCGAATTGTGCACGCAGGCCACCCACCACGGCATTTTCATCCGCAGTCGCATTCACGCCGATATCATCCTGTAATTTTTCTTTTGTTGTATTCTCTTCGGTCATGGGCATCTACCGGGCAATGGTATTGGTGCGTTTTATTTTTTCCTGCAACTGAATAAAACCATACAACAGTGCCTCGGCAGTCGGAGGGCAACCCGGCACATAAATATCTACCGGAACGATGCGATCACAACCCCGCGTCACCGAATAGGAATAGTGATAATAACCGCCACCGTTGGCACATGACCCCATCGAAATCACCCAGCGCGGTTCGGACATCTGATCGTAAACCTTGCGCAATGCTGGTGCCATCTTGTTACACAGGGTTCCGGCCACCACCATAACATCAGACTGGCGCGGAGACGGGCGAAACACAATACCAAAACGATCCAGGTCATAACGGGCTGCACCCGCATGCATCATCTCAACAGCACAACAGGCCAGCCCGAAAGTCATCGGCCAAAGCGACCCGGCACGAGCGCCATTGATCAGCTTGTCAGCCGTGGTGGTAATAAAACCCTTTTCAAGTACGCCTTCTATTCCCATTGCAAGGCTCCTTTCTTCCACGCATAAATAAAACCAACCAGCAGGATGACCAGAAACAGTACCATTTCGACAAAACCGAACAGACCGATCTGATCAAGCACAATGGCCCAGGGAAAAAGAAATGCACTTTCAAGGTCGAAAATGACAAAAAGAATGGCCAGCAAATAGAAACGCACGTCGATCTGCAAACGAGCATCCTCAAAAGCTTCGAAACCGCATTCATAGGCGGAAAGCTTTTCTGCATCAGGCTTTTGCTCGGACACGAAAAGCGTCAAAACCAGCGGAGCCGCCCCCATTCCGATAGCAATCAGAATAAAGATGAATATTGGTGCATATTCATTGGCGAGATACTCTGCACCCATTGAACCCCCTCCTTAGTAACACCCCTGAACCTGTCCTCGAAAACAGGGTGTGCTTGCTACCACCGGCAATCTATCCGGTCAAGTTTATGAAGGCTTCTTAACCCCCAAAAAAACT
>JBHHTY010000043.1:0-13441 GCA_046753565.1 Mariprofundus sp.
ATTGTCCCGGCTATGTAAATTGTTGTGCATATTGCCACAGTCCCTACAATGAATCGCAGTTTAGATCGATAAGGGAGAGTACATGGATATTAGCAAAATTCCTGCGGGCAAAAATGTGCCCGAAGAGATTAACGTGGTCATAGAAGTGCCACAGCATGCAGATCCAATCAAGTATGAGCTGGATAAGGATTCTGGTGCCATATTTGTAGATCGCTTTATGCATACGGCTATGCATTACCCGTGCAATTATGGTTTTGTGCCCAATACCCTGTCTGACGACGGTGATCCTGTGGATGTGCTGGTCGTTTCAACGTTTGCACTGATCCCCGGTTGTGTGGTTCCCTGTCGACCGGTTGGTGTGCTCAATATGGAGGATGAAGCGGGTATGGATGCCAAAGTGTTGGCTGTGCCAGCCTCCTCGCTAAAGCCGGTTTACGACCAGGTGACGGGCCCGGAAGATTTGCCGAAATTTCTTACCGATCAGATTAAGCATTTCTTCGAGCATTACAAGGACCTTGAAAGTGAAAAATGGGTCAAGGTTACAGGCTGGGGTGATGCCGAGGCGGCCAGAAAAGAGGTGGAGGATTCGATCCGGCGCTATTCGAATGAATGAGTAAGATAGTCTTTTCACTTGACCTGGGGCAAAGAATTCTACATAAAGTCAGTTGAAGTTTATGTTTTTTTGTGGAGGGAAGTATGAATTCTGATTCAATTCCGGCTTTGTTTGGTGTAATCGGCCTGATTACTGCCTTTGTCATCTACGCTATGGTGAAAAAGGAACCGGCTGGCCAGGGTAAGGTTACCGAAATTGGTGATCAGATTCATATCGGTGCCATGGTGTTCATGAAGCGGGAATACTCGATTCTCGGCATATTCGTAGCCGTAGTCGCCGTAGCGTTGTTCTTCTCACCATTGGGTTGGAATACTATGCTGGCCTTTCTGGCCGGTGCTGTATGTTCGGCCTCGGCTGGCTATTTCGGCATGTTTGCAGCCACCAAGGCCAATGTGCGGACGACGGTTGCGGCCCATGAAAGTGGTGCTGCGCATGCATTGAAAGTAGCCTTCTTTGGTGGTTCTGTCATGGGTTTGACAGTGGCGGCTCTGGGGCTGCTCGGCCTGGGCACTCTGTATCTGTTTTTCGGCGGTGATCCGGAGACTGCACATGCCATTCATGGTTTCGGTATGGGGGCGTCCTCCGTGGCCCTGTTCTCGCGTGTCGGCGGTGGCATCTTCACCAAGAGTGCAGATGTTGGTGCTGATCTGGTTGGCAAAGTCGAAGCCGGTATTCCGGAAGATGATCCGCGTAATCCCGGTGTGATTGCCGATAACGTGGGTGACAATGTTGGTGACGTGGCTGGTATGGGCTCGGATATTTTTGAGTCCTACTGTGGCTCCATGATAGCCACCATCGCTATGGCCTCGACCATGGCTGCTGACATACTTGATCCCTTAGGGCAACAGCAAGCCCTGATGTTTCTGCCGTTGGCTCTGTCATCGGTGGGCCTGATTTGCTCCATTCTTGGCATCTGGCTGGTGAAGATCAATTCCAACAAGGCGCTGGATGTGGCCCTTCGCATAGGCACCATTGGTGCGGCTGTACTGTTTATCATCGCCGCCTACTTCGTTATCGCCGGCGTAGGGGTTGCTGCCGCCGTTTGGGGTGCTGTGCTGGCCGGCGCTGTCGGTGGCATCGTCGTTGGTCTCATTACCGAGTTCTACACCGGTGGCCCGCCGGTACGCCACCTAGCTGAATCAGGAGAAACTGGATCAGCTACAGTGATGATCACGGGGCTTGCCATAGGCATGCAATCGGTAGCCGTACCGATATTAACCATTTGCGCCGTGATCTTTGTCTCCGCCGAGTTGTGTGGTTTGTATGGCGTTGGCATTGCCGCCGTTGGCATGCTGGCAACAGTGGGTATCACCATGGCCATCGATGCCTATGGCCCTGTGGCTGATAATGCCGGGGGCATTGCGGAAATGGCAGGTTTCGGTCCGGAAACGCGCAAGATCACGGATTCGCTGGATGAGATGGGTAACACCACTGCGGCTATCGGCAAGGGTTTTGCTATTAGTGCTGCGGCGCTGGCAGCACTGGCCATCATTGCCGCTTATGTTGAGACGGTATCCCTGCATGTAGAGAATTTCAGCATTCAGGTCAATGAACCACTGGTGATCATCGGTCTCTTTATAGGCGGCGTGTTCCCGTTTCTGGTCGCCTCCATCACCATGACGGCAGTGGGTGATGCTGCCTTTGAGATGATCAAGGAAATTCGTCGTCAGTTCAAAGAAATCCCCGGACTACTGGAGGGTTCAGCCCAGCCGGATACCGCCAGGTGCGTGGATATTGCCACAACGGCAGCATTGAAGAAAATGGTGTTGCCCGGCGTAATGGCTGTGGCGGCACCGGTTGTAGTCGGATTTGGGCTTGGCCCGGAGGCTCTGGGTGGGATGCTGGCTGGCGCCCTTGTTGGCTGCGTATCTCTGGCCTTGACCATGTCCAATGCCGGTGGAGCCTGGGATAACGCTAAAAAACATGTCGAAAAGGGGAATCTGGGTGGCAAGGGCTCTGATGTGCACAAAGCTGTTGTGGTGGGAGATACCGTTGGCGATCCGTTCAAAGATACGTCGGGGCCCTCCATGAACATCCTGATCAATGTCATGGCCATCGTTTCACTGGTGATTGCCCCGCTTTTGGGGTAGTGATACAGATTTTTACCATATAGCAAATACAATTAGCGAACTATACTGGCAGAGGGTGAAGAAAGTGATCTTGTGTCGATTGGCCGTTTTACTGCGAAAAAATGGGGCGCAGCGCAAAGCCTGTCACCTAAAGCTATGCTTTGAGACTGAAAACCTCGCCTGGAATACCTGTTCTACGCTATATATCCGCAATCTCATGAAAAATGATATCTAGTCGTTATTGAGATATGTCACTTTTACTCCCCTCCCGTATATGTTTTTTACCATCGGATTTAATATCTCGATATTAGCCTGCGGCATGGGGTAATCGCCCAGATCCTGGACGGAAACCCATTTGTGTGGTTCCGGGCAGGAAAATGCTTCCGGGTTTTGGCAACGGCTCGAAAACAGATGAAAATGGAGGTTGGCATCCGGGTAACCGTATTCACATTCACCCAGCGGTTTCCAGCCGCAAGCGCTTAGACCGGTTTCCTCGAGCAACTCGCGCCGGGCTGTATCCAGAGGCATTTCACCGGACTCCACTTTACCACCGGGGAAACTCCACAAACCGCCCTGCGGCACGCCAATGGGGCGTTTAAGCAGCAAAATTTCATCGACCGCATTGAAAACTGCAACAAGCGAGATATGAGTTATGTGCGGTACTCGGCATTGATGGTGATGTAATCATGTGTCAGGTCACCGGTCCACACTGTGGAAGCAGCAGCACCCATACCGAGATTGACATGCAATGTGAACTCCTCTTTCGCAAACACGGCCATGCCGTCGGCATCATTGTAGCCGGAACAAAGATTTCCCCTTTCAAGAATTGAAACGTCATTTGCTTTCAGGTTAACCGTTGCCGGGTCAATGGCCACGCCGCTGTTACCAATAGCTGACAATATTCGTCCCCAATTCGCATCAGAACCGGCGAAGGCAGTTTTAACCAGGGGAGACACGGCAATGGCACGTCCAACGTTACGAGCATCCTGCTCGGAAACTGCCCCATCTACTGCGATGGTGACAAACTTGGACACGCCTTCGCCATCGCGCACTATCATCCGGGCCAGACTTATGCACAGTGCAGTCAGTTTCTGTTCGAATGCAGCCGCCATTTCAGCATTGAGGCAGTCGTGCCCGAGACCAAGGCCGGAGGAAAGCAGATAGACGGTATCATTGGTCGAAGTATCTCCATCAACAGAAATACAGTTGAAGGAACGATTCACAGCCCGTTTCAGCATGGGTTGCAGAGTTTCAGCATGCAGCGGCGCATCAGTAGCGATGAAAGCCAGCATCGTAGCCATGTTCGGATGAATCATGCCGGAGCCCTTGCAGATTCCGGTGATCGTATAATCACCAAACCTGAGAGAGGTGTACTTGGCATAGGTGTCTGTCGTGCGAATGGAATGCGCTGCCTGCCCCCAGCCATCCGGTGACAGTTTAGCCATTGCCTCTTTTACACCATCGCGGATGCGCTCGATCGGAAACGGTGTACCGATGACGCCAGTAGAAGCTGATAGCACGGTAGACGCCTCAACTGCGGTTGCATCTGCAGCTATCGCGATCAGATCCTTAGCCCAGACACGTTCCATATCACCGGTTCCAGCGTTGGCGTTGCCACTGTTGGCTACAATCGTGCGAATACCGGAAGCGTTTGCAGCAAGCGTTTTCTCGCCAAGATTCACACAGCTTGCCCGGCAGCGGTTCCGGGTGAAGACGCCTGCCGCATGTGCATCCACATCAGATACGATTAGTACCAGATCCTGCCGTTTTCCTTTCAGTTGAGGTGACTGAACGCCACACGATGCCGTGCCTGCCTTAAACCCCGGCACGGGCAAGCATGGTTCCAGTTTCGGAGGATTTACCGCCATGTGAAGTCTTTTAGACACAGATTCTTCATTTGCGTAAATCAGTGTCCAATAATATACCTAGGCGGCCTGGCGTTTGCCATGACATTGCTTGTATTTCTTCCCTGAACCACAGGGGCAGGGTTGATTTCTTCCCACCTTTTCCTGTTTACGATGTGCCGGCTGTGGCTCTTCCACATCGTCCTCACCATGCTTGAACTGCATGGGAGTTTGCCGGGCCTGGGGTTCCGGTTGTGGAGGTTGCTCCACACGTACGCGGTGCAGTGCCAACATGGTTTCTTCTCGCACAAGGCCAATCATGCCGGCAAAAAGTTTGAAAGATTCGTGTTTGTATTCCTGAAGAGGCTGCTTCTGGGCATAACCTCGCAGGCCGATTCCTTCCCGCAAATGATCCATGGCCAGCAGGTGTTCCTTCCAATGGTGGTCAAGGATTTGTAGCAACAACACCTTCTCAAAATTCTGCATATTCTCCGAACCAACCAGAGTGGCTTTTTCCTGCATGAATTCAGCGAGGGTAGCGCTAACCTTTTCTGCCATCTGCTCCGGATTATCTACTTCACCCGAATCCACCCACTCCTTGACCGGAACCTGAACCGTAAGCTTCTCATCCAGCGCTTGCGTAAGACCTTCCAGATCCCAATTTTCTGCGTAGGACTCAGGTGGCAGAAATTGACCAACAAGCTGACTAACGTAATCACGGCGCATGTCAGCAATCACATCGGTGACATCATTGGCCTCCAACAGTTCGTGTCGCTGCTCATAGATCACTCCGCGCTGCTGATTCATCACATCATCATATTCCAGAAGCTGTTTACGGATATCGAAGTTACGTCCCTCTACTTTTTTCTGAGAGTTTTCGATAGCCTTGCTTACCCACGGATGCTCAATGACCTCTCCCTCATCAAAGCCCATTTTTTGCAGCATGGACTGCATCTTTTCACCACCGAAAATACGCATCAAATCATCTTCCAACGAAAGGTAAAATCTGGATGAACCCGGATCACCCTGACGGCCGGAGCGGCCACGCAACTGGTTGTCGATGCGACGGGATTCATGGCGTTCGGTGCCGATGATGTGCAGGCCACCCAGTTGCACAACTTCCTTATGCTCAGTCAGACAACGCTCACGAATCTCTTTGGCCCGCCTTTCCCGCTCATCTCCCTTGATTTTCGCCGGAAGCTGTTGAATAAGCATGTCGGGATTGCCGCCAAGAACAATATCGGTGCCGCGTCCTGCCATGTTGGTGGCGATTGTCACTACACCTTTGCTGCCAGCCTGGGCGACTATTTCCGCCTCACGATCATGATGCTTGGCATTCAGCACTTCATGTTTGACACCCTCTTTTTTCAACAGAGTGGATAACCGCTCTGACTTCTCGATAGAGGTCGTGCCAACCAGGATCGGCTGATCCTTTTCATGCCGCTCTTTAATGTCTTCAATAATGGCTTTATATTTATCATCCTGGTCGCGATAGACGAGATCAGCATTGTCTTCCCGGATCATAGGCATATTGGGTGGCACAATGACCACTTCCAATTTGTAAATCTTGTGGAATTCCTCAGCTTCGGTATCTGCCGTTCCGGTCATGCCGGCCAGCTTCTCATACATGCGGAAATAGTTCTGGAAGGTGACCGAGGCCAAAGTCTGGTTTTCCGGGTTTACGGTTACGCCTTCCTTGGCCTCAAGGGCCTGATGCAAGCCATCGGAATAACGCCGACCCGGCATCATGCGACCGGTGAACTCATCAATGATAGTGATCTCGCCATTGTTGACGATGTAATCTGTTTCGCGGGTAAACAAGGTGTTGGCACGGAGGGCCTGGGTAGCTGCATGGAGCTGATTGACGTTGGCCGGGTCGTACAGGTCTCCCGATTTCAGCAAGCCCGCCTCATTGAACAACTCCTCCACCCGCTCCATTCCTTTTTCGGTGTAAGAAACCGCACGCTGCTTTTCATCCTTCTCGTAATCATCAGCATCCAGCTGTTTGATAAGCGCGTCGGCCTGATCATACAACTCCCCCGCCTGTTCAGCCGGGCCGGAGATGATCAATGGTGTTCTGGCCTCATCGACAAGAATAGAGTCCACCTCATCGACAATGGCGTAGTACAGCGGACGTTGGCGCACAAGTTCCTCGCTGCTGAAGGCCATATTGTCCCTGAGATAATCAAAACCGAATTCGTTGTTGGTGCCGTAGGTAATATCAGCGTTATAGGCAGCCTTTCGCTCATCGTTTGACAAGCCGTGTACGATCACACCTACGCTCATACCAAGAAATGTATAAACCCTGCCCATCCACTCCGAGTCGCGGCTGGCCAGGTAATCATTGACCGTCACAACATGTACGCCCTTGCCGGTGAGGGCATTGAGATAAACAGCCAAGGTAGCAACAAGTGTCTTGCCTTCGCCGGTCTTCATTTCAGATATCTTGCCCTGATGCAGGATTATGCCTCCGATAAGCTGTGTATCGAAATGGCGCATGTTCAACACTCTGAGAGAGGCCTCTCTCACCACGGCAAATGCCTCGGGCAAGAGGTCGTCCAGGCTTTCGCCCTTTTCCAGCCGTTCCTTGAAATGCGGTGTTCTGGCAGCCAGATCCTCGTCACTCAGAGCTTTGGTCTCTGCTTCAAGGGCATTGATCTGATCCACAACGGGATATATCTGTTTCAGTAATCGCTCGTTGCGGTTACCGAAGACTTTGGTAAGTACATTAAACATGAACGGACTCTCTCCTGAATCTTACTGCTGGATTTAGCGGCGGAATCTAGCACGCTGACGGATTGTCACCAAGCGTGCAGCCTCAAGCTTTTTTTCTCCTGCAAGTGGCTCAGATTACCTTACGATATTTCTGCCTGGGATTGCGCGGATGGTCAGGGTAGCTCATGACAAGCAGGCTCAATTTTATGGCTGGTTGCAAATAATTTTTTCGGAACGTTGCCTTATGTGATAAACCCAGTTTCCCCTTCATGTCTTGTGCAGAATGCCAACCATCATCCATGCAGGATAACATCCTTTCTACTTGGTGGCTTTTGCTCAAGGCACCCAAAACCATCTCAAGCATAAATGTGATGAACGATGCAGAATCAGACTGCTCCGTACTCTCTTGCAAGGCTTGATAATACGCTGCCTGATGCTCATAAATCAGGCTTTCAAGCGGAATATCGGCTTAGTATGCTTAGTATAAGCTCTGATCCGACGAATTCCTTCCCTGATATTCTCCAGACTGGTGGCATACGAAATACGCAGGTGTTGTTCTGCCTTGTGTGTGCCGAAGTCTTCTCCGGGTGTCAGGGCCACACCTGCCTCTTCCAGTATTCTCCAGCAGAATTCACGGGAATCATCCGTTATTCCGGAAACATTCGCATAAATGTAGAAGGCACCCTCTGGCTCAACAACAACATCGAAGCCGAGTCCGGGCAATTCAGCCAGGAGATACCGACGGCGTTTATCGTATTCGCCGCGCATTTTTTCAACATAAACATCGGTGGAAAGCGCTGTAACAGCAGCATGTTGTGACAGGGTGGGAGCGGCAATAAATATATTCTGCATCACCCTGCGGCAGGGCTCGATCAAGTTTTCCGGCACGATTACCCAACCAATGCGCCAGCCGGTCATGGCCCAGCGTTTGGAGAATCCGTTCACAACAATGGCGTTATCATCGTAGGAAAGGGCGCAGACAGCTTGTTCCCCGTAGGTAAGACCATGGTAAATCTCATCGGAGATCAGATATCCGTCCCGTTGGTGGCAGAAGTTGGCCAAAGTCGCTAACCGTTCCGTTTCAATCAGAATGCCTGTGGGATTGCTGGGTGAGATAACAACTGCGGCACGGGTCTTTTCAGTCCAATGCTTTTCAAGGTGATCAAGGCTCAAATGATAACGGGAAGCCGGGCCAACCGGGATATTAACGGGCTCGCCACCGGCCAGACGAATGAAATTGCGCTGACAGGGATAGCCCGGATCCGGTAGAAGAACCGATTCACCCTGATCCAGAAGCACACTGTACAAAAGACTGAAGGCTCCTGAAGTGCCGGGTGTGATAAGGATTCGATCCTTATCGATTGATAAGCCATACTCCTGTTTGTACCAGGAAGAAAGGGTCTGTTGCAGTTCCGGCAAGCCGGTGGAAGGCGTATAAAAGGTGTCACCCCGTTCCAATACCTCTTGTGCTTTGGCAATGATCAGGGCCGGTGTACGAAAATCCGGTTCGCCGATTTCCATATGCACAATATGTCTTCCCTCTGATTCCATCTGCCGGGCACGCTCCAGCAACTGCATCACACGGAAGGGCTCGATAAGATCAATTCGGTGCATAAACCCGAGTATAGTGATAAAGATGGCTCAGTAGTATCAAAATGCTTGCATATCTCCAGTTTTGGCTATAATCAGCCTATGGGAATGTCTTGTGCTATGCATGATCAATTTGAAGCCGCAGCGATTCGCAATCAACATTGCCGTATTGTCTACAAGGACACCTACGGAGAGCACCATGCCGTCATGGTTGTACCGGTTGACTGGCGCATCCTCGATACTGAGGAGTGGGGCTTCTTTCGCTCGGAAGGTGGAGATATACTTGAAGTAAAGCTATCGGACATGGTGGCGATCGAGCCCCAATCCGACTAGCTTGGCCGCATGGAATGGCTTGAGGCTTTTCACATTATATTTATGGTTTCATGGTTTGCAGGTCTTTTTTACCTGCCGCGTATTTTCGTTTATCACGCCAATCATGCCGGCGGGCCGGTACATGAACAATTTTGTGTTATGGAACGCAAGCTATATCGCTTTATTATGATGCCCGCTATGGCCCTCACTATGATTTTTGGTGTAGGGCTTGCATATCTGCAATGGGAATATGTCAGTGAGGAAGCGTGGTTTTGGGCCAAGGTGGTTTTGGTCATGCCACTTCTTGTCTATCATTTCCATAATGGCTCTACGGTGAGCATGTTCGCCCGCGGGGAAAATCGTCGTGATCACAAGTTTTATCGCTTCTACAATGAATTTCCGACGCTGATCCTGATTGCCATTGTTACCCTGGTAGTAGTCAAACCCTGACACCTTCAGGGGAAATGGTCTGAGGAGGTTCCATGGTTAAGCATATTGTCATGTGGAAATTGAAGAGCAAGACTGATGCCGCTGACATCAAGACTCGCCTGGAAGCTCTGGCCGGAAAAATACCCGGTTTGTTGAAGATAGAGGCAGGTATTGATTTCCTCGAATCTGAACAATCCGCCGATCTGGTTCTTTGCGTTGAGCTTGAAAATAAGCAGGCACTGGAGGTCTACCGGAGCCACCCGGAACATCAGGCGATTGTACCAGTGATTAAAGCGGCAGCAATCAGTCGCACAGTGATTGATTACGAAAAACCAGGAGTCTGTCGAACTGATGATGAATAAAGCCGCATCACCAAATATAAATAATAGCAGCTGCTTCCCGGCGCAGGTGTGGCGCCAGTATATCAATCTGAAGCTGGCAGGGCTCGACCAGCCAACATGTGAAACTGACGATGAACATTCCTTCCTGGGCATTGCCGACGGCATGCTAAAGCACTACTCCCGGCAAAGGCGATTGCTCTCGGACTACAGATGTCCTGCCGATCAACGCATACAGGATTTTCTGAACACTTATCTGGCTGAACACAATATCAACCAGCATGTGGAGCTGCCCGGAACAACATTTATTCTTGATAAACCCGGCCTGGCGCGTGAAGCGTCACTGCCGCTGGACGGTACCCACTTCCACTCTGATCTGGTCGACTCCTACCGCCTGTTGCAAGGTGTCCTGCACAATCCCAAAAATGATCGCCGCACGACCAAAGGCGTGTTTCATATCGCAGCCGGTGGTTTTCCCGTGCCAGCTGACAAGCTTGAGGTGCCGGTAACAGTCTTCGCAGCCTTGTTGAATCAGGCACTCGATCCTCCACAGGAACTGCTGCGTCTGCCGGCAACGAGTCAGCAATCGAAAGAAGCAAAAGTCTGGGTATCTCTGCTGGTTCGGCCCATGGTGAAGCCCGAGATCGCAGGTATTATTCCAGCCAAGAGTCTTGAAGTACGCCTGTTTGCACCCGGAAGTTTAATTTCCAACCTTGATTTCATTGAATCCATTTTCGGTAATGCGGGCGATCCTTTCCTGCCTGAAAATGATGCCGCTCTCGATATAGAGCACTGGACCGGCCAGAGTGGCTGTATCATTCTGGCACCGCATCTGCTCGGCCTGAATAAAAAGACGCTTGGCCTACCGCATTTTGATGACGCCAGCCTTCGACAGCGCCGTGATGGCATGTGCTGGAAAAGAGAAGATGAGTGCTACAACGATGGCGAGGCATTCAAGCTGGTATGCCGCGATAAACGCGGTATTATCGTTACCATCATCGCCGATAACTATTTCGGTTACAGCAAGAAAGAGATCAAATCCCAGATCAGTTATTCGGCTAACCTCTTTGGCGGATGTGAGGAAGAACATGCCGGTGGCGCACTGGCTTTCCCGCGATTTAATCTGGGTGATATTTATATTCCACACCCAAGCTATATGGACAACAATCACACCTTTCGCGACCTTTGTCGGCGTCTTTCCGACAATATAAATATCAAAACAGAAGGCTATGCCATTGATCGTCATTACCCCGACATCATTTATCTCCCCGAAAATGCACGTATCGATATTCGACAAATGCAGATACGCTGGAAGGGACCAAAAGGTCAGACTCAGATCAAGCTGTCACCAGCACTTATATTCGTTTATCCAAGCGGTTTCAGAGTATCCATGGAAAGGCATCCGCATGCGCCAAGCTGGCGCCTGATCGGCACCCTGGGTGAGGGTACATTCTGCCATAAACCCAGCACAGTTTCGGGTGGAGGAAAGTCGGAGATATCCAAATCCATCGCAGGCGCAGTTATTTCAGGCCCCATATACGTTGACAACTTTGAAGGGGACATTGAACAGGTCAGAGCCATCTTTGAACGCGATTATTCCGAACGTTTCCGAAATCCCAAAGCACAGGAGGCTGATAGACGCACACTGCTCAGCCCGGATCGTAGCCTGGGCTCGGTAATTAAGCTGCTAACACCTTCTGATGATGACTATTCGGATGCCTATAACCAGTGGTTGAATGCGATACCAAGCCATATTCTTGCTCTGGTCTTTATGATCAAGCGATTTTACCTGACAAGCTGGGGCCATGACTGGCACAAGCATTTTTCTGTCGATACGGTCAATGGCAGTCCCGGCCATGAGTTACGCCATCATGGCCGAAAATTAATGGCCAGTTATTTGCGTGTCGGTTTCGGAGATGATGGTAGTTGGCGTTTGTTTAAGCTGCGCCAGGACTATATCGCAGCAGACAAAATACAAATGGAGGATGATATCACTGCTTCGACAGTGATTGCTGTTGAGCGTCTGAGCGGACTCAACTCCGAATTCAGACACCCATGTGTCAAGCTGGTCGATAACTGTGAGGAGCATCTGTTCCAGCGACCTGATGAAGCCATCAATCGTGGTTCAGACTTGCAAACCGAGGCTGACCTGTCGGAAGGCAATAGTTTTATTTCAAATTTTGAACCTATGCAATGTGAAGGTGCTCGCAAAATCATTGAAGATGTCGTCAATTTCGAGAAATTCAGCCTGCCAATGCAGAACTTGATTCGGGATGCCGCAAAGATGAATGGTGCTTCATATTTTGTTTCTTCGGCACATCCCCGTCTGGTAGATGGCAACCCCAGCCTCAATATGCGTTACCTGCAAAACCGGCCAGACCTGGCCAATCCCCGCGCGCTTTACCTGGCTGAAACCGGTACTCGCCTTAAGCGCGGAATTGAACCTGATCAACCGGTGTATTACCCTGTTAATGCGGTTCTTACCGGCCGGCGTAACAACCCGCCGGCACCCGGAATCAGGCCTCTGGCCGTCTACAACCCCATCCACTATCAGGAACTGCCGGAACTATTCATGGATTTCATCTGTAGCCTGACCGGGAAATCACCGTCCACCACGGGTGCAGGTGTAGAGGGCGCGCTAACCAAGGGGCCGTTTAACTCACTATCCGCCACTGCTGACCTTAATACGGCGTTGGTGTCATTCATGCTCTGCGGCTATGACGGTTTTTCCACCGCCGCAGGTCATATCGGCGCACAGCGTCGTATTGACCATGATATCAGTATGCTGATTCCGGAGATATGGTGCCGCCTCCCGGCCAAGTGCCAAGATCCCGCCTACATGATCAAACACGGTTACCTGGAAAAGATGAAGGATTTTGAGTGCGAAGGCAGAACGATCTTTGCCAGTCGTCTGGGCTACAGAATAACTGACCGGATTATGCACGATCACTTTGGCAAACTGTTTGATACGCCCATGGCGGTATTTGATGAAGCCATGCTGCGCCCGGAAAGTCAGGATATGGATGCCTTTATCGATGGCATTGAGAATATCTGTGAGACCCATAAGCGCGTTGCCGAAAACTACTTTAATGATGGCAGCATTGATGATGCCTGTCCGCCATTAAAGGCATTGCTGTATATTATGGTGCATGGCAATTATGAGGGGAAAGGCCTGGAGGATCCGGTAATCCGTAAGATGTTCAGCCGCGATTACCTGATGCAGAGCGACTGGTACAAAGAACGTCTTGAGATTAAACAAGAGCGAGACAAACAACTCTGGCTCAAACACCGGAAACATCTTGGCAACCTGCTGGAACATCTGGACACAGATGAAGACATCATGCGTGAGCAACTGACAGGCCAGATTGCCAAAGCGGATCAGATGATCAAGGTCGTATCAGATGATGCTTATCTGAAACAGCTGCAAGGTTCGCTGGGTGCTGACTGGATCCATCGCGAAAGCTACCCTAAACGGTTATAGTTAACGCATCGGAGGTTTGTATGTTTTATGGAGTAATCACTGCGCTTGTT
>JBHHTY010000044.1:0-13344 GCA_046753565.1 Mariprofundus sp.
TCACCGAAAAAGTCTCCCGCCATCAGTCGTTTTACGGTGACCGACGTGGTTTCTTTCTCCGATCTGATCTGTACATCCACTACTCCATCAAGAATCAGGTAGAAGGTTTTGCTGCTTTCACCCTGCTGAATAATTTTTTCGTGATCAGAGACGCGTACAAGCGTGCCCTGTTGGATGAAGGCCATGGTTTCCGAATCGGATAAGTGTCTGGTTAAAGCAAAAACCTTACCGGCCTGTTCTTTATTTCCATCATCCATGGAAAATTGGGCCATGCCGGACAGCGTGCAGATGCCTTCATTGTCCGGGTGATTTAACTGTTTGCACAAAGCAAGAAGACAGATGGCCTGCTCCGAATTGCCACGGGCAAGCATCCGGCGTGCCGTATCCATGGACAGTGTAGCCGCCAGCTTGTTTTCTCCGCGTTGACGCAGCAGATGGATAAAAGGTCTGGCAATATGCAGGTCTTCCGGGAAAATCCGTTGAAGCACCTGATAGCTCTGCATTAATTCCTGTTTGTTCAACGACATGATTGCAACTGTAGCCTATCCGGAAGCATCATTCCAATGGCTGGTTATCCCGTTTTGATTGGCAGAGGCCTTCGAATGATGCTGTCTGGAATACCATTGCTTGGGTATAGCTGGAGTTATCGCTAGATTAGCGCTCATGAATGAACCTCAAGCTCTTTCCGGTCGCGCACGCGGCAATATCCCATTCGCTCCCGAAGGGTGGCGATTTATTATTCCGACAGCAGTGCTGACAGTATTTTTCTGGATGATCTGCTGGACGGTAACATCGGTAATTCTGCTGTTACTACTGCTGTTTATGCTGAACTTCTTTCGGGATCCGGAACGGGATGTGCCGACAGGGGATGATTTGTTTCTATGTCCGGCTGACGGCAAGGTGATTCGTGCTGAGATGATGGAATCCGGGCATCAGCGCGTCGATATTTTTATGAATGTGTTCAATGTGCACGTGAACCGTACACCGATGAGTGGACGTATCATCCATATGCAATATATGCCAGGCAAGTTTATGAATGCCAGTTTCGATCACGCCAGTGAGGAAAATGAGCGCAATCGTTTCGAAATGCTGTGCGATAACGGTGATAAAATCGCCTTTACACAGATTTCCGGTCTGGTTGCCCGCCGCATTGTCTCCTATGTGGAAGTGGGCGACAAGGTCGTGGTCGGCCAGCGTATCGGTATGATCCGTTTCGGTTCACGGGTGAACTGTGAAATTCCTGCCGATTACGACTTGTGCGTGAAAGTGGGGGATATGGTGACCGCCGGTTTAACGGTCATCGCACAGAAACGCAGTTTTGCAGCAGATGAGGAGAATACCTGTGCCGAAGCTTAAATCGGCAGTAAGCCGGCGAGGGGTGTATGTGTTGCCCAGCCTGTTTACCACCATGGGGCTGTTTTCCGGTTTCTATTCGCTGGTGGCATCCATTCAAGGTAACTTTGAGCTGGCGGCTTGGGCGATTTTGGCTGCTGCTGTTTTTGATATGCTGGATGGACGGGTGGCACGCCTGCTGCATGCCGAAACCGATTTCGGTGCTGAATACGATTCCCTGTGTGATATGCTGTCTTTCGGTGTTGCACCTGCTGTGCTGGTGTATTTGTGGGCTCTGGTCAATCTCGGGCCTGATTTTCACCGCCTGGCGTGGTTGGGCGGCTTTTTTGTTGTAGCCGGTGCAGCACTCAGACTGGCTCGTTTCAATGTGAAACTGGCCGAACAGGATAAACGTTACTTTCAGGGGCTACCGACACCGGGGGCTGCACTGTTTATTGCTACAGCGGTGTTGTACCATGTGAATTTGCATTCCGAGCCGTGGCCATGGCTGTGGCTGGGGCTTTCGGTATTCCTTGCCTGGCTGATGGTAAGCGATGTGCGTTTTATTTCCGGCAAGGACGTGGATCTGAAAAAACGTCGTTCGACCGGTGTGCTGGTGTTGATGGTTGTTGCAGTGGCTTTTCTGGCTGTTGATCCGTACCGGATGCCGTTCACAGTGATGTTGGCCTATTGTATGCACGGGCCGATCTTGAGTCTGTGGCAGAAATGGAAATTGTCGCAGTATCGGATCAAGAGACATCAGCGTAAAAAACAGCCGCCGGTATCCGGTCACGGTGATGATTCGGCATGAATGTTGACCGCTGCATATTCCGGTGGTCATAATGCGCCTGATGAATATCCGGTTCGAGACTCTGAATGCTACAGCGAAGCATCTGCTACTTCGTCGGGGCTTGTGCGTCTGCTGAACTATTTCAGCAATGATGTACAGGCCGCGTTTTCGCGGCCTTTTTTGTTTCTGAAGCCTTGTATGTATATGTCGCTGTTGTGTAGCAGCACCATGAACAGGAGAGAATATGTCTGATCGCTTGTATATTTTTGATACAACGCTGCGCGACGGTGAACAGTCGCCCGGCTGCTCGATGAATATCGAAGAGAAAATGCGTGTGGCGCATGCACTGGCAGCACTCGGTGTGGATATCATTGAAGCTGGATTCCCCATTGCATCACCGGGGGATTTCGAGGCGGTACACCGTATTGCATCCGAAGTGAAAGGGCCGCGCATTGCCGGTCTGGCGCGCGCGGCAACGGGTGATATCGAACGGGCGGCGGCGGCAGTCAAACCGGCTGGTGATCGTGGGCGTATTCATACATTCATTGCCACCAGTCCGATTCATATGGAAGCAAAATTGCGCATGAGTCCGGATCAGGTAGTAGAAAGGGCAATGGCTGCCGTGAAGCAGGCGCGCTCACTGGTACCCGAAGTGGAATTTTCTGCTGAAGATGCCGGCCGTTCCGAGATTGACTTTCTCTGCCGTATTGTCGAATCAGTCATTGCGGCCGGTGCGCGGGTGATCAATATTCCGGATACGGTGGGTTATATGACACCGGATGAATTCGGTGAACGTATTCGCACATTGATCGAGCGGGTTCCGAATGCTGATCAGGCTGTTTTCTCGGTGCATTGCCATAATGATCTGGGGCTGGCTGTGGCCAATTCGCTGGCGGCGGTGGAAAATGGGGCGCGGCAGGTGGAATGCACTATGAACGGGTTGGGTGAACGGGCCGGCAATGCATCGCTGGAAGAGATTGTCATGATCATGAAAACCCGCTCGGATCGCTATGATATCGAACTGGGTATTGATACGACAAAAATCGTACCGACTTCCAAGCTGGTCAGCGGTATTACCGGCATGCCGATTCAGGCCAACAAGGCGATTGTCGGGGCCAATGCTTTTGCACATGAATCCGGCATTCATCAGGATGGTATGTTAAAACATCAGAAAACCTACGAAATCATGACACCGGAGTCGGTAGGCTGGCGCACCAATCGCATGGTGCTGGGCAAACATTCCGGGCGTGCAGCGCTGAAGGCGCGTTATATTGAGCTCGGCATTGAACTGGATGACGAACGTCTGATTACAGTGTTCGATCGCTTCAAAACGCTGGCTGACAAGAAAAAAGAAATTTTCGATGAGGATTTGATGTCCCTGTTATCGGATGATGCTGATGTCGACACCGAACGGGTCAAACTGATCAGTCTGCATGCGGCATCGGGTACCAATGATGCACCGGTGGCTGCAGTGGAACTGGAAATCGAGGGTGAAACACTGAAAGCTACCGCCGAGGGTGACGGGCCCGTGGATGCAGCCTTCAAGGCGATCAAATCCTTGGTAGAACCCAATGGGAAATTGCTGCTCTATGCTGTCAATGCGATTACTGCAGGTACTGATGCCCAGGGTGAGGTGACGGTGCGTTTACAGGATGGTGACCGTATTGTGAACGGTCAGGGTTCGGATACCGATATTGTGGTGGCTTCGGCCAAAGCCCTGATTGCAGCGCTGAACAAGCTCCCCGACATGCATGCCCGGGAAGTACACGCCCAATATTCCGGCGTTTGATGTGATGAATGAGCAGGGTGATGATATCACCCTGCTTCACCCGATTGAGTTACAAATTCATCTGGCGCAGCCATTTTTCCAGGAAGTGGATATTGAAGTCGGCACTCTGGAAGCCAGGATTGGCCAGTAGTCGCTGATGTAATTCCTGATTGGTGGTCACACCGAGAATTACCAGCTCATCCATGGCCCGTTGCATACGCCGGATGCATTTCTGACGATCTCTGGCGTGGGTGATCACCTTGCCGATCATGGAATCGTAGTGGGGAGGTATTTTATAACCGGTGTATAGATGTGAATCGACCCGGACACTGCGTCCGCCCGGTGCATGATACAGCTCCACCGTCCCCGGTGACGGGGTGAACTTAAACGGATGCTCGGCATTGATTCGACACTCGATGGCATGGCCTTTGATTTTGATGTTTTCCTGCGTGAAATCGAGCTTGTCTCCGGCTGCCACACGGATCTGCCACTCGATCAGATCGACACCGGTAATCCATTCCGTGACCGGATGTTCTACCTGAATACGTGTATTCATCTCCATGAAATAAAAGGACTTATCCGAATTCATCAGGAATTCAATCGTGCCTGCACCGACATAGTCGACAGCTTTGGCAGCGGCCAGACCGGCGGCACAGATTTTCTCACGTGTCTCCGGATCAAGATAAGGGCTGGGGGCCTCCTCGAGCACTTTCTGATTGTTGCGCTGCATGGAACATTCGCGTTCGAACAGGTGGATGATATTGCCATGTGTGTCACCGAGCACCTGCACTTCGATGTGGCGTGGCTGTTCGAGGAACTTCTCGATGAAAACTGTCTCGTCACCAAATGCAGCGCCAGCTTCACTTTTACACATGGAAAATGCATTGGCCAGCGATGCTTCCGAATGCACAATCTTCATGCCGCGTCCGCCACCGCCTGCAGATGCCTTGATGATGATTGGAAACCCTGATTTTTTGGTGACAGCTCTGGCTTCCTCAATGGTTCCCACAGCACCGTCGGAACCCGGGACCAGTGGTACGCCGGCAATTTCCATTTTTTTCTTGGCAGTGACTTTATCGCCCATAATGCGCATGGATTTCGGCGTGGGGCCAATCCAGGTCAGTCCGGATTCGATGACAATATCAGCAAATTCCGCATTCTCTGCCAGGAAACCAAAGCCGGGATGAATGGCTTCGGCATCAGTCAATTCCGCTGCGGCCATCAGGGCTGCAATATTCAGATAGGATTTTGCACTCGGAGCAGGACCGATACATACAGACTCGTCTGCAAGTCTGGTATGCATGGAGTCGCGGTCAGCCTCGGAATAGACTGCAACCGAGAGAATACCCAGCTCTTTGCATGCCCGGATGATGCGAACGGCAATTTCGCCGCGATTGGCTATCAGGATTTTATGAAACATGGGATCCCCGGTTACGCCAGCGGCGTGATGACAAAGATAGCCTGACCATATTCGACCGGTGAGGCATTTTCGACCAGGATGGCTTCAACCACGCCGCTGTATTCGGCTTCGATTTCATTCATCATCTTCATAGCTTCAATGATGCACAGTGTTTCGCCTTTCTGAACTTTCTGTCCTACAGAGACAAATGGATCCGCATCGGGGCTGGGGGCGGTATAGAATGTGCCAACCATGGGAGAGGTTATCTGATACTCTTCACTGACCTGTGTTTCTGCAGCCGGGGCCGGAACCGCTTCGGGGGCGGTTGCAACCGGTGCGGTCGGAGCAACATAGGTAGTTGCAGGCGCAGCGGCTGTATTCTGGCGGGAGATGCGAACGGTCTGATCCCCCTGGGTAACTTCGATTTCGGTAACATCCGAGCTTTGAACCAGTCGAATCAATTTGCGAATTTGTGTAATATCCACGTTATACTCCTGTGTGTGTATTTGTTGCTTGCTGTGATTGTTGTAAAAAATCGCCAAGCCCTCTGAGAGCCAGCAAATAGGAAGTCGCCCCGAAACCGGCTACAACACCGATGGCGGCATCTGCCAGCATGGAGTGGTGCCGGAATTTCTCCCGTTTGTGGATATTGGACAAATGCACTTCAACAAACGGGATTTTGCTTGCCAGCAGGGCATCACGCAGGGCGATGCTGGTATGGGTATAGGCAGCAGGATTGATGATGATGCCATCAATGTGGTCGGATGTGCCATGCTGAATACGATCTACCAGTTCACCCTCGTGGTTGCTTTGAAAACTGATGATTTCCATATTCAGGCCAGTGCCGAGTGCAATCATCTGTTCTGTGATTTCAGCCAGTGACATACTGCCGTAATGGCCGGGTTCGCGGGTGCCGAGCATGTTCAGGTTCGGGCCATGCAATACAAGAATGCGCACTTTGCTCATACTATTTCCTCCATGCCCCAGCGTGTTTTCAGTTCTGTTAATTCGACATCGTCAGGGTTCTTCTCCATCAACACTTCGAGCATTCGGATGGCTTCATCGTATTCGTTCTGCTGCCACAGCAGCCTGGCCAGTGTTACAGAGGCCGGCGGTTCATCGTTGAATGCATTGTTCTGTAATTTCAATGCACGGGTTGCGCTGGCAATACCTTCTTCAATATGCCCCAGCTGACGCTGAATTCTGGCAAGCAGTTTCCATGCCCGAATTTCCACCGGTGCAAATTCAAGCAGTTCTTTCAGGGTATATTCTGCCTGCTGCAGATTGCCATTGCGCATCAGCTGGATGGCTTTTTCCATACCGTCGGAAACACCGTGCCAGTTCCCCGGCACAGGGGTATGCATGGCCGGTTGAGGCCGGGTATTGGGTGCAGAGTCGCTTGCTGCTAGCATGTGGCTCACACTACAGGGCAGGCATTTTCGGTCAATCGGGATATGGTTCTATAATGGCTGGAAATAGCCTGTAATCTGTAAAAAATAACAGATAAATATACAAAACATGATAATTTTGAGGAATTATGCCTGACAGGATTAGTATACAACTGAACGGAGAACAGTGCCTTACTGCAGCCCGTACACTGGAAGAGCTGGTCAGGGAACTGGGGCTGGAACAGCGCATGATTGCCATTGAAAGAAATCTCGAAGTTGTACCCAAAAGCCAATACCATGCGACGCATTTACAGAATGATGACCGTGTTGAGCTGGTGCATATGATTGGCGGAGGATAAGCCGGCACAATATTTTTCGAGGTGAAGATGCACAGCGCTGCTTTTCTTCAAGGCTCTTTGCGAGCCGTCACTATCAAATAGCACAAGGCAGGTATGAGAGATGTCGGATATACTGAAAGTCGGTTCACATGAGTTTAGCTCCCGGCTGATTGTTGGATCAGGGAAGTACAAGGATTTTCAGACCACCAGAGATGCTACCGAGGCATCTGATGCGGAGATGATCACGGTGGCGATCCGGCGTGTGAATATCACGGATCCGGGCAAAGAAAATCTGCTGGATTATATCGATCCGAAAAAATACACCATCCTGCCCAATACGGCCGGATGTTTTAATGCTGAGGATGCGGTGCGCACCCTCAGGCTGGCCCGTGAGGTCGGGGGCTGGAATCTGGTCAAACTGGAAGTGCTGGGCGATACTGAAACCCTGTATCCCAACGTGGTGGAAACGATCAAGGCTGCGGAGACACTGGTTGCTGAAGGTTTTGAAGTGATGACATATACCAATGACGACCCTATAGTGGCTCGTCAACTGGAAGAAACCGGTTGTGTGGCTGTGATGCCACTGGGGAATCCGATTGGATCCGGTCGGGGACTGGCCAATCCATTCAATATTCGCGTGATCAAACAGCGGGCTAGTGTTCCCATTGTGGTGGATGCCGGTATCGGTACTGCGTCTGATGCGGCCAAGGCGATGGAACTGGGTGCCGATGCGGTTCTGATCAATACCGCTATTGCAGAAGCGAAAGATGAATGCATGATGGCCCGTGCCATGCGTGATGCTGTCAGGGCAGGGCGCACGGCATATCTGGCAGGGCGCATGCCCAAGCGTGCATTTGCCAGCGCTTCATCGCCAACCGAAGGTTATATCTGGGATTAAAAGCGTAAACCAAAAGCGAAATACTTTCACTGCAGAGTACGCAAAGGGCGCAGAGGAAGTTATTCTGTGGAAACAGGGCGAGTTCCTGAGGTGATACCCAATACTATTAATTGTTTTACCCTCTGCGTCCTCTGTGTCCTTTGCGGTGAAAAAAAGGAATAAGAAATGACTGAATTGAAGAATGATTTGTTTTTACGTGCATGCCTGAGAGAAGATGTGGAACGCACGCCGGTCTGGATGATGCGTCAGGCCGGGCGCTATTTGCCGGAATACCGCGCCACGCGAGAAAAGGCAGGCGGCTTTCTGAACCTGTGCCGCTCGCCGGAGCTATGCTCGGAAGTTACCCTGCAGCCGATTGATATTCTTGATGCTGATGCCGCGATCCTGTTTTCGGATATCCTCGTAGTGCCGGAAGCGATGGGGATGGATCTGAGTTTTGGTGCGGGAGAAGGACCAAAGTTCTCTGATCCGGTTACCTGTCGTGCCGATGTTGAAAAATTGCCGGTTCTGGATGATCCATCCAGAGAGCTGGGCTATGTCATGGATGCGGTAAGTACGATTCGCAGGGATCTGAATGGTCGCGTGCCACTGATCGGTTTTACGGGTAGCCCGTGGACATTAGCCACCTATATGGTTGAGGGTGGGGGCTCCAAAAATTTCTCCAAAGTGAAGTCGATGGCCTTCAATGAACCGGAAACCATGCATCTGCTGCTGGAAAAACTGGCGGATTCCGTTGCAGCTTATCTGAACGGGCAGATTGCCAGTGGTGCGCAGGCAGTCCAGATATTCGATACTTGGGGCGGTATTCTGACGACTGCCGCTTACAGGGAGTTTTCACTGCAATATATGCAGCGTATTGTCGATCAGCTGACACGTGAACATGATGGTCGAAAAGTGCCGGTGATTCTCTATTCGAAGGGTGGCATGGGCTGGCTGGAGGCGATGGCTGATACCGGTTGTGATGTGCTGGGGCTGGACTGGTCCATTGATATCGATGTGGCGAAAGCACGTGTGGGTGATCGCGTGGCATTGCAGGGCAATATGGATCCGACCATGCTATATGCCAATCCGGATCGCATCCGTGCGGAGGTCAGGGATATTCTGGCTCGTTTCGGGCATGGCAACGGGCATGTATTCAATCTTGGCCACGGTATTACGCCGGATGTCCCCAGAGAGCATGCCATTGAGTTTTTCCGGGCTGTGAGAGAGGAGTCCGTTCAGTATCATCAGTAATGCTTATAAATATCGTCACGGGATTCTGATCACCAGAACATCCTGATGGCATCGGTGCTTCGGACTAACGGTCTTTGTATCGACTCAGATCCAGGATGCCGGATTCGATTGGCTGGTTCTGGGCATGTCTGGTCTGGAACCAGTCCGCTGCATGCCAGAAGTCCGGGTTGGTGCGGCGTATACCGTAGGTGGTCACCATGCGTTCGTAATCTCCCCGGTTTCTTATTTTGCTGCAGGCTGTGACAAAATCTTTGACATTCGCCGGTGTGACCTGGAAGAAAAAATTGGGGTAGGAGCCGGCCATGCCTTTCAGAACGGTTAAAGTATCATCCTTCATATCTTCATCCGAACGGTTATTGGTTTCCTTGGCAAATGTGTTGGTTCTGTACGACTTGTTGTGAACCAGTGTATAAGCTCCGCCATCGTCGGTGGCCCAGCCGGGATTGCCGACCCGGACGTAGGAAATCTCAGGGAAAATCTGCAGGATTTTCCCTTTCAGTATGTTGCCCAGTTTTTGCATTTCCTGATCAATTTCCGAACAATCATCTTCGTTGCAGGGATTGCTTAAGTAATCAGGAGGAGGTGAGGCAGCGTGTTTTTTCAGCCGGCTGTAAAGTTCAAGTTTGGGTTGGTTGTACAGTTTTTCACCGGGGACTTGTTCATATCCGGTCACTGTCCTCTGAGCCAGCCACCGTTGGGTTGCCTTCCATTGTTTGAAGTTGGTTTTGCGATCAATGTCATGCCATTTTTTGTAAATGATTTCCCGATCAAGCCGGGGCAGGAAAAACAGAAAGTTGTCTTCTGCTTCAATGCGCAGGAAATCCATATACAGGCGCGCACTGAGCTGATGTCCGACGGTGCCGAACACATTGTATTCGGCGACCAGGAGATAGTGCAGGCGCTCGAATACCGGATAGTCGAGCAGCCATGCTGTTTCAGGCTTTTCTCCAAGCAGGCCATAGTGAACAGAAGCACTGTCATAGTTTCGGAATATCGTTAGCGCCGCATTCTGGTTTTTTTTACCGTTACCTTGCGTGCCGTTCCAGACAAAGTAATCCAGCGCCTTGTCAATCGGAAGCAGAGGAATGTTTTCCCCTTCTTTTTTAGGCAGGTATGCCCCCAGCTTGTCCTGCAGCCATTGCGTGTTTTTATCTGACAGATGCAGAAAGTCGCTGACCCCGTCAATCAGGGCGTTTCTGCTGTTCTGCGGATAATAATGGTCCAGTTTGGCCTGCATGTAACGCTGTTCCTGTGGCCAGTATCTGGCCCATGGAGCGGCCAGTCGATTGGTGTCTCCAAGCTCGGTCGGAAGGTGAAGGTATTGATCCATCTCATTAAGAAATGTTGCATCCAGCCCATGCTGCAGTGTAAATGGTGCTGGCGGGTTTTCCGGTTTAAGGAAGAATACCCAAAAATGATCCTCGATGGAGCTTAATGCACTTTGTCCGCGACAGACTGGCCCCTTGATGAAACCGTTGATGAAAAAACGTGCATCATCGAGCAGGAACTGATAACGCGCTTTGGGTGGAATGGCAGCGAACGCCTCAAACGGTGTGATGGGTTTGATGATTCCCAGAAACTTTCCGAGTTGGACAAACTTTCGCTTTAACCAGTAGCGGGATTCGGCCCAATTATAGCGAGGCAGTTCTTTCACATCATATTCAGGCTGCAAAAACAGTTCCTGATAACGTTGCATGCGTTTGTCCGACAATTCATAGGTGATATGGTTTTTATCAACAATACTGGCTGGATAGAGGCGCAGACGATAATAGAATGGATCAATACCGGGGTCATCGTTCGGCCGTATGGAAGGGATTTCCTCGACAGGTTGGCCGGAAGGCGTGCGTGAGCGAACCAGCCGGAAAAAGCGGGGGTTCCCATTATTCGCTGTTACATCGCTGGCGAAATAGAGGTGACCAAGTACCAGATGCTCGTAGATATAGCGGCTGACCAGTCTTTCCTTTTTGCTTTTAGCGTTGAAAAAGTTCTCCCATTTTTCAATCTCGCCCCTGATTTCTGATGAAAGCGGTGACAGAGAGGGGCCTTGAGCCCCCTGACCCAGCCACTGTACCAGTTTGTTGTATTCCCCATCGGGAAGTCCGGGCAATGCATAGGGCATCCCCCAGCGCGGATGGTCTTTGGCGAAATCATCGAACTCATCCAGCGTGGTGCAGACCTGTTTGCGTTCCAGTCCAACGTCGAGGTCTTCAGGCAACATGCCGGAGTCGGGAAACAGGGTTGATTTACTCTGTTTCAGACTCAACATTTTATACAGTACGGAGCCTCGCAGGTTCGCTTCAACAGATTGCGACTGTTCCCTGTTGAGAACGCTGAAAAAGTCCAGATCCCGCCATTCACCGGTGGTTTGGGCATCAATAAACAGACGCGTGGGGGGCTGGTAACTGAGGCGGGGTTCGGCCAGCAGTGGATATACCCGCTGCTTGTTGGCGCCCCTTTGAATTCCTTCGAAAGATGAAAGCTTGAGCTGGCAGGGGGCATCATAACAGCCGTGACAGACAATACAGCGCTTTTCCAGAATGGGCTTGATGTCTTTATCATAGGAAAGTTGTTCTTTTGCATGCACCTTTATCTGTATAAGATCATTTTTTGTTTGTGTTTCTATATCGGCATCCGGTGCTGTACAGGCTGAGAACAAAAGCAGTATGGCAGTGGCAATGATGGCGAGCCTTTTCGAGCGGTGTTGCAGCAAGATTGAAAATAATGGATGAAAAACCATGATTGCCCCCCCCCGAACAATGTACGATGCTTGAGAGTATAGCAGATCATATTCAGCAATGCATTGAAGGTGGCAATCGACTTTCAAGTGATTGCTTTCCGGAAAAAATACTATATTATATTTTCCGGAAGATCACAGTCAGCGATGGGGTGAACAGTAAGGGGTAATTGTGAGAAATTGTGTCTATTTCTTCTGGCCGTTTAACAGATCGCACAAAGAATTATCTGCAGACTTCCTATACCGGGAACTGATGGGCATTACATTCTGTGCTATGACATGGCCTGTTTTGGTGGGGTCCTTTCTGTACTATTTCGGACTCAAGCTGGATGAGCACCAGCAGTTTCTGGGCATTTCCCTGATCCTGCCGATCAGCGTGGTTGCCGTGATCATCGCCTGGTATTTCAGAGTTCGGCATGATCTTTGGCCTATCAAACGGTTTTTGTTCACATCTTCGGAAGCAGTTGATGATGCGGTTGTTTCTGAAGCGCTGGTTCGGGCTTATAATCTGCCACTTCTTTCGGCCAGGCATGTCCTGAAATACCAGATACCGGCATTCGCCTTTACGTTCTTTTTCCTTATTCTGCTTTCCAACCTGTTTTTGGGCTTAGCCTTGGAACCCTGGCAGGCCATGATCGCCCTGCTGGTTTCTATCATGGTCGGCGTTGGCCATGCCATTTATGAATATTACGCCATATCGGTTCCTGCCGGTGAAGTGATTGCCCGTTTACGGAAACATCAACCGGTGATGACGCCCGAACAGGGAAGTCGGATTATTCCGTTCAGCATGAAAAAGAAACTGCTGCTGGTTTCATTTTTTGTGGTACTACCCAATACCCTGATTCTTGGAACCACCCAGCTGATTCAGGTGCAGCATCAATGGAAAATCAGTGGATTGACTGACACGGCTACATTTATGCCGGATATGATTGGCTGGATGTTGCTGCTGGTTTCAGTCGGCATCCTGCTGGCGCTGTTTCTTTTTCTTCGAATGGCCAGTGATGTCAGTGATTCAGCCAATGATCTGTCCATGGCCATGAACCAGGTTGAAGAAGGCAAGCTGGATGTCTCATTGCTGGAAACCACAACGGATGAATTTGCCGATATCTACAGGCACTTCAACCTCATGGTGAGTGAGATCAAGGAGCGGGAGCGCCTGCGCGATGCATTTGGCCGCTACGTGGCCAAGGAGCTGGCGGAAGATGTGATGAAGCATGGCGCCAATCTGGGTGGTAAAGAGGTGCATGCCAGTGTGTTGTTCGCTGATATTCGCGGGTTTACTGCCATGTCAGAGAAAATGACTTCGTATGAGGTTGTCAGTATGCTGAATCAGTATTTTTCCGCCATGTCACCGGCCATCAAGCAGGAGCTTGGCTGGATCAACAAATTCGGCGGCGACAGTCTGCTTGCCGTATTCGGTGTGTTGCCTCCTGACGACGACCACATTCATCATACAATTCAGGC
>JBHHTY010000045.1:0-13300 GCA_046753565.1 Mariprofundus sp.
CGTTCATATGATTTTGCAAACCTCAAACACATCAGATGTATCAGAAGCGCAACAGAAACCGCACCAACCATTTCGTTTTGGCTGAAAATAATTTATCCGTATAGAAACTGCCGGCGATGCGTTTGTTGGCTTCGGCCAGGGTTGGATACGGAGCAATCATCGAAGCCATTGCACCAATTTTCAGTTTCTGACTGATGGCCAGCACCCAGGGCTGAATCAGTTCACCGGCATGCAGACCGCCAATGCTGGCACCCAGAATCATTCCTTTCGGTGTGGTGATCACCTTGATCATGCCTTCCGTGCGTTTTTCGGCCTGAGCCCTGTCATTTTCTGCAAACTGCCAGCGCAATACCCGTATCTCGCGCCCTGTCTGTTCGGCATCGGCTTCGCTCATCCCCACATGAGCCAGTTCCGGATCGGTATAGGTCACCCACGGCACGGCTGTATAATCCACTTTGGCCGGCAATTTGAACAGCATATTCCTGATCACAATCCCCGCCTGATATGCGGCCATGTGGGTAAACTGATACGGACCTGCCACATCGCCGATAGCAAAGATTCTCTTGTTGCTGGTACGCAATCGCGCATCCACTTCCACACCTCTAGGGCTGTATTTCACACCGGCAGCTTCCAGGTTCAGACCATTCACATTGGCGCGCCGACCGGTAGCAATCAGCAGATGCGAACCCGTGGCACACTGTTTTCCCAAATCCGATTCACATCTGGCTGCGATCTGGCCGTCAGCAGTTTTCTCCAGTTTCAGATTCCGGCCACCTTCAACCAGCTTGATACCTTCATGCTGCAAATGCCGGATGACAATCCCGGTCAATTCCGGATCATCCTTGACCAGCAGGCGCGCCATTTCCATCACCGTGACTTCTGCACCCAATCGCCGATGCGCCTGTGCCAGCTCCATGCCAATTGGTCCACCACCAATCACAATCAAATGGCTTACCGCTTCCGTGTTATCAAAAATATTCTCATTGGTGAAATAATCGACCTGATCCAGCCCTTCAATCGTTGGTACAAAGGCAGAAGACCCGGTCGCCAGCACAAAATATTTTGCTCGAATCAGTTGATCGCCGGCTTTCACGGTACGCCTGTCGACAAATTCACCGGCAGCACGAATCACCGTCACTCCGAGCCCCTCAAAGCGCTCCTGAGAATCATTCGGTGCAATAGCGGCAATCACGCCATGCACATGATCGTGTACGCCCTGCCAATCTACCTGCGGTGACTGTGATGCCATTCCGAATTTGCCTGCATCCCGCATTGATTGCGCAACATGCCCCGCCGCAAGAATCGCCTTGGATGGCACACAACCGGTATTCAGGCAGTCGCCTCCCATATCGGATTTTTCAATCAGTACCACGTTTGCACCCATTTGTGCTGCACCGGCTGCAACACTCAAACCACCGGAACCGGCACCAATCACACATATATCGAAATCTGTCATACTTCTTCTCCCGACCTGTTTCCGATAATCCGCTTGTAAACCACAGGAATCAAAGCCAGCAAAGCCAGTCCGGCCAGGGCAGCCATCATTTCCGGCGTCATCACTCCGGCCAGCGATACATCCCCTCCCTGCTCCAGCACACTGCCCAGTCCTGAACCGGTCAATGCAAAAACAAAAGTGGCAGGCATGATGCCGAAAAACGTGGCAATCACATAAACACGCAGTGAGACCCCAAGGAAAGCCGGTGCCAGATTGACCAGAAAAAAGGGGAACAGCGGAACCAGCCTCAATACAAACATATAACTCAATGCGTTTTCAGAGAAGCCGGCCTGCATTTCTTTCACCGAGCCCTCGGCCTTTGCCATAAGAAAGTCGCCCAGCGAAGTCTTGGCAATCAAAAACAGGGCTGATGCACCGATAGTCGCTCCAACCACCGCATAGAAAGCACCGCTCACCGCGCCGAACAGCAGGCCACCGGCTATCGTCATCATCAAACCTCCCGGCAATGAAAATGCAACCACCGCGATATAGAGCAGCATATACAGCAATGGTGCCAGAACAACATGTGCATCCACCCATGCAGACAACCATGCCTTGTGCTCGGCCAGGGCATCAAAACCCAGAAAGCGCCCCAGATCAAAAGCAAAGAAAAGCACCAGAACAAGCGCCAGCACCAGAAGTGGTATCAATCGTTTATACATTTTCATCCTTTGTTTACTCAATCATTCGTTTGTACATGGATACGATTTACTTTATTCAACAATCAGTACGTAATCGGGTGTCGGATTCAGCGGGCAAGAGTAGCGATATTCACCTGCTTGCAATGCAACCGCATAATCATGCGCACCACCGGTAGCAATACCGCCACCTGAAGTGCCGGGCAAACGCCAGCGTGACAAACCGGCTCCGCGCAACCAGAAGCCCAGTTCATAAGGCACATCCCGATTCTTTATCCGAAAGATATAATCGCCCGCTTTCAAACGCAGCGGCTGTATTCCCTGCAACCGTTTGTCCTGGCTTGCCTTGTTGATACTGCGACATGTATCAGCCGATTGACTGTTAAAATGATGATCAACCCCTTCCGCCTCAATAAACTGACAGGCCGTTTGGGTCAATACAATGACCTCACCGGCATAAGCGCTGAAAACACCCATCAACAAGGCCGCAATCGGTAATCCTGCCATATAAACCCGAATCCATCTCATACCTTCATGGTCGCCTCATTCCCCGGAGCATTACAGGCCATCCACATCTGCCAGCAACTTCGCTACACTGCGCGACCCTTAAGAAGATACTGATTTATTGCTATCCTGGCAAAAATCAGCTTTCCCTTCACTGGAGAGGTCAACATGAGTCTGAGCACTGAAATCGAAAAACGTCGTACGTTCGGCATTATCTCGCATCCGGATGCAGGTAAAACAACGCTGACAGAAAAACTGCTGATGTTCGGCGGTGCTATCCAGATGGCCGGTGCAGTCAAGGCCCGCAAGGCCAGCCGCCATGCCACCTCAGACTGGATGAAGATTGAACAGGAGCGTGGTATCTCTGTTGCATCTTCCGTCATGAAATTTAATTACCGTGATTTCGAAATCAACCTGCTCGACACCCCCGGGCATCAGGACTTCTCCGAAGATACGTATCGCGTACTGACAGCCGTCGATTCCGCCATGATGGTGATCGATTCCGCCAATGGCGTGGAGCCGCAAACCGAAAAACTGATGGAAGTCTGTCGCATGCGGAATACCCCCATCGTCACCTTTATCAATAAACTGGATCGTGAAGGCCTGGAGCCGCTCGAGCTGCTGGCCGAAATCGAGGAGAAGCTGCAGATCGAATGCACGCCGATGTCCTGGCCGATTGGCATGGGCAAGGCATTCAAGGGCGTTTACAACCTGTACAAAAAAGAACTGAACCTGTTCTCGGCCGGCTCCAAAACCAACGACTTCGATACCGTGCAAATCAGTGATATTTCCGACCCGCGACTCGATGAACTACTGGGTTCACAAGCCGATGAATTGCGCGATGATATCGAGTTACTGGAAGGTGCTGCCGATCCGTTTGATCTGGAGCATTTTCTGGCCGGTTCGCAAACCCCTGTTTTTTTCGGATCCGCCATCAATAACTTCGGTGTCAAGGAATTGCTGGATGCTTTTGTCGAACTGTCCCCCGCTCCCGGCCCGCGCGATGCCATGGAACGCACAGTACATCCTGAAGAAAGGGATTTTTCCGGTTTCTGCTTCAAGATTCAGGCCAATATGGATCCGATGCACCGGGATCGCATTGCCTTTTTCCGCATTTGCTCCGGCATATTCAGTAAAGGCATGACTGTACGCCACCACCGGCTCGGCAAGGATATCAAAATCCCCAATGCGACGATTTTCATGGCCCAGGATCGCAGCCATGTCGAGGAAGCTTATGCCGGCGACATTATCGGCATCCACAATCACGGCACCATCAAAATCGGCGACACATTCACCAGCAAGAAGCCATTGAAATTCACCGGCATCCCCAATTTCGCGCCGGAATTGTTCCGCCGCGTGCGCCTGAAAGATCCGATGAAACGCAAACAGCTGCACAAAGGGCTGGTACAACTCTCCGAAGAAGGCGCAGTACAGGTGTTCAAAACCCTGCTGGGTGGCGATTATATTCTAGGTGCCGTCGGTGTATTGCAGTTCGATGTCACCGTGGCAAGGCTCCATGCTGAATACAAAGTCGAAGCCGATTATGTCGCCACCGACTTTCAGGTTGCCCGCTGGGTCACCGGCGAGGATGACAAAAAAATGGCGGAGTTCCGGCGTTTGTTCGAATCAGCTCTGGCTGAAGATGCGGACGGATTCCTCACCTATCTGGCCCCCAGCGCCTGGAAGCTGAATTATACCGAAGAACAGTGGCCGGATATCACTTTCCATAAAACACGGGAGCATATATAAGAATTGCTGATTTAATCAGCGTTTCCATAGCAAGCAAACGCATTTTTCTGAAAGTCACACAGAATATCTCTGATCTGCTAGACTAGGGGCAGCAAGGCAACAAAGGAGGCAGTCATGATCAGGCATGGTAAAATTCTGGTGCCAACCGATTTCTCCGAACAATCCGATGAAGCGCTGCGACGCGCAGGTATTCTGGCCATTCAGCAGAATGCTGAAGTTCACCTGCTGCATGTGATAGAGCCTGCCATCTATTTCGAGACAGATATGATTCCTGTTGCTCCGGTCAACGAAATCAATGATGCCATGCGCAAGGGGGCAAACAAACGACTGAAACAGCAGGCTGAAAAAGCCGGTTTCCCCATCGTTATGCACATGAAGGAGTCCAGTGGCGAACCGGCCCGGCAAATCTGCATGTTCGCAAAATCGCTGCCCGCCGACCTGATCCTGATCGGACGTCACGGACATCAGGGGGCGCTGGAGCATTTCCTGATTGGTTCCACTGCAGAACGAGTTGTACGTCATGCCAGCTGCTCCGTACTGGTCGCCATGCCGCATGGTTTGCTGGGTGATGCTGAAAACTGACTGGCGAATTCACCGTCCTGAATCCAGAACAGGGCAAGCTGTAAAAGACAGCTCCGGAACTCCCCGCTACACTTCGTGGCATGTATGATACACATGCCGAGGATTATGATAAATTTGAAAATGCCGAGCGTCTGAACAAGAGTCAGCAGAAACGCGAAATTATGGCGTTGTTGAAGCTGGGCAAACAGCTGGCCGCATTTGATGCGGTGGCATTGGGAAAAATGGATCTCCCTGACAAACTGTTTCAGGCCTTGCTGGATGTTCAGGACATGAAACATGGTGCCGAAAAGAGACAGTTCAAACTGATTTGCAAAATGCTTCGGATGATGAATACCGAGTCCCTGCAGGAAACCATTGATGAACTTGCAGCAATAAAAGACAATCAGGACAAGAATTTTCACCGCATTGAGCGCTGGCGCGACCGTCTGATTGAAGAAGGACAAAGCGCCATCACTGAATTCATGGAAAAATACCCGCAAGCCGGTGCAGGTGAAATTCGCCAGCTGGTTCGCAATGCCAACAAAGAGCTGCAACAGAACAAACCGCACAAATCATCCCGCGCCCTGTTTCGTTTGCTGCGCGATATTATGCAGTAGAGCCCATTCACATATGTCTGGCTATAATGGAATAATCATCTTTCGCCAGAAAGCCTCTAACCCCGGCGCCCATCAATACGCGGAGTTGCCAACATCCATGCATAGCGATACAGAAACAATGCAAAAGCCATGATCCAGAACCCCTGCGATAAACCAATCCACAACTGGTAATGTCCATCCGACAGTAAAGGAAGCAGAACACGCAGCACCACGCTGGCGCATAACAGGGAAAACATCCAGCCCACACCGGATGGAGGCTGCATGATATCGCGTCCGGTATGACCAAGGGATATGCGCGACATCATGCCCAGTGTCATCATGCCAATACCGCCGACAGTAAAAGCATGGACTGCCAGCGAGGAGGGGATGCCGGCCACAAACACCGTAAATTTTAGTGCAAACCCGAGAATTATCCAGATATAGGCCAGATACAATACCCATAATAAGGGTCGGCTCCAGATTCCATGCGTATACCAGCCCCATAGGCGAATACCGTGCAACAGACACAACACAGCAGCTAGCCACGCCGTCCATGCCGGATAAGCAAAGAAAATATCGGATACTGCAAACACCAGAAACAGCAAAAAGCAGGCCATGTCAACCCAAACATGATTTTTCAGAGTCACCGTATATCCCACACCCCGCTCGATAAACATCGGCATCACCCGACGTGACAACACCAGAATCAGCGAGAGAACCATATACAGGCCGATCATTAACCCGATGCGTTGACCATCGGCAACAAGTCCAAACCCTCCAAGCGCATAAATCACATTGCCGATCAGGAAAAAATACAGTTTGGAGATGACCCCCATATTCTTCCACAGCCTGGCCTGCACCACCGGCACAGTCAGCGCCACCGATAAATACACGATAAACAGATTATCCAAAACCACCGTTGCGAGCAGAGCCTGCTGACCCGGCAACAGCGCCGAAACCCTTGCCAGCACCCACAACAACAACAACAGCTGCAAGCCCCATCCGTGCAGAGTCTGGATACTGGTCCAGTTTCTGACCGCCGTCAGCAGAAAGCCTGCGATCACAGCCAGCGCATAGCCGTAAATCATTTCATGGGCATGCCAGTAGACCGGTGAAACTGATAGCGGTAAATGTACGTGAAAAACAAGCCCTGCCATCCAGATCATCATACCGACCATCGCCAATAGTGTGGCAGCCAGAAAAAATGGCCTAAACCCTAGTCTGAACAGCGGCCATTCGTGGGTGTCTTGATGCTGTATTTCTGTTTTCATATCCTGTTTCCTTGACGGTATGCTGTTTTAATCCCCCGAGAAAAATCCATACCAATCAGATCTCAAATACACCACTTTAAGGTCAAAATGATAGTCTAACTTCAATAGAAATATACTCTTATAATATCTTAGGTCGCGCATATTTGAATGCACCTGAAAAAAATGTGTACAAGCGCTTTTCAGTAACTAGTATTCAGAACGTATTTTATAATCTCAGGAGGTGGAGACAGTGGTCGGAAATGCCCCGGAAAACCCCAGCTACGAACAACCCAATTACAATATGGCAATTGTTAAAGCATTTGCAGTCTGTGCAGTGGTTTATCTTATTGTCGGCGCGTTGGTGGGCGATATTATTGCATGGCAATTATCGTTCCCCTCGCTCAATCTGAATGAATACCTGAGCTTCGGTCGCCTGCGGCCGTTGCATACCAATGCGGTCATCTTCGCCTTTGGCGGCTGCACGCTGATGGCAACCGCATTTTACGTGGTGCAACGCACCTGTGCCGTACCGCTATGGAGCGATAAACTGGCGTGGTTCACCTTCTGGGGCTGGAACCTGATTATCGTCTCGGCCGTGATCTCCTTTCCGATGGGCTGGACTTCCGGCAAGGAATATGCCGAACTGGAATGGCCGATTGATATTCTGATCGCCGTGGTCTGGCTCTCCTATATGTTTAATTTCATTATGACCATCGCCAACCGCAAAACCTCGCACATCTATGTGGCCAACTGGTTCTTCCTCGGTATGATGATCATGATCACCTATCTGCATGTGGTGAATTCACTGGCTGTTCCGGTCACCATGACCCATTCCTACTCGATCTTTTCAGGCGTACATGATGCCATGATTCAGTGGTGGTGGGGCCACAATGCTGTCGGTTTCTTCCTGACTGCAGGCTTTCTTGGTATTATGTATTATTTTATTCCCAAACAGGCCGATTTGCCGATTTATTCCTATCGATTGTCCGTACTGCATTTCTGGGCACTGATGTTCGGCTATGTATGGCTGGGTGCCCATCACCTGCAATATACCGCCCTGCCGGACTGGGCCGGGTCCCTCGGTGCAGCCGTATCCATCGCCATGATTATCCCGTCATGGGGTGGTGCTATCAACGGATTGATGACGCTATCGGGTGCATGGAACAAATTGCGTGATGACTATGTTCTGCGCTTTCTGATTGTGTCGCTGGCCTTCTACGCCATGTCTACCTTCGAAGGGCCAGTCATGTCACTCAAGACTGTGAACGCACTCTCCCACTACACCGACTGGACTATCGGGCATGTGCATTCCGGTGCTCTGGGCTGGGTGGCCATGGTCTCGATCGGTGCCATTTATCATCTGGTGACGCGTTTATGGAAAACAGATATTCACTCCGTATCACTGGTCAACACCCATTTCTGGATTCACACCATCGGCACCGTGATCTATATCTGCGCGATGTGGGTCTCCGGTATCATGCAGGGCCTGATGTGGCGTGCCACCGATGATTACGGCAACCTGGTCTACACATTTGCCGAAACCGTCGTGGCCATGCACCCCTACTATGTACTGCGTTCTGTCGGTGGATTGCTGGTACTGCTGGGTGCCCTGATTATGTTGTACAATATTGTCATGACCATTAAAGGCAGCAGTCAGTCAAACACTGCTGCAGCTCGGGCATAGGGGGCGGATATGTCATTTCAGGAGAAACTCGAAAAAAATATTTGGGGCTTCATTATCATGGTGGCCATCGTGGTATCTATCGGTGGCATCGTGGAAATTGTACCTCTGTTTTATCTGGATAATGTGGTGGAGAAACTGTCCAAGGATGAAGACAGTATCCGCCCCTATACGGCACTGGAACAGGAAGGGCGCGATGTCTATGTCCGCGAAGGCTGTTATCTGTGCCATTCACAGATGATTCGCCCGTTCCGTGATGAAAAAGAACGCTACGGCCACTATTCACTGGCGGCAGAATCGAAATACGATCATCCATTCCAGTGGGGATCCAAGCGCACCGGCCCTGATCTGGCCCGTGTAGGCGGTAAATATTCCAACGAATGGCATCGTCAGCATCTGCGCGCGCCGCGTTCGCTGGTGCCGGAATCAGTCATGCCCGACTATGCTTTTTTCGAGGACCATCTCATTGATGAAACCCTGACCGAGAAAAAATTGCGGGCCCTCGCCATGGTCGGGGTCCCCTACACCGAGGCTGACTTCGCCGGCGCCGCTGATGCAGTGCGCGGAAAAACGGAGATGGATGCCATCATCGCCTATCTGCAAGTGCTCGGCACCATGGTGAAATTCGAAGAAGGGAAGGACTATCGTGAATAGTCTGTACGAATTCTTCTCTACCGACTGGGAAGCCATGACACATGCCGACTGGACAGGGATGATTATCGTTCTGGTGCTTACGGCACTGATGATCGCTCTCTACATCTGGGTATTCAACCCGGCCAATCGCGACCGTTTTGAGCAATACCGCGATTTTGTAAATGATGATTTAACAGACAATAACAGTGAGGAAATGAAGAGGGAGGTTGGACATGGCCAAACAAAATAAGCCGCAACATGCCCCGGATACGGGCCACGAGTGGGATGGAATCCGCGAGTTAACCAATCCGCCGCCACGCTGGTGGATGATATCGTTCCATGCCAGCTGGATATTTTGTGTGGTCTATTTCGCATTATATCCATCCATTCCCCTGATTCATGAATCCACCAAAGGGCTGCTGGGCTGGACACAGATCAAGGAATACAAGGAAGCTGTAGCTGAAAATGCTGCCATCAAGGCCCCCTATCTGAAAAAAGTTGCCGCCATGGATGGCCAGGCATTATTGGCGGATGCGGGTATGCGTAACTTTGCAGAATCTTCCGCCAAGGCAATTTTCGGCGATAACTGTGCCGGATGCCACGGTGCCGGCGGTGAAGGTGCACCGGGGCTGTTCCCCAATCTGACTGACGACGACTGGCTCTATGGTGGTGATTTCGACACCATCGTCGAAACCATCACCGATGGCCGGGAAGGCTCCATGCCCGCCCATGCCGGTGTACTTGATGATGCCGAGATCGAAACACTGGCTGATTTTGTCATCGCCGCTTCGCAGGGCAAAGCAACGCCTGAAGGCTTTACCCGCTTCAATGAAGCCGGCTGTGCCGGCTGCCATGGTGAAGATGCAGCCGGAGGTGCTATCAATGAATTGGGCACAGGCGCTGCCAATTTGACTGATGGCATCTGGCGATTCGGCAGTTCGCGTGATGATATTCTGCGCACTATCCGCTATGGTGTGAATGAAGATCCGGCCGATGTGCCGGAAACACGCATAGCCATCATGCCTGCTTTCGGTGAAAAACTTAGCCCGGAGGCCATCAAAATGCTGGCTGTAAAAGTGCATGAATTCGGTGGAGGTCAATAACGCCTCCTGCCGGACAAAAACAAAAGTAAAGGGGGAGGATAAAACCTCCCTTTTCCTTTTGAAAAACTGAACATCGACAAATCATCAGGCCTGCAGGAATCTGCCGGCAAAATACTGATACCGGGGAGCACAGATGCCGGAACAGCAACAGCATAATGTGGAAGAGCTCTACGCCGATGCAGTCCACTGGCATGTCAATACCGGAGAAGAAACCATTCATGCCAAACGCATCCCCGGTCGTTTCCGCATGTACAAATGGTACACCTCAATTTTATGGCTTATCTTTTTTATCGTGCCCTACTTCCGCTGGGATGACCAACAGGCTATCCTGTTTGACATTCCACACCGTCAGTTTCATTTGTTATCCCTCACCATCTGGCCTCAGGATGTATGGATGCTGTCGCTGGTATTGATTCTTCTGGCCATGACCCTGTTCGGCGTAACAGCTGTTGCAGGCCGTGTCTGGTGCGGATATTTCTGTTTTCAAACCGTATGGACAGACTGGTTTACCTGGCTGGAAGATAAAATCGAAGGCAACCCAATCCAGCGACGCAAACTTGATGCCGCACCATGGACAATCCGGAAATTCAAACTGAAGCTGTTCAAGCATGGCTTGTGGGTACTCATTTCTGTCCTGACCGGAGTAACTTTCGCAGCCTATTTCACCGATGTATATGATCTGTGGCTCAGTTTTCTGACACTGGATGCGCCATTGATTGCATGGGTGGTATTGGGCACGTTCATTTTCTTCACCTATGTATTCGCCGGTTTTATGCGTGAACAGGTATGTTTCTGGCTCTGCCCTTATGCCCGTATCCAGAGCGTGATGGTGGACAAGGATACAGAAATGCCCACCTATGATGTCTCACGGGGAGAGCCCAGAGGCAAGCTTCGCGGTAAAGATGGTGAAAAAAGAGGCGACTGTATTGATTGCAAACTGTGTGTCGGTGTTTGCCCCACTGGCGTGGATATTCGCGAAGGCATGAGTGAAGGATGTATTACCTGCGGTATGTGCATTGATGCCTGCGACAGCATTATGGACAAGATCAACCGCCCACGTGGCCTGATTCGTTATGCTTCAAGAAAAGAGATGGATGGAGAACCTTTGCCGCCATTATTCAAGCGGCCTCGCGTCATCGCATATAGCGCTATCCTGCTTCTTTCTGTCACAGGCATTCTCTATGGGCTGTCCCATATTCCACCAGTGGAATTATCCATAGTACATGAACGTCAACCTCTGTTTATCCAGATGTCTGATGGCAGCATCCACAATAAATACACCATCAAAGCCGTCAATAAAACACCAAATGATCTGCATATAAAAGTCAGTATCAGTGGTGCTGAGGGAATCACTATTGCTAGTGATGAAGGGAAAACCCTTATACTCAAGACAGGCAAAATTATTCCATTTCACATATTTCTGGCAGCTCGACCAGGCGCATTGAAAGACAAGAGAATACCAATCACATTTGTACTGGAAAGCCTCGAGTCACCATCCATCCGCCTCGAACATGAGTCAGTATTTATCAGCGGCAGATAACAGGAGTTCATATGTTAAGCGCACAAGTCAAACAGGACCTCAGGAACCCGTGGCTGAAGGGAATCCTTGCTGTAGTTGGCGTGACACTTGTCGTCAACATTGGCTTTATTTCCTATGCCTATATCGCACCACCGAATCTGGTCGTGCAGGATTATTACGAGCGTGGTAAAAACTATTTTCACGATGCAAATCTGCGTGACGAAGCAGCCGCCACCGCATGGCGGCTGCAACTGTTGCTACCGAATACACTGACAGTCAACAAATCGGACATCATCCGCCTCTATGTGATGGATCATCAAGGCAAACCTGTACACGCCGGCAAGGTGATTCTGAAAGCATACCGTCCCAACGATGCCAGCCACGATTTTACTGTGGAAATGCCAATGACAGATGCCGGCACGTTTCATGCACCCGTCAGTTTTCCGCTACCCGGCCACTGGGACTTGATCGCCAGCATCGATGCAGGTGAACAGCACTTCGACACAGCCCTGCGTATCTTTGTCCAAAAATAAGCAATGTTTTCATTGCGGACTGCCAGCCACCGGTTCGACAGCCTGCCATGGTGAAATAGCAGGCAAAGATCATCTGTTCTGCTGTTCAGGCTGTTTCAGCGTTTGCCAGGTTATCCATGAAGCAGGGCTGGACAATTTTTATGAACGCCTCAAAAAACGTGAAACAACGATTGCCCCTCCCCCGGATGCACCGACAGATATAAATCAGTACGATTTAAAGGAAATACAGCAGGAATTCACCGAAACGCTTGCCAATGGTTCGCTGCAGGCCCGACTGATGGTCGAGGGCATTCATTGTGCCGCCTGTGTCTGGCTGATCGAAAAGGCGCTTGGCAACATGGCAGGTATTACCAAAGCCGAAGTGAATATGGTACACCACAGACTGTTGCTGCAATGGCAACCTGAAAAAGTATCCCTGCCGAAAATCATGACCCGGCTGGCGGCAATCGGATATGCCGCGATACCATTCAATCCCGAAAATATTGAAGGCGCACTTCACAAACAAAATCGCAGGCTGCTGTTTCGCATGGGGTTTGCCGGTTTTGGCGCCATGAATATCATGTGGATTTCGATTGCTCTGTACGCCGGTGCATTCTCCGGCATCGGTAGCGAATACCGGCAGTTTTTCTACTGGGTAAGTTGCGCCATTGCCACGCCGGTACTGCTCTATTCCGGCGGGCCGATTCTTGTTTCGGCATGGCGCGGCCTGCGTCAAAGCAGCCTTAGCATGGATTTACCGATCAGTATCGGCGCACTGGCCACATTCACCTACTCGTTCTGGCAAACTGTACAAGGCGGAGAACACGTTTATTTCGATACGGTGGTCATCTTCCTATTTGTCATCCTGATCGGTCGTTATCTGGAAGCACTGGGGCGACGCAATGCATCTTCGGCCACCCTGCGCCTGCTGGAATTGCAACCGCGCATGGCCACGCGCTTAACCGCCAATGGTGATGAAGAGCGGGTCAGCGTGCGTCAACTCAGGCCGGGTGATCATCTGCGCATCAAACCCGGCGACAAGGTACCCGCCGATGGCAT
>JBHHTY010000046.1:0-13291 GCA_046753565.1 Mariprofundus sp.
CAGGTTGGCCAGTGCAGCCGAAGCGATTCGGGCAGGGTTGATGCCCGGATGTTCGTAAAACTGCTGGTCTTCTGCAGCAAGAAACGCATGTTTTAGTTTATCCGGAATCTGGTCGAATGGTACCAGGATACGGTGTTCATCCGCATATTCGGCAATCAATTCGCCCTCGGTATTATAAACTCGAGACACCAGCGGCGGCCGATAATCGGATAGAGCACCGAGTTCCGGCAGGTTGCTGGAAAACAGGATATAACCTATTGTAACGGCCATCACAGCCAGCAAGCCCAGCGAAATTACAATTTTGACGATGAGGGAGAAAATGCGCATTAAAGCGAATCTAAGCGTAAGCAATCACCACAGGCAAGCCGGAGTTTTCCGTCACGCCTGTCCGCCCCCGCATCAGCATGGTTTTTCGCTGCTGGAACTGCTGATTGTCATTGCCGTTATCGGCATCATGGGCACGCTGGCCATCCCCGCTTTCTCCGACTGGCGCGAAACTCAGGCCCTGCGCAATGCGTCACAAACACTGATGGGCCAGCTGAAACAGGCACGGGTACTGGCCATCTCGGAAAACCGCAGTGTGAAATTCGATTTTCCCGATAAAAAAAATCCTTCCGACACCTATACATTCGATAGCAATACACGCTCTAACGGAACTTGCGATATCTGCAAAAATGAACAAATCAATCTCAGCCAATTTTCAAAAAATATGAGCCTTTCCAGTAATATAGGTCCAATCCAATTTGGCAGCAGGGGCACTGCCACCAATGCCACCATCACCATCTCATCTTCGGCATTACCCAATGGCCGGAACAACAAGAAAATCACCATCAATACGATCGGCAGGACATATTTCCAATGAAGCGCAATCACCCGGCAGCCGGTTTCACACTGGTTGAAATTCTTGTCACGCTGGTGATTGTCTCTGTAGCAGCACTGGCCATCGGCAGTTTCACGGTTGCCATTCAGGGCGGCGATCAGGTGTCACGCGAACGCGGCACGGCAGTCTCGCTGGCCGAACAGCTTCTGGAATTCTGGCAACAGGATCCGAATGACCATGCACCACGCATTTCAACCGATTGCAGCCTGGTTCCCAGCGCAGCAACTCCGTCCTATCCGATCAAAGTCACATGCACACCGGCAACGGGCATGAAAATTCCCTACGACATCGAAATCAACTACTCACCAGCAATCGGACCGTTATCGAAAGACCTGAATAACTTCAAAACATTTGATGCCAAAAAACGGGGCTCTGTCACCAATGTGACAGCCCATATCCAGTTCGTGAAAATATCCTGGTCGAATCAGGGAAAATCGCACTTTATCTACCTGACCAATTTATCGAAGGTGCAATAATGAGCTCAGCCATACAGACACAACACAAAGCACCCGCGTACAACCGATCCGGTGAACATGGCTTTACCCTGCTCGAAATGCTTATCGGCCTCGGCATGGGGCTGGTGATTCTTGCCGGAATTACCGCTGTTTTTATCTCTATCAACAAGACATCCAGCACCATGTCCTCGCGCACCGAACGCATGGGAGACCTGTTTCTCGTATCGCAGCTGATGCAATCGGATTTACGCGGATCATTGAAAAAACAGCACCCTGACATCAAGATCCGGGATGACCTCGGACCTCCAAGAAATGCCACGATTCCACCGAATTACCCGACCACATTCGATCAATTGCCTCACTGGGATCCGACGAGTCAGACCCTGACCTATCAAACGCTGGAGGGTAGGGTTGGCATCTTCCATTACCAGCACAAGGGCAAGAATGATATTTACTGGCTACGGCCCGATGCCAGTATTTTTCAAGAATTGATTCGCGATCTGGATCCGGTTAACGGCATGGCGGTAACACCCATCGGCAACGGCGGCATCCATGTGATTTTGAGATCGGTATACAACAACGAACAGCATTCAGGCAAAGAAACCTCCATCGCATTCAATGTATGGCCCAGGAACTAGCCATGAACCATGTATCCCGATCCTTCAAAGTACATCATCATCGCGAACGGGGCTTCGTGCTGGCCTCCTCCCTGATCCTCCTCAGTCTGTTGACCCTGATGTCAGTGGCCATGTTTTACACCAGCCGCTCAGCCATCCAGACCAGTGCCAGCGCGCAAAACTCCACTGAAGCCTATTATTATGCCGAAACCGCCATCAATTATATGTCGTGGGCGCTGATCAACGATGCTGAATTTGACAGCTTCAAAGGCTATACCGGCAACTATATTGCAGGAGCGTTCGCTGAACCCCCAGAGCCTTCCAACGCGAAAAATGTTGGCGATTATACGGAGCTCAGAGCCTACCTGTGGCATCCGGGTGTCAGCAAAAACAGCGACGGGCAATTGATGTATTTGGACAACTCGCCTATGCAAAACAGGGAAGTCTGTTTTCAGGATGCCGCAACATTTGCAAACTGTATTGATGTGACAGTGCCAAAACCTGTCCAGCCCGTCATGGAAAAGATCAGCAGCCGACTGCCGCGCTATATCAAACTGGATATCGATGCCAACGGCAATGTGGCTCCCTCTATTCCCAAAACACCGCATCACACAACTCCGGTAGTGGGAGAAGATATCCCAAAAAACGGTGCTATTATCTGGCTAAGCGCAGCCGATGCCAACAATGTCGATCATGATATCGAAATTTTCCCGCTAGACCCTTCCGACAAATACAACGGCGTGGCAAAACCGGAAACATGCGCTGGAGGCACACTGCCGGATTGTCCATGCACCGCACCGAAAAATATCTCCCCCACACCGCCGGACTATAACCCCGATCCGACAGACCCCAATTATAACGCTTACATGGCAGCCCAGGCCTGCGATGCCAACACCGGTCAGTGGTTATCATCCTACAGCATTACCGTATATGCCATCGGCTATGTGAACGGCAAACCCAGTCACATGCTTCGTTCGGTCATCGCCATTGAGTAATCCGACCCGCCCGTTCATGATATACAGAGCTTCTGAACCAGAGAAATGAGCATGTGTCGGAAGGCAGTATGCCGACATCTGTTTGTATGTCTGATGTGGCTGTCCGGACTGGCGGGCATCTCCTACGAAATCCTCTACGGCAGGATTCTGGGAAACATGGTAGGCGACCAGTTTATTGTCTCGGCATCGGTACTGATGACCTTTCTACTCGGCATCGGTATCGGGTCGGCCCTCTCACACCGTTTATGGCCCTGGCTGTGGGCCATCGAAGGCGGTATCGGCGCCTACGGGTTGTTGATCGCCTTCACACAACCTCAGGTGGAACAACTGGTCTACGCCGGAGCATCGCTGTTTGCCGACAATCTGACCGGCAGCGTGGCCATCTGCGCATTGCTGCTGATCGTACCCGCGTTTCTGATCGGATGCAGCGTGCCGCTGTTCGCCGGTTATCTGGGCAGGCTGCATGGAAAATCCGATCAGGCATTTGCACGGGTTTATATGGTCTACAATTTCGGAGCAGCACTGACAGCACTGCTGATCGAATTCTATATCATCCGAAATCTGGGCATTCAGGGGGCAGTGGTAACATTTGCCACGGTGAACCTGTTCATTGCAGGCGGCCTGCGCTTTTTCTTCGGCCGACACGCTGAAGCTGTACAACAAAGCCGGCACCCTGCAAGGTCATTTCAGAACCCGCCGAAAAAACTGTTGTTCAATATACCGCGCCACGCACTTGCCGCCCTGATTCTGGCCAGTTTCGCCTCAGCTGTTTTTCAACTGTTCATGGTGAAATATGCCGAGCTGGTGTTCGGGCCATTCCGCGAATCATTTGCACTGGTGCTGTCGCTGGTATTGCTCGGCCTGACCCTGGGTTCACTGCTGGTCAAATACTTCAAACCGAAATTCCAGACGATTATGTGGCTGAATCTGGCCGGGTTGATCTGGCTGATGCTCGCCTCCGGAGCTGCCATCTATGTGTATGCCGCCCTGTACCCGTTAACAGGCAATGCATTCTGGCTGGTGATTTTGCTGAAATGGCTGCTGCTGGTTTTCCTGATGCTGCTGCCGGCCACCATGTTCGGGGCCACCATTCCGGCCCTGCTATCGCACCGGGGTGAAGTCAGCCATGAATCCGGCACCCTGCTGTTTGTTTCCTCCATAGCCAATGTGGGCGGTTTTCTGCTGATGGTGTTCCTGCTGCACCGCTATCTGGATTACGGTGTACAACTGCTCATTATCGGTCTTATTTCAGCGCTGGCAATTGTCATTTATCAGCGTTTTCAGCTGCGCAGCCTGATCGCGGCATGCCTGGCCATGGCCGTGACAGGCGGCATTTATCTGCAACAATGGGATGAAGACCTGCTCTATCTAAGCTATACCAATTTCAAGGATGCGGATGAACTGAGTGAAACACGCAACAATGTCGGCACAACTGATCGCTACAAGGGTTATCAGGATGTGTTCGCCATCAACTGGGTCGATGGCACTCCCTACTTTTTTATCAACGGTTATATCAGTATCCCGTTGAACAATCCTTCAGAGAAAATTGTCGGTGCGCTGTCCACCCTGTTTGCGCCGCGTCTTGATGATGCGCTGGTGCTGGGTTTGGGCAGTGGTGCCACAGCATCCGTCGTGGGGCTATTCTTCAAACAAACCGATGTGGTGGAAATCAATCCGGTTGTGCGGGAGAACCTGTTTCGCATGGCACAATGGATTTTCGATATCGAGCATAACCCGCGTGTGCATATCACCGTGGACGATGCCATCCATTTCGTCAAATCGGGTGAGAAAAAGTATTCCGTGATTCTGAATACCGTAACCACGCCGCTCTATTTCAGTTCATCCAAACTGTACACCCGCGACTTTTTCGATGATGTGAAAACACGCCTGCAGCACGATGGTGTCTATGTGACCTGGATGGATTCGCGCATCGGGGATGAGGGCAGTGATATTATCCTGCGATCCCTGCATCAGAGTTTCAGGCATTGCGCCCTGCTGTATGTCAAATCGTCCTATTTTCTGCTGATCGCATCGGATGAACCCCTGATCATGCATCAGCAGCAGGCAGTTATCAGCCAGCCGGATTTACGGGACAATCTGATGCAGAAGCATCGGATCATGAGTGCGTGGCTGCCCTACCAGCTGATGAGCACCGATGTGTTCCCACTGATCAACAACAGGGACGGTGCCATCAATACGGCGGATTATCCGGCACTGGAATTTGAAATGGCACATCTGCAGGAAAAAGGTATCCCCGAATTCAAGCAACGCCTGCTGAATCATCTGGATATCCACGAGATCGAACAGGCCATGCCGCTTAAAACACCGGAGTTTCCCGCTGATTTCATCGCCCATGCCAGAGAACGGCTGGAATCATCCTCAATCACACAACGCTGGCAGACACTGCTGCACGATGCGCTTGCCGGTGCGGAAGGCACCCGCAAGACAGACATGGCCGAACTGGCGTTCAGGAAACTCCGCATGGATATTACGCCCGATGCCGATCATCTCCATGCCTATGGCTTCCAGCTGCTCAAACTGGAACGCTATGATGCTGCTATCGCGGTATTTGATGATGTACTGAAACTGGCACCCGACCATGACAATACCCATTACAACCTGGGTGTATGCTTTGAAAAACTGGGGCAATACGACAAGGCACTGACACATTTCCGGCAGGAGTTGATCGTGGATCCCGATGATGAAGATGCCACTTATCGGGCCGGCCGGGTACTGATCCGAATGGAGCGTTATCATCAGGCTCTGACAGCCCTCAACACCTATATTTCACATCAGGGTGCCGGACGGAGCAAAGCTTATTTCTACCGGGCGCTTGCCTACAGAGCGACAGGCAAAAACACCCTGGCCAAAGCAGATCTGATGCAAGCCATGCGACTGGGCGAAGATGAAAAGAGGATCGCCGCGCAACTGGAATTGTTGGGAGTTCTCTGAAGAAACAATATCACCGCACAACAAAAAAGGCGACCCGAAGGCCGCCTTGTCGGTATCAAAAAACCCGGCAGGTTAAGTGATATTATTTAATCTGCTCTTCAAACCATGCACGAACTTCTGCCTTTTTGGCATCGTTCAGCTTGCGGTACTTCTTGAGCTGGCCTTTCATCATACCTTTCTTGCTGGCAAATTTCTCTACCTTTGGTTCCAGTGCAGCATCAGAGTTCAGAAACTCGAATACAGCATCAACTGAGCCATAAGCCTCGACTACAGTGGCAAATGCAGGGCCAACTTTGTTTTTATGGCCTGCGTGGCAGGAAGCACAGAAAGGCTTAGCCATAGCTACAGAACTTCCCATCATAAATGCAGCCGCAGCTACGATCATCAATGTTTTTTTCATAAATAACTCCTCCTCTCGAATTTGGAAACGACTTGCTAGCGCAAAACCGCTCACCGTGCAACCTTAACATCGGCCTTTCGATGCTCCAGTGGCAATGAATACACCCCAACGGGCAAATTATCCCCAGCTACCATCCATTAGCCCTTGCGCACGACCAGTTCTCCATCTTCGATATCCACCACGATATTTCCGCCGCCATGCACTTCTCCGCTAATAAGCAAACGGGCTACAGGAGTTTCCAGGTGCTCCTGAATAAAGCGTTTCAACGGCCGGGCACCGTAGACCGGATCATAACCCGTTCTGCCAATCCATTCGATGGCTGCATTCCGGATATCCAGTTTCACCTGTTGCTCGCCAAGGCGCTGCTCCAGTTCTGCCAGGAACAGTTTGACGACATCGGCAATCACAGACTGCGTCAACGGACTGAACATCACCGTATCATCCACCCGGTTGAGAAATTCGGGCCGGAAATGTTGCCTGAGCACTGCCAGTACCTGTTTCCTGGCGTCCTCACTGATATGACCATCAGCGTCGATGCCATCAAGCATCAAATCCGAGCCGATATTGCTGGTCATGATGATGATCGTGTTCTGGAAATTCACAGTTCGGCCATGGCTGTCGGTCAAACGCCCGTCATCCAGCAATTGCAACAATACATTGAACACATCGGGGTGTGCTTTTTCGACCTCATCGAGCAACAACACCGAATAGGGTTTGCGACGCACGGCCTCGGTCAGCTGGCCACCCTGTTCAAAACCGATATAGCCCGGAGGTGCACCCAGCAGACGTGATACGGCATGCTTCTCCATGTATTCACTCATATCGATGCGCACCATATTGTCTTCGCTGTCGAACAGGGTACGCGCCAATGTGCGGGCCAGTTCGGTTTTACCCACACCGGTCGGTCCGAGAAACAGAAATGAACCAATCGGACGATGCTGATCGCGAATACCGGCCCGCGCACGCAGCACTGCATCGGCAACTGCCTTCACAGCCTCATCCTGTCCGATCACACGCTCATGCAGTACAGATTCCAGCCGCAACAATTTCTCACGTTCGCCTTCCATCAGCCGGGTCAGCTGAATACCTGTCCAGCGCGATACCACTTCGGCAATTTCTTCCTCGCTGACAGTCTCGCTGATCAGAGCCTTGTTCTCGCTCATCATGGCTTCGGCATCCGCCAGCTGTTTCTCCAGCTCCGGCAGTTTGCCATAACGCAGGCTGGCCACTTTCTCCAGCTCATAAGCGCGCTCGGCCGCCTCAATATCCAGCCGCACCTGTTCAATGGATTCTCGCAACTGCTGCACCTGCCCCATTGCGCCTTTTGCACGCTCCCATCGAGCCCGCATGGCATCACGTTCTTCGCGCAGATCGGCCAGCTCCTTGCGCAAATCCTTCAAACGCTTCTTGCTGGCTTCATCCTTCTCTTTTTTCAGCGCAGTTTCCTCAATTTCCAGGCGCATGGTGCGCCGGGTGACCGCATCCAGCTCCGATGGCATGGAATCCATCTCGGTGCGAATCGAGGCGCAGGCCTCATCCACCAGATCAATGGCTTTATCCGGCAGGAAGCGATCCGAGATATAACGATCCGACATGGTGGCGGCTGCCACCAGCGCGGCATCGGAAATTCGCACACCATGATGCAGTTCAAAGCGTTCACGCAAACCGCGCAAAATAGAGACCGTATCTTCAACATCCGGTGCATCGACCACAATCGGCTGGAAACGCCGTTCCAGCGCCGCATCTTTTTCGATATGCTGGCGGTATTCATCGAGGGTTGTTGCGCCGATACAGTGCAGTTCGCCCCGTGCCAGCATCGGCTTGAGCATATTACCGGCATCGGAACTGCCTTCGGTTTTGCCGGCCCCGACAATGGTATGCAGTTCATCAATAAACAGCAGGGTACGCCCTTCCGATTCCTTGATTTCCTTGAGCACTGCTTTCAGGCGCTCTTCAAATTCGCCTCTATATTTGGCGCCGGCCATCAATGATGTCATATCCAGGGCAAACAGGCTGCGGTTTTTCAGGCCTTCAGGCACATCACCGGAAACAATGCGCTGCGCCAGCCCTTCGGCAATGGCTGTTTTACCCACGCCTGGTTCCCCGATCAGCACCGGGTTATTTTTGGTTTTGCGGGACAGAATCCGGATCACAGAACGGATTTCCGAATCCCGGCCGATGACCGGATCAAGCTTGCCCGACCTGGCCATTTCAACCAGATCATTACCATATTTCTTCAGAGCTTCATATTGCGCTTCCGGGGCATCCGTGGTGACCCTCTGATGGCCACGCACCTGTTCCAGCGCCTCCAGAAAACGTTCACGACTGATGCCATGAGTGCTGAATATTTTACCGGCATCACTGTTGTTGCCTTCGGCAATCATGGCCAGCAATACATGCTCGACAGAAATATATTCATCCTGCATTTGCGTTGCTTCATCACCGGCCTTGACCAGCAATTGCTGCAGGCGCTGGGTGATATATACCTTGTCTGCCTCAACGGCACTGCCACTGACTTTCGGCCGTTTGGCCAGTGATTGTTGTACAGCTGTTTTGAATGCGTCCGGATCAGCACCGGCACGCTCCAGAAAACGCGATGCCAGGCCATCCTGCTGGGCCAGCAATTCAGCCAGCACATGTTCACCATCCACCTGCTGATGGGACAGACGCACCGCCAGCTGCTGTGCTGCGGCAAGGGCTTCATTCACCTTTTGTGTTGTACGATTCATATCCATTCCGACACCCCTTATCATTCATCAGAAATGCTGATTTATTCAGTTATTTCCACCCAGCCTGCAGATAATGACTGCCCAATCAGACTGCAATCAGTGCTTTGTGTCAGCAGATATATGGGGTTGGGGAATCAGGATTCCAAGGTGCGGGAAGAAAAACCGTACACACCCAAATGTGTGATTTGGGCCAGCAGCACTTTGCGCGTGTAGGGTTTACGGATAAATCCAGCAAGGCCGTAGCGGTGCAGCCTCTCAACCGCTTCACTCTCTGAAAAACCGCTGCTCAGGATCACCCGTGCATCGGGGCGAATGGCACGAATCGCATGAAAAGCCTGCTCGCCGTCCATTTCCGGCATCGTCAGATCCATCAACACCAGTGCAATACGATCAGCATGTTGCCGGAACATACGGACAGCCTCTTTACCATTTTCGGCTACCAGCACTTCAATGCCTTCCCGCTCCAGCAATGTTCTGGCTACATGGCGCACAGTTTCCTCGTCGTCAACAAGCAATACCGTACCGGACAGATCCGGTGATGAACCCTGTTCCATGGCGTTCACTTCTATAGCTGGACGAACTGATGAAAGAGCCGGAAAAAAGATGGTAAAACAGGAGCCTTTACCCGGTTTGCTGGTCAGGGTCAGGGTGCCGCCATGGCTGCGAACAATGCCCAGCAATGCTGCCAGCCCCAGGCCGCTGCCGGTTTCCTTGGTGGTAAAAAACGGATCGAAAATCCGTAGCTGTGTCTGTTTATCCATACCACAGCCGGAATCCTTTACCTCAATGAACACATATTCACCGGCCTGGGCTTCGGTTGCCATATACATGCCCGAAAAATCCTGGGCGGAAAGATGGCGTATGCCTGTACGCAACAAAATACTGCCCGGTTTATTATGCATGGCATCGGATGCATTGGTCATGAGGTTCATAATCAGCTGGGTCAGCTGATTTTTATCACCATAAATGTCAGGCAGCGCATCCATGAGTTCCTGCTCCAGCGTGATCTGTTTGCCGATCACCGTACCGAGCAAACCCGATACATCCCGGATCAATTCGTTAAAATTATGTTCCCCCATCGAAATATGACCCTGACCGGAATAGGCCAGCATCTGGCGCACAAGATCAGCACCGCGCCGCGCCGATTTAAAAATCTGCTCCAGATACGGGCACAGGTCATCCTGTCTGTTATCGAGCATGGCCAGCTCGGCATTACCCATCACGCCAACCAGCAGGTTGTTAAAATCATGTGCGATGCCACCGGCCAACACACCGATACTTTCCATTTTCTGAGCCTGCTGCAGCTGATCGGTCAGCTCCCTGCTTTCTCGTTCGGACCGTTTGCGCTCGTTAATATTACGGACATTTCCTTCCACGCCAGCGATATTGCCCTGTTCATCGAAAAAAAACTGTGAATTGACCTCCGACCAAAGCCGGGAACCGTCTTTGTGTCTCAGACAGACTTCATAATGCTGCAGGTTTCCGCCACTGGCCTCCAGCGCCTGCAGAAATCTCTCCCGTCCACCCCGTTCGTAATACAGGGTACTGAGCTGCTGGCCAATCAGTTCGTGGCGCTCATAACCCATCTGCCTTTCGCAGGCCAGCGATACCCAGGTCAGTTCGCCTTTCAGGTTGGTGCGGTAATAGGCATCCTGCATATGATCAAGAATTTCCTTATACTCGGAGGAAACCTTCTCCAGTGCCGCTGTTCTTCGGCGGATACCCCTGCGCAATTGCACCGTATAGAGATACAACACCAGCAAGAGTAACAGCAACAGCACAAACGTTACCCAGTAACGGTATTGCCACAGCAAATCGATAATATTGCGTTTCGGCTGATAGAGAAAACCATCCCAGTCCATGCCTGTCACCGGTTGCCCCATATTCTCAAACACGGCAGCAATCTCATGCCAGCGATCCATATTCGAAAACCCGATCGGCACGATATTCTGGAACATCAGATCCTCGATCGCGCTGGCTTCATAGGTCAGATGCGCCACCGATTTATGCTGACTGTCGTACTTCTTCTTGATCAGGGCGATGATTTCCGGCTTGTGTGCAAGCGCATATTTCCAGCCTCTGATAGTGGCACGCCGCAAGGCGGCGACCCGTTCGGGATGCGAGACAACCTCGGCTTCCGTAGTCAGCAGGGCATCACCATAAAAATCGATACCGTAATCCAGTGGTCTGAATATCTGAAACGCAATACCGAGCTGCTTGAGTACAAATCCCTCATTGGTGCTGTAACCGGGCCATGCATCCGTTCGACCTGCAACCAGATCTTCCAGACTGCCGATCGGTATGCGCACATAATCCGGTCGCGACAATCCTGCATGTTCCAGCATAGCCTTCACTTCAATGGTTAAATTACCATGCTGCATCATCACACGCTTTCCAAACAAATCCTGCAGCGACTTCACATCGGCAAGTGTATAAATCACCTGCGGTGAATGCTGGAATATGGAGGCTACCACAACAACCGGATAGCCTTCGGCCCGCGTCAGCAAGGCGCCTGCATCCCCGACAGCATATTGCACATCACCGTCCAGCAGTTCCTGCACGGGAGCATGATCGGGACCGCCCTCAATCAGGCGAACATCAAGTCCTTCATCCGCATAAAAACCTTTTTCCAGTGCGGCATAATAGCCGGCAAACTGGAACTGGTGTTTCCATTTGAGCTGGAGGCGAACCTCATGACCAGCTGCAGTCGCCAGAGCATATTCACTCCACGAGCCACACAACAAAACAAGCAGGCATAAACAGTATTTTCTCATCATTTAGGCTCGCTAAGTTCTACAACATACACCGATACTTTCGCTGCAACAGCAGGATTTGAATTGGCGATTTCCACAATCAGATCATCGCTACCCGACGGGTTATCAAAACGGGCCTCGAACACATGATCGCCGACATGATAGCTACGCTGCTGCACCAGCGTTTTTTCCTGCTCATCTCGCACCTGCACAATGCGAAAGGTCAGAGGCCCGGTATTTTCGGAGAGCATAATCACTTCGTAACTGCCCGGTCGATCCGGCATATTGAAAAATTCACGCGATTTCTGAAACGGCGGCACATTGGCATCGCGGGAATAAAGGTACTCCTGATCAAGGCTGAAAGCAGCAGCCTCAAATATCCCTCCGCCCAGCAACCCGGATACCAACATCATCAAACCGGCCAGCCGACTCATGGGGATTCCTTCACCTCGATATCATATTTATCGCACAAATAACGCATTTTATCCTTGGCCCGGTCACCGAACCCCAGCCAACGGCCTGCTCTTGCCTTGATATGATGATTGCGTTCCAGCGCAATCTCTACCAGACGCTTTTCAAAGGTGGCCACTGCTTTTTCCGCCCTGATGCCCGAATCCGGCAATTGCCGCAGCCACGATTGCAGCGGATCATCATCTTTCCCTGCCGGTTGTGGCCCTGTCAAAGAAGGAATCGATTCCACCACCGGTGCTGAAGCCAGCACAACAGCCCGCTCGATGACATTTTCCAGCTCCCGCACATTCCCCGGCCAGCTGTAACGCGCCAGTTGCTCCATGACCTCATCGGAAAGACCATCGATTTGCTTGCCGCACATGGCTGCCTTGCGCCATAAAATTGCTTCGCTCAGTTCCGGCAGATCCTCGATATGCTCCCTCAAAGGCGGCACTTCGATTTCCACCACATGAATGCGATAATAAAGATCGTCCCGAAACTCACCGGCTGCCACCTTTTGCTCCAGATCTTCTCGAGTCGAACAAATCAGGCGCACATCGGTCTGAATAATCGCCTCGCCACCGAGCCGCGAAAATTCACCGCTTTCCAGTGCCCGCAGCAATTTGCCCTGAACCGGCAAGGGCAATCCGGCCACTTCATCGAGAAACAGGGTGCCGCCACTGGCGCGTTCAAACCAGCCCAGCTTGCGTTTTCCGGCTCCGGCAAACGCACCTTTTTCATAGCCAAACAGTTCCGACTCCAGCAATTCCACATTCATGGCGGCGCAATTGATAGCGATAAACGGCTGTTGGGCGCGTGGACTGGCCGCATGCAGTTGGCGTGCCACCAGTTCTTTACCCGTACCGGTTTCTCCGCGAATCAATACGGTGGAAGGTGCTGATGCCACTTGGGAAATCATCGTTCTGAGTGCCTGCAAGGGGGCGGATTCTCCCAACAATTCATTATTAACCCGAGTTTCCAGTGCGCGCTGCATTTCCTGTTCGCGCATGGCCTGCCAGTGCGCCTGCATGCTGCGATCAATCGTGCTCTTGACCTCATC
>JBHHTY010000047.1:0-13133 GCA_046753565.1 Mariprofundus sp.
ACGCAACGGCCAGCGACAGCTATTCACCCTATTCGGATATCGATTTTCCCGAACGCCCGTTGAGGTGTTGATTGCCTTGTCGATTGTTTTCCTGGCCAGAGAAATAGCGCATGACAGGCGGGATACTTTGACCTGGCGTTACCCCATTATTGTATCGAGTACTTTTGGCTTGCTGCATGGGTTTGGTTTTGCCTCTGCATTGCGAGATATCGGTTTGCCACAAACGGAAATCCCCGCAGCCTTGCTGTCCTTTAATGTGGGGGTGGAAATCGGCCAGTTGCTGTTTGTTGCAAGTATGCTTCTGATCTTCCGGTTCGGTATGCAGGCTGCAAGAAGATTGCTGTCCGGGCCTGTTCACTGGTTTCATAACTTTGAGAAACCCGCCGCATATTTGGTCGGCGGGATCACCATGTTCTGGGTGATGGAGCGCATGTCGGGATTCTGGGCATAATGCAAGCTGAAAACGGGCATATTGCCCAGCGTCGGATATTGCGTCTGGCACTGGGCACGGCTCTGTCGCTGGCATTTTCACAGATATTCAACTGGCCTTTGTCTTTTATTGCCCCCGTATTCACAATGTTTTTGCTGGCTACGCCGCTGCCTGCACCCGGCTTGAAAAAAGGGTTCATCCTTGTGCTTGCTTTGATGGTGATTGTTTACGGCAGCATGCTGGTGTTTGTGCCGTTCTTTGAGCATGTACGCTGGGCCGGTATTTTACTGTTGATACCTGCCCTGTATGGCTGTTTTTACTATTCAGCCCGTGGTGGTTCCATGGTTATGGCCATGCTTATGACCGTCGGCCTGGCGCTTGTGGTGACGGTAGGCTCGGTCAGCATTGACGGGCTGCTGACGGTGGCCGGCGGCATATCAACGGGCGCTGTTTTTGGCATTGTTTTTGTCTGGATTGCCCATGCCCTGCTACCGGACATGCCCTGCAAAACCGTTATTCAACCAGCCCCTGCAGCAAAACCGTCACTGGATTTTGCACGTAAAAGTGCTGTTCGCTCACTGCTGGTTGTATTTCCTCTGGCCTTGTTATTGTTGTTTAACAGCTCCAGCTATGCTTATTTTGCGATGATGATGAAGGTTGCCAGTATGGGTCAACAGGCCAGCGTGAGCGATAGCCGGAAGTTGGGGCGCTCGCTACTCGAATCGACGGTGTGGGGAGGGGTGGCAGCAATCATTATATGGCAGGTGCTCAGTATGTGGCCATCATTGCTCATCTATTGCCTGCTTGTTGCTTTGGCAGGATTATTGTTTGGCAGATTCATCTTCCAGGGCGAGGGGCGCCATGCAAAAAGCGAGATGGCGACATTCGCTTTTCTGACCATGATTGTGATCATTGCACCTGCAGTCATGGATGGGCAGGCAGGCAGTGATGCAGGCGCATCCTTTTATACGCGGCTGCTAATATTTATAGGCATTGCCTTTTATGGCACGATTTCTGTAGCGGTTTTTGATGCCTTCTGGCCGCAGAAAAAAACGTTGAAATCAGCACCGGGTCAATAGGGTTTATTCTCCAACTGCGCATTGCAGCTTGTCAGAAGCCTTTGCTATCTTCGGGATACTGTTAGTCTCTTGCCTGGGGAGGTGCAAATCAGGTACTTACCCGCCTGAACAGGCTGAAGCTTCACAGGAGAGTGTATGAATAAATTTATTTTCGGCATTGCGCTAGCCTCCATGGTGTTTTCTACACCGACTTCATCTTTCGCACTCAGCGGACTAGGTTTTTTGTCCAAGTCACCGATTGCATATTTTACGCCTGAAGACTCCTGTATGTTAAAGAGCACACTCAAGGATGTTCTCAACCACAAACCGGATGGGCAAACAGTGAAGTGGAAGAATGAGGAAAGCGGCCATTTCGGAAAAATCAAAGCAATCAGAACCTTTACTCAACAAGGCATCAGGTGCCGTGCCGTGAAGTTCTTTAACAGTGCCGGCGGTGTTACCGGTCAGGGCACATTCAATTTCTGTAAACAGGATGATGGTAGCTGGAAAATAGCCGAATAGGGCTATAGCCAGTTGCTCAGAATAAAGCCGACACCGATACTGTTGTTGTAATGGTTGTAATCAATCAGGCTTTCACCATAGCCATTGTAGTATTGCACATAACCGTGGAGTTTGCCGAGCAGGGGGAAACTCCAGTCCAGTTGTAAACCGTGCCTGAAGCCGCCGTAAAATGCAGGCCTGAACATGATCCCCAGCGTGTGTCCTCCTGATTTGTAATAAGCATACAGTTCACTGTGGCCCATGAAACGGGTGATATCCGGGTTGTTATCCGATGAGGCGGATTCCGGAATGCGATACCATGCTTTCAATCCCAGTGTCAGATTGCCTCGTTCTGCCGCAGCAAATCCGTAAATACGATTCCAGCTTCGAGACAGTGGCTCGGCCCGGCCATTTGACTCATGCTCGAAACCAAACGTTAATATGCGGGCCTTCCAGCCGAGAAAATCCTGGTCAAGCCGCATGCGGTAGAAAATTTCAGGGTTGAAATTGTTATCCCGAAAAGGTGATGAAACCTTTCGGTTGTATGCCTGCCAGAATGACTTTTGCGTGTATCCCACAAACAGGGTGTCATCATTGGTGAGCAGGTTTTTCACCAATGGAACCTTGATACTGACCTGGAACTTGATCTCGGTCTTTTTTACCGGAGCAGACCCTGCCCCAAAGCTTTGCCAGGGGGCCTGATTCGGCCGTGAATTATAATTGGCCAGCAGGATATAGTTGGGCTTATGCGGGAGGATTGCGAAGCCGTTATTTTCAACGTCCTGTTCCATTTCCAGTCGGGTTTCCACATGTGACTTGCTATCCGGTTCTGACAATATTTCGGCATCGGCAATACCTGGGGTAAGCAATATAAAGATGGACATGGCACGGTAGCATGTCAGTCGACCAGTGTGTTTTGTCAGCATTTGTTTTCCCTTGTCCTTTTTTGTATGCAAATCACGGTATGTGCGTTTGTATTCTGAAAGCTTCGCTGTTTGGGGGTGTTTCTGGAAGACAAGAATGAGAAAAAAGATATCTGTTATTTTTCTTCAGGCACAACGATCATCACCGATAATAAGTGGTTCACTAACCTTGTAAAGAAAAAGCCTGCCACAGAATTAATGTGAACAGGTTTTAGGGCAATGATGGATGCAGTTGTTCGGCAATGCGAACAAGTTGCTGTTTGACCCAGGCTGGGCCGGGCTTGTGTTTTTGATCAAAGGACATCGCTTCCAGCATGTGCAGGGCCGCGACCAGCACATCCAGTTCTCGCGGCAAATAAACCAGCATCGACTGCAAGACCTGTTCACGGATATCCCACTGCAGGCATCCCGCACTGGAGCGCAACAACTCAAGCAGGGTGGTATCATCAGCCGGTGCTGCCATGTCGATTTTTTCCATGGCCAACAAGCGCGAAGATAATTCCGGTGGCAAATCATCGGCCTGACCACGCCAGGCAATCACGATGGCGCTTTGCAAATCACGGGCGCGTTCGACAAGGTGGAACAGGGCAAGGGCAACCGGTTGCGGCATGTCTCCGGCCGGTACATCGATCATCCAGTGACTGGAGCCCTGTATCGATTCCACCCATTGCTGTGCCAGTTGCCAGCTGTCGCTCACATGTTTATCGGCTTCGACTGTGAGTATGCCGACAGTGGCCTGATCTGTGGCAAAGGTTCGCAGCAAATGACTTTTTCCCGCTGCCGCGTCCGAAGCGAGCCAGATATTGCCGCCATGCAGACTCCAAAGAGCCAGACGGTTGCAGGCATGTTCCACACCGGCATGTCTGGTCCAGGTGCCGTAGTCGTACACTGGAGGCAGCTGCATTTGCAGGCGCAATTGGTTTTTCCTGCGCATGGGGTGATCAGTTGTCTTCAGCCGTCACCGCTTTGCGCATCCAGACAATCATATATTGAAGGCCGGAAATACAGGTGAAAGCGAAGGTCAGCCAGATCATGGATGTCAGAATCCAATCATTCGGCAGTTGCCAGGCGAGGTCGGAAAGCACGGTCAATACCAGCATGATCTGCAGAAAGGTGGTGACTTTGGAGGATATACTGGGCTGCATTTCCAGTTTGTGTGTCACCATTTCATAGGCCAGTGCTCCCACCATGATAATCATATCGCGGAATACAACAGCCAGAAACAGAAACAGCGGCACCTGACCGATAAAATAGAGAGAAACAATGGTGCTGATCAACATCAGTTTGTCGGCCAGGGGGTCCATATATGCACCGACCGTGCTGCGCTGGTTAAAATAACGGGCGATAGCGCCATCCAGCATATCGGTTACGCCGGCGATTCCCATCAGGATCAGGGCCAGAACAGGCTGATGCTCAATAATGGCATAGACAATGAATGGCGTAATAATGATACGCGCCAGCGTCAGAATATTGGGAATATTGAGAATCCGGTCGTGTATCATGATGAAATTAGCGTACCAGCCAGCCATCCGCGGATGCTGTCAGCGTCATGCCTCGGCGTTTGAACCATGCAGACAGCCACTGATCATCCGGACTTTTCAATGCCAGCCGATATTGTCTGCCCTGTTTGTTGAGCTGTTTCAGTGACAGGCCGGCCACATGCGGATTGCGTCTCAGATCATCTTCAAACATCACCTGTTCCGGCAGGGAGGCCTGCCGCTCTATGCTGAGTATACCGTGTCGTAGCTGTGGCATTGTCGGGTAACCGAATGAGGCTGAAGCTGCTGGCGCAATCATTGCCTGAGAGCCGCCCGACTGTTCGGCATAATAGGGGATATTGTGTTTTTCCAGATAGCTCAGTACCCGTTTCTGATCAAAGACGATATGAACACCGTTTGCCGTTGGGGTTGCCTTTTTCAAAAAAAGAAGGGCATTCACATTCTTTGGAATCTGCTGGTGCGCATGCCGCGGGATAAGCCGGTTCCATAGTTGCGGCAATGCCATGGCCGCAGCTTTCTGTATGTGGGCATGCAGCCAGCGTACATCGACCCCCGCATCCTCCGCCACGACAGCGACCTGCATGCGGCTGTCCGGCTCCTGTGCCAATACAGGTTGCGAAATGCTCAACAGTAGCAGGGCAGTCAATAAACAGATGTGCATCCGGTACAACATTATTTCACCACCCGCAAATGGCCGGTTTTTCGGGCAGTGCTGTCGGTTTCTTTTTTATTTCCACTGCCGCCTTCAATCACGGAAATGGTGGAAGAAACAGCACTGTCACTCTGCGTTGCAGCAGACTCTTTGTGAGCCTTCAATGTTTGTACGCCTTCATCGGACATATTGCTGCGAACTGCCTGTACAATGGCCTTGATCATTTCGGGAACGCTGTCATCCCATATAATACCCTGTTCGAGGTCGCCATCGGGCAAATAGGCCGCCCAGATGGTGTGCATCGGAATATGGCAGGAAAAAATCTGGCCGGAAAAAGAGAAGTCGGAATCCAGCATATCATCATGAATCTGAATCGGTTGCGGCATGCGCACGTTCAGCACCAGCCTCAGGGCAGGGTCACCGCTCAGGCTTTCCGGTACGATCACCTCATCACGGGTTGCATCCACCACAATGTAGATGCGGCCATGGCGGTTGAAATATTCCCGCAACTGTTTGGCCTTGGCTGCATCCGAAAAGCTTAGACTCATGAACCATCCTCCTGGGGAGATGCTGATATTTGCAGGGTGCGATCGGGCAAAATTTCCTTCATTGGCCGAGGCTACCGGTATCCTGCCCGGTATGAAATACGGAGTGGCCCTGTAAGCCGGGTTCTGTCATCCCGAAGGAGTGATGGTCATTCATCTGGGCCTGCCATTACTGACAGGCTCGAGCAGCCTACCCGGAAGCAAGCGCGAGCCACGCTTGGCGCTTCCCTATTTGGCCTTGCTGCGAACGGGGTTTACCGTGCCCCCGTCCGTTACCGGCCGGGGCGGTGCGCTCTTACCGCACCGTTTCACCCTTACCAGAAATCAACGATAACTGGCGGTCTGTTTTCTGTGGCACTTTCCCGGGGTCGCCCCCGCCGGACGTTATCCGGCGTTCCGCTCTGTGCAGCCCGGACTTTCCTCGACAGGCGGTTTACACCCCTGCCGCGACCATCCGGGCCACTCCGCAGGCGCAAGTGTAGAAACTTTATTGCAGAAACGCACTGTGATGTTTCACCCTGGCCATGCCGTCGAAAGGTTCGGTCTGAAAACCCCCATCTTGCAGACTGGTTGTGGCAGGCTCATACTGTTGTCATGCGATATTTACCGCTCTTCTTTACACTCCTTTTGATGCCGTTTTCAGCTTCTGCTGAAGCCGGTCAGCCGACAGGAACCAGAATTGATCTCAGCGCCACGGAAACAGTCCGCATCGCCAATGATGAGGTTGTCATTTCGTTCCGTGTCGAGAAAGAGGGGGAAAGTGCCGATGATGTCCGGCTTTATGTAAACCGGGTGGCAGGGGTGATTCAGCAGCGCCTGAAAAAGGAACCCGGGGTGAAGCTGAAAACCGTGGGTCGCAATATTCAACCGGTATGGAAATATCCGAAACATGGCCAGCGCATGCGTACAGGCTGGCGTATGATACAGTCCGGGCAGGTGATCAGCAGCAAACTTGATGCTGTTCCGAAGTGGCTGGATGGCATCGAAGCAGCAGGAGCCCGTATTTCCAGTTTGCAGTTTCGGGTCGGCAACACCGCATCGCAGCAAGCGGAAAATCGGCTCAGGCTCAAGGCAATCGCCGCATTTCGCAGGCAGGCCATGACCATTGCCAAAGGTCTGAATGCAAAACATTTCAGAATTATCCATCTGGATACCGCCAGCCATGCGCCGCAACCGGTGATTTACCGGAGCAGAGCAATGATGGCAAAATCAGCCGATGGGGTTTCTCCCTCGCTGGCTGCCGGTGGCAGCCGTCTTGATGTCACTGTCAACGGTACCATTCAGGTTCCGTATACAGATTTTCCGGTGCCATAAATAAAACGGGGCAGCCTTTGCAGGCCACCCCGTTGGTGATTCAGGGCAACTATCAGCTGCGGCTGGTGACTTCCAGCAGATGATAACCGAACTGGGTTTTTACCGGCCCCTGTACGGTGCCGACTTCGGCGGAGAATACCACCTGGTCGAATTCGGGAACCATCATGCCTGGGCCGAATTCGCCCAGATCGCCGCCATTGCGGCCGGACGGGCAGCTTGAATTGCTGCGGGCGATTTCAGCGAAATCCGCACCGGCTTCAATCGATGCCTTCAGTTCCTTACATTTTTCTTCACTGTCCACCAGAATATGGCGTGCTGTTGCTACAGTCATGGCTTACCTCTCAATTGTTTTGGCACACACTAGCGGCGGAAGCAGATGATTCACATATTGCGTTATGATTGTGGCGACGGGTCCGCTGTATAAGTCTGTGCAAAGGATTCAGCTGCGCTCTTCCATCGGGATATAAAGCTGTCCGTGCCGGCCTGTGTAAACCTGCTGGGGCCGGTAGATTCGGCCATGTCCCAGCTGCTCTTTCCAGTGGGCCAGCCAGCCAACCACGCGGGCGACGGCGAAAATGGGCGTGAACAGATCCGTTGGAATACCCAGTTTTCGATAAACGATGCCGGAATAAAAATCGACATTGGGACAAATGCCCTTTTTGCCCAGCGTTTGCCTGGACAGCTCTTCAATGCGGCTGGCGATTTCATAAGTGGGGTCGGGGCCCAGTTTTTCCGTTAATTCCACATACAATCGCTGCAGCAGGGTTGCACGCGGATCCTTGGTTTTATAAACACGGTGGCCAAGTCCCGGGATTTTCTCTTTGCGATCGAGTTTGCCATGCAGATAAGGCTCGGCAGCATCGACCGAGCCGATTTCATCGAGCATGTTCAGTACATCTTCATTGGCACCGCCGTGCAGTGGGCCGGACAACGAACCGATGGCGGCGCTGATCGAGGTGTAGGGGTCGGCATGGCTGGATGCGACCACCAGCGTGGAAAAGGTGCTGGCATTCATCGTGTGTTCGGCATGCACGATCAGTGCCACATCCATAATCCGTTCGGTCAGGGTATCGGGTTCCTCGCCTGTCAGCATATAGAAGAAATTGGCGGCATGGGAAAGGTCATCGCGCGGCGCAATCGGATCATCGCCGTGGCGCATGCGGGCATGTGCGGCAACCAGCGTGGGCATTTTGGCGATCAGATTCACACATACCTGATGCACGGTTTTCTCATCCAGTTTGCCAATCAGTGATTTAGGAAACGGATAAAACATGCCGAGCGCGGCAACGGTGGCCTGCAATGAATCCATCGGGTGGGTCGATTCCGGAAAACACTTCATCATGTCGCGGATGCGGAATTTGATACGGCGGTGATGATTCAGCTCATGCTTGAAGTCTGTCAGATTATCCGCTTTGGGAAGCTTGCCATAAAGCAGCAACCATGCGGTTTCCTCAAAAGAAGAGTTTTCGGCCAGTTGTTCGATGTCGATACCGCGATATTCCAGATGCCCTTGCTTGCCATCGACAAAGGATACCGAGGATTCGGCGACAGGGATGCCGGCCAGCCCGGGTGAAAAACAGGGTATGTTTGCAGTAGTATCTATTGTTTTTTGTTCTGCCATGCGGATCTGTCCTCACTGTTTACGAATAATGTTCGTCTCAATCGGGGCGAGAATCTAACAACTCTGGCCACAAAAGCCCTAGGACTTTGTTACCGGAGAGGTGCTGATTGTGTTAGCTCTCTGAAAAAGTCAGTGCTTTCCCAGTGGATGTGAATGGTTGACCAGATCATGCAGTCGCGCCCTTGTGACATGCGTATAAATCTCGGTGGTTGTGATATGTGCATGGCCGAGCAGCATTTGTACGGCGCGCAAATCTGCCCCGTGATTCAGCAGATGGGTGGCAAAGGCATGGCGCAATGTATGCGGAGACGGTGATGGAGAAATACCTGCGAGCGCAGCATATTGTTTGATCCTTAGCCAGAAATTCTGCCGGCTCATCGCCTTGCCGGCGCGGCCGGCGAACAGAAATGGAGAAACAGGGTCGACCGGGCGAACCGCCAGCCATTCGCGTACCCGGCCCGATGCCTCCTCGCCAAACGGTACCAGTCTTTCCTTGTCTCCCTTGCCGATCACGCGCACCAGACCTGCGGCCAGATCAACATGGGCCAGGCGCAAGCCGATCAGCTCGCTGACCCTTAGTCCGGTGGCATAGAGAATTTCCAGCATGCAGCAATCACGTATGCCTGTCGTTGTGCGGGTATCCGGAGCTGCCAGCAGGGCTTCCACATCCTGTTCACTCATCAACTTCGGCAGGGGGCGACTTTTGGCCAGCTTTGGCAGATGGCGGGCCGGATGATCATCCCTGATTCCCTGATCGAGCAAATAGGTGAACCAGGTCGACAGCGCACTGCGGCGGCGCTGAATGGTGCTTGCCTTCAGGCCATCGCGATGCAATGCGGTCAGGTATTGCAATATCGCAGCCTGATCAGCCTGCATCAGATCATTGTGGGCAGCGCGAAAAAATGCATCGGCATGCAGCAGATCGGAGCGATAGGATTCCGTTGTTTTCGGCGACCAGCCACGCAACATGGCCAATCGCTGTAACAGTCCGGTAATGGTATCTTCATTGCATGCTTGTCCACTGGATGTCATCGGCAAAAGTATAGTTTGTGTCAGTGTGGAAGACTAATCAGTTTCTCCGGAGCCCGGTTTTATGATGCCAGGTCTTGGCTTTGATTATGTACGCTGTACATCATACTTGTCGTAGCTGAAAAACAGTAAGTACGAAAGAGAACGATCTCAAATTAACCTGATCCGAAATGAACGCCCCTTCAACTTACCTTCAGCCAGTTTCTTCAGGGCGATTTTCACACTACCCCGATTCACCGCCACATAAGACCAGTGATCAAAAATATGGATTTTGCCGACCTGCTTGCCCGAGATGCCGCTTCCGGCCGTCAATGCCCCCAGAATATCGCCGGGGCGCAGTTTTTGCCTCTTGCAGCCTTAGCGTACCACGATTCAAATGATCCTCGATGCGCCCCGGCGTGCCGACGATGATGTGAGCGCCATGTTCCAGCGATCCCGCCTGTGACCCGAACGGCATGCCGCCGCACAAGCTTAACACCTTAATATTCGGCAAACTGCGCGCCAGTCTGCGGATTTCCTTGCTCACCTGATCGGCCAGCTCCCGTGTGGGGCAGAGCACCAGCGCCTGAATCTGGCTGGATTTCACATCGAGCTTGTTGAGCAGGCCAAGGCCGAATGCGGCGGTTTTTCCCGAACCTGTTTTGGCCTGCGCAATCACATCTTTACCGGCCAGAATATCAGGCAGGCTTTGGGCCTGAACAGGCGTCATCTCCGCATAACCCAGCGACGAGAGATTAGCCAGCAAGTCGGCATGCATATTCAGGCCGAAAAAAGAAGTGGAGACCGCCTCCGTACTCATCGCTGAGCATCCTGTGTCGAGGCTTTTTTACGCACGGCATTCTGCCATTCGGGAGCCACCTTTGCTGTCTGATCCGGACGATATTTCAGTTGCAGCCCATGGATGAAATTGCGTAAAATCTGATCTTTACAGATGCGGTATTGTCGGCTCTCCAGTTTACGAAAAAAGGCGCTCAGTTCGGTTTTACTTAAGGAAAAACCTGCCAGCTTCAAAATGGCTAATATATCATCATCCTTCAGATTCAGGGCAATCCTCAACTTCCTGAAAATAATATTATTATTCAGGCGTAATTCGGGCTCAGGCTGTGGCCCTTCTCGTTTACCGCGCCTGTCGTGAATCAGCCCGTTAAGAAAAACAGCCAGTTCTCTGGCGCTGCATTCCACCAGGGCAGGGTCATCATCTTTTTTCAACCAGGCGCTGATCTGCTGCCTGCTCATCGGATAATCGGCCAAGGCAAAAAGAGCCATCATTTTTGAATCGTTAAAGTCAAACGCATAGCGAATTCGACGTAAAATATCGTTATTGGTCACATATGCCTCTGTCATCTGGATGAACGTGACGCTAGCCTGTTGAGGCACAGCGTGAAAGCAACCTGTTCGGTTTGATTTTGTAACGCACGCGGACTTGGGGTCCTTCGGTTGCATTTGATTCCGGGCGAGTTACCAGGCTGGGTGCTCTGGTCTGACTAGATACTCTGTTACCATATGGTTTCTGGATAATGTTCCTGAATCGCTGAGTCCTTGCTGATTAACGGATGTTCTCCAATCGCAGCATGAGCCACAATAAGGCGATCAAAAGGATCGCGTGTCCAGCTTTGATCCGCAGCAGCACGCACAATTTCTGCGAATGGCTGGTTGCACAGGTTCAGTCCAATGTGGCGATGTAGATACGTGTATATTTCTTTTGAGCCTACAGTAATCCGTTGTATCTCGTGTAAAAAATCAATCTCAAGCAAGACCATGGGTGAAATACGCAGATCTTGCTCAGCTTCTATTGCAGTAGATGCCAGCGGGCTTATTTTTTTACCCGCTGATGCATAAAGCCAGACCAGTACATGCGTATCAAGGTATATCACAACTCGGGTTTCCAGTTTTCTGACCAGTCTGTATGCACCAGATCATCAGGGTTACCCGTAATAGCAGATGAATGAGGCTTTAACGATGCAAGTTTGGAGACGCTGCCAACAGGTACAATTCGAACCAGTTTGCCTTTACGTTTCACTTCAATGATTTCCCCCGAATTCACCACCTGATCCAGTAAGTGGTAAACATCTTTACGTAATTGGGTTGCTGTAACGTGAATAGTCATACATGGAAATATAATCGTACACGTACGTTATGTCAATTTGGGTGTACGCATTTCCGATGCCAATTGTTTTGCCTGGTCGGCAACATGCTCCCCGCTTGATGCAAATCGCTGAAATACTCTCGAGCGGGCTTTTTTCCCCGGCGTGCCAATGACCATTCTCAGGCATCGAAATGAATTAGTTTTCCGAACCTATTTCAAGAATTTATTTTTCAGAGAAACGCCTGTTTTTCACATCATCCAGGCCGTTCATGATATGCAATACGGTACGCCGGTTTTCCATATCCTGCCAGATCAGATCGCGAATATATTCGCTCGGCGTCGCATACATATGGCATCACTGGCACGGGTATTTACATAGCGTCGCAGCTCATCAGTCGATTGAATGAAATCTATAGCAAAACAAAGAGCCCGAGGGTATTACGCCTCGGGCTCTGAAGAATCAATCAGGGGCAACACTCAATGTGTAGCGGCCCCTAGCCGCATTTGGAATCGCCGCATTCGAGGCAGGTGTTGCAGTTATCGAGGCGGACGACGGCCATGGCGCCGCATTTGTCGCACTGGTTGCCCTTGGCGATACCGTCGGCACCGAGTTTTTCTTCGGCCTCGCGGCGCTTGGCTTCGAGTTCCGGGGTATTGAGCTGGCCTTCCATCATGCCGATGGAAACCAGATGCTGCTGGATCACCTCGCCGATTTCGGCAACGATGGACGGCATATATTTGCCGCCGCGTTTATAGTAACCGCCGCGCGGATCGAAGACGGCTTTCAGTTCTTCGACCAGGAAGGTGACATCGCCCCCTTTGCGGAAGATGGCGGAAGTGATGCGGGTCAGCGCCACAATCCACATGAAATGTTCCATGTTCTTGGAGTTGATAAAGATTTCGAATGGGCGACGATGTTCGTCCGGCGTACCGGCATTCATCACCACATCATTGATGGTGATATACATGGCATGATCGCTCATCGGCGTTTTGATCTTGTAGGTGCTGCCTTCAAGAATATCGTCGCGTTCCAGCAGCGGCGCAATCGCGGTTACGGTGGCTTCTTGCTGCTTCGCTTCATCTTCCGGCTTTTTCACTTCGTATGCCGTGATCTTCTTGTCGATTTTGATGCTCATGATTTACCTCCATGCATGGCCAGAATGGTTTGCATCTGCACATGCCCGAAATAGTGCAGCGAGTTCGCATGGTTATTTTTCATGCCCGGACGCTGAAGCCGGTGATTGCGGGTGTTCTCAAGTCCATCGGATAACACAGGAGAACCAGCCAATACCCACAGGTTTATCGGCGGGAACCGAAGTTCCGGCCATTCAATGTGTTTCGTCGCAGATGAGACAGGAAATGCAGAGCCATTGAACTGATTCATGTCTTCTCCTAATTATGCGGCGCTTGCGACACACGACGTTCAAGGTTAAGGGCAGGATGCCCGCATCCCGCATCCAATCAAAACTTCCCGT
>JBHHTY010000048.1:0-13051 GCA_046753565.1 Mariprofundus sp.
GCTACGTTACCAGAAACAAAGCTGTTATTTCATTGCTTTTCAGGTTCGGCCTCATATTTAAGGCAGGGTGCTTTCTTTGATGGGTTTCAGTATTGCCTGCGTTCATCAGTCGGCAATATCAATTTGCACTATATTGCTTTCCACTCTTACTGGAAACGTCTCAATATCTTCATAAGCAGGCGGTGTCAGGGCCCGGCCGTCACGAATGCAGAAGCGGGCACCGTGGCGCGGACAGATAATCTGATCACCTTCACAGGCCCCGCTGGCCAGCTCACCACCATCATGGGTGCATACATCTTCAATGGCGTAAAATGTGCCATCCAGATTGAATACGGCGATTTCACAGTACGGGGTGTTGATAATTTTTCGTTCTCCCGGTGCCAGCGTATCCACCGGCGCCACATCAATCCATTCAGCCATCCGAATCTCCCGTCAAAACATGCCCAGTTGCAGGCGTGCTTCATCACTCATCATGGAGCGATCCCACACCGGATCAAAGACCAGTTCCACTTCCACATCGCCAACATGTTCGACCGCCAGTGTTTTGATGCGTACGTCATCGACAATAAATGGCCCCATGCCACACCCGGGGGCGGTCAGGGTCATGGTAATGTCAACATGATTGCTACCTTCATCTGTTTCCACCACATGTATATCATAGACCAGCCCCAGATCGACAATGTTGACCGGAATTTCGGGGTCGTAACAGGTTTTCAATGCATTCCAGATTTCCTGTTCGTCTACCGAACCGGATGTGGCCGATGGATTGGAGCCCGCATCTTCCGGGGCTGTATCCGACTTGTCTTTCTGTTTTTCGCCAAACCCCAGAGCATCGGCATCCTTGCCTTCAATGCGGGCGAGATTGCCGGAAACGCTGACGGTATAGCTGCCGCCCAGCTCCTGGGTGATCAACACCAGCGCGCCGGCAGGAATGGTGACCGGTGTGCCGAGCGGAATCAGAACCGCATCGACATCGCGGGTCGTTGTAATGGTATCGCCAGTACTGTTCATTCTGTTTTCGCCACTTGGTGTGAATCTTCAACCGCTGATTTCAGCGTATGCCAGCACAGGACCGCGCATTTGATACGGCTGGGAAATTCACGCACACCGGCCAGCACAGCCAGTTTACCCAGTATTTCTTCGTCCGGCGCTTCTTCCAGATCAGAGGTGACCATATGCTGAAACATGTCGAATTTCTGCTGGAAGCCGGATAACGGCGTACCTTTGACAGCTTCGGTCATCAAGGATGCCGAAGCAACCGAAATGGCACAGCCCTCGCCCTCAAAAGATACATTATCAATGATGCCGTCATCATTCACATCCAGATAGATATGCAGCTTATCGCCACAGAGCGGATTATATCCGTCAGCCTCGTGGTTGAAATGCGCCAGTTTGCCATAATTGCGCGGTGCCTTGTTATGATCGACAATCACCTGCAAATACAAATCTCTTAAATCAAACACAGATTAACCTCTTTATTTCACCACGAAGGCACAAAGGAAAACCATGATGGAAGTATAGGTTATTCTGTCTTTGTGTCTTTGTGTCTTTGTGGTTCAAGTTTTTCACGCGAAAATCGCCTGCGCTTTTTTGAGTGCTGTGAACAGCGTATCCACTTCAGCTTCAGTATTGTAAATCGAAAATGAAGCGCGCGCTGTGGCCGGCACATTGAAAAACTGCATCACAGGCATGGCGCAGTGGTGACCGGCACGAATGGCGACGCCTTCACGATCAACAATGGTACCGAGGTCATGCGGATGCACGCTATCGAGCACAAAGGAAAGAACGCAGGCTTTTTCTTTTGCAGTGCCGATCTGACGCAGGCCATCAAAAGCGGCTGCTTTGGCTGTAGCATAGGCCAGCAACTCTTTTTCACGTTTGGAAATAGCATCAAAACCGATATTCTGAATGTATTCAATGGCCTTGCCGAAACCGATAACACCGGCGATATGCGGGGTCCCGGCCTCGAATTTATAGGGCAGGTCGTTGTATTCGGTTTTTTCGAATGTGACCATGCTGATCATATCGCCGCCACCCTGATAGGGCGGCATGGCTTCCAGAATGGCTTCCCTGCCGATCAGTACGCCGACACCGGTCGGTCCATACATTTTATGGGCACTGGTGACATAGAAATCGGCATCCAGAGCCTGAACATCTACTGCGAGATGAGCTGCCGCCTGTGCACCATCAATCAGTACAACCGCCCCTGCGGCATGCGCTTTTTCAATGATCCCGGCAACAGGGTTGATGGTTCCGAGTGCATTGGACATGTGAACAACACCGACCAGTTTGGTGCGTTCCGACAGCAGGGCATCGAATTCAGCCATGATCAGTTCACCGCGATCATTGATCGGTGCCACCTTGAGCGTGGCACCAACATGTTCGCACAGCATTTGCCATGGTACAATATTGGAATGGTGCTCCATGTGGGTGATCAGCACCTCATCACCGGCTTTGATATGGGTGCCACCCCATGACGAGGCAATCAGGTTGATGGCCTCGGTGGTTCCGCGTGTGAAAATCACTTCGCGTTCGCTGCGGGCATTGAAAAAAGCTGCAATTGTTTTACGCGCCGATTCATAATCGGCAGTAGCCCGCTCGGAAAGTGCATGCACGCCACGATGCACATTGGCATTATCGTGTTCGTAATAACCGGTGACGGCTTCAATGACGCACTGCGGTTTCTGGGTGGTGGCTGCGTTATCCAGATAAGCCAGCGGCTTGCCGTAAATTTCCTGATTCAGAATCGGAAAATCCGCCCGGATTTTTTCTATATCAAACATCATAAAACCTTTTTGAACCACAAGGGCACGAAGGCGCAAAGAGAACCATAAAACAGGTTTTCCTTTGTGTCTTTGTGTCTTCGTGGTGAAATGCTATTCATCTCAACAAGCCTTCGAGATCGCTCATATTGGGCAGTTTGGCGAAGGCTTCTTTTTCAACAAAGCGGCGGATGCTCTGAATATCCATGCTCACCAGAATCTCGTCGGCAAAGGCGAAGGTGAGCAGCTGGCGGGCTTCTTCTTCTGACAAGCCGCGTGATTTCAGATAAAACAGTTGATTCTCATCCAGCTGGCCCACTGTGACACCGTGGGCGCATTTCACATCGTCGTTATAAATCTCCAGTTCCGGCTTGGTGTCAATCTCAGCATTTTTGGATAACAGAAGATTGGCATTGGACTGGGCCGAATCAGTTTTTACTGCACCTTCGGCCACCACGATTTTGCCGTTGAATACGGCATGCGAGCGCCCATCAAGCACAGTTCGGTATTTTTCACGGCTGACGCAGTGCGGCGCGTTATGATCAATACGGGTATGGTGATCAATATGCTGGCGACCGGAGGCGACAAACAGGCCATTCAATTCACATGATGCTCCTGTCTCAGCAAGATTCACCACAATATCCGCACGCGACAGGCTGCCACCCAGCTCTACGGCATGCAGGGTATAGTGACTGTCACGCCCCTGTTTTACATCGACACGGCCGACATGAAACTGTTTCGATCCTTCCATCTGCAAATGGTAATGGGTCAATGCGGCGTTATCCTGCAGACGGATATATGTCGCGATATTGCTCAGGCCGGCGCTGTTTTCATCCGATCCGACAAAATGTTCAACCAAGGTCGCTTCAGCCCCCTTGCCGAGCATGATGCCGTTCAGGGTGTGTGCGGTGCTGTTGCCGATATGAATCACATAAAGCGGCTTGTCGAGTTTGACGCCGGCATCGATGCAGGCGCACAGGCCATCACCGGCCAGTGCAGAATTCGCAGCCAACAGGCCATTAAACAGAGGTGCAGATTCATTCAGTTTGAACAGACTCTGTGCATGATCACCCGTATCTTCAGCCAGCAATCGGGCCAGTGGAAGCAGTTGGATATGATCAGGAATGGCAGATGCTTCCGGTTTGAAAACACCCGCCATAAAAACTACCCGATAGGCATCCAGAGTCTCGATTTCCGGAATATCAGTCTCTGCGTCGGTCGTAGTTGGTTTCCACCACGATTCTCCCAGTACGGCTGTTAAGCGTGAGATATCGGTATATTTCCAGTCTTCATGACGGCGATCAGGCAAGCCGGTACGCGCAAAGGTATCCGCAGCACGTTGCCGCAAAGCCTGTACGCCGGCATTGCCGGGCAGTGTTGCAATATCCATAGCCTGATTACTCATGCAACGGCCTGTTTCGCTTCATCTTTCACCCAGTCGTAGCCGCGTTCTTCCAGCTCCAGGGCCAGATGCCTGTCACCCGACTTGAGGATTTGTCCATCGACCAGGACATGCACAAAATCGGGCTCGATATAATCCAGCAGGCGCTGATAATGCGTAACCAAGACAATGGAGCGGTCTTCACGACGCAGGGCATTCACACCCTGAGCGACAATGCGCAGAGCATCAATATCCAGACCCGAGTCGGTTTCATCGAGCAGGGCCAGAGACGGTTCCAGTACAGCCATCTGGAAAATTTCGTTGCGTTTTTTCTCTCCGCCCGAAAAACCTTCATTAACACCGCGTGACAGAAAAGACTGATCGAGTTCGACCAGCTTTGCTTTTTCCTTAACCAGCTGCATGAAATCCATCGCATCCAGTTCCTGCTCACCGTGATGTTTGCGTTTGGCATTGACCCCGGCCTTGAGCATATAGGTGTTGTTGACGCCGGGAATTTCGACCGGATACTGGAAGGCCAGAAAAACACCTTCCCATGCCCGCTCTTCCGGGCTCATGGTCAGTAAATCCTTGCCATGGTAGATCACGGAACCCGCTGTCACTTCATAGCCGTCGCGCCCGGCAATGACATTCGACAGGGTGGACTTTCCGGAACCGTTCGGCCCCATGATGGCATGCACTTCACCGGCGCCAACCGTCAGGTTGATCCCTTTCAATATCTCTTTGCCTGCTACCGAGGCATGTAAATTTTCAATTGTTAACATCTTAAATCCTGTTAACCACAAAGGCGCAAAGGCACAAAGTAGTCATAATATAATTCGTTTTATTCCATCTTTAATGACGGGTACATTGAAGTTAACCAGCAAACCAAGTCTGCTACCGGTTAATTTCATATTCATCGTTTATCGCTTCTCTTTGTGTCTTTGTGGTTCATGTTTTTATCCCACGGCACCTTCGAGGGACACTTCCATCAAACGGTTCGCTTCCACTGCAAATTCCATGGGCAATTCGTTGAATACATCCTTGCAGAAACCGTTGACTATCATGTTGACAGCATCTTCTTCGGAAATACCGCGCTGCTGACAGTAAAACAGCTGATCTTCACCGATTTTCGAGGTGGTGGCCTCATGTTCCATGGTGGCGGTCGGATTTTTTACTTCCACATAGGGAAAGGTGTGTGCGCCGCATGTATCGCCAATCAGCAATGAATCGCACTGGGTATAATTGCGCGCGCCTTCCGCGCCTTTACCGATGCGAACAAGGCCGCGATAGGCCTGCTGCCCATGGCCGGCAGCAATGCCCTTGGAGACAATCGTGCTGCGGGTGCGTTTGCCGATATGAATCATTTTGGTGCCGGTATCGGCCTCCTGGCGCATTTTGGTCAGCGCCACGGAGTAAAACTCACCCACCGAATCATCACCGCGCAAGATACAGCTCGGATATTTCCAGGTGATGGCACTGCCCGTTTCCACCTGTGTCCAGCTCACTTTGGAGCGGTTGCCGCGGCAATCCGCACGCTTGGTCACGAAGTTATAGATACCGCCGACACCGTTTTCATCGCCGGGATACCAGTTCTGCACGGTGGAATATTTAATCTGCGCATCGTCCATGGCCACCAGTTCCACCACGGCCGCATGCAGCTGGTTTTCATCACGCTGCGGTGCCGTGCATCCTTCGAGATAGGAAACATACGCGCCTTCATCGGCAATGATCAGGGTGCGCTCGAACTGGCCGGTATTCATGGCGTTGATGCGGAAATACGTGGATAATTCCATCGGGCAGCGCACGCCTTTAGGGATATAGACAAACGAACCATCGGTGAATACGGCCGAATTCAGTGCGGCATAAAAATTATCACCGGTCGGTACGACCGTGCCGAGGTATTGCTGTACCAGTTCCGGATATTCACGCACGGCTTCGGAAATCGGGCAGAAAATCACCCCGGCCTCTTTCAATTTTCCCTTGAACGTGGTGGCAACAGAAACTGAATCGAATACGGCATCGACAGCTACACCGGCCAGCATTTCCTGTTCGCGCAGCGGGATTCCCAGTTTCTCATAGGTTTCCAGCAGTTTCGGATCGACTTCATCCAGACTCCTGGGGCCGTCATCTTTCGATTTCGGAGCCGAATAATACGAGATGACCTGGTAATCGATTTTTTTATAATTCACATGGGCCCAGTGCGGCTCGGTCATGGTTTGCCAGTGGCGGAATGCTTCCAGTCGCCAATTCAGCAGCCATTCCGGTTCATCTTTCTTGGCCGAGATATGGCGAATCACATCCTCATTCAGGCCGGGCGGTAATGTGTCTGTTTCAATATCGGTGACAAAACCTGCTTCATATTCCTGGCTGGCGAATTCTTCCGGGGTGGATTCCGCTAGCGGTTTCTGTTTCATCTCATTCATGACGCTACCTTCGCAATAGAAATGCCGCGCTGAAGTCGGAACACAGGCACAAAATCCTGCTCGGTCATATCGGCCAGCGAGATATCCTCGAGCGCCTGACGTACAGCCTGGTTGATGCGTTTCCAGTTGTTGCTTGTGGAGCATACATCATGCTGGTCGCAGGAGCCGCCATCATCGAGATTGCATTCTGTCAGGGCAATCGAGCCTTCAAACACATTGATAATATCGCGCACATTGATATCGGTGGCTGCACGGGTCAGACGATAGCCGCCATGGGCACCGCGCACAGAATCAAGCATACCCTCATGCAACAGCATCTGCAGAATTTTGCTGACGGTCGGCATCGGGATATGGGTGCTGCCGGCCAGTTCGGCGGCTGAAAAACGTTCCTGTCCGGATGCCGCCATATGCGTCATCAGCAAAATACCGTAATCCGTCAATTTGGTTAATCTGAGCATGGCCACCTCTTGGCAATAGAGGTTCCGAAGATACCATCGCCAATCTATAGGCGACCATTCTAGTCCGGGTTACAATCCGGATCAATACAGTACAGATTATGGTTATTTTCCAGAATATAGATATCACCCGGTTCCCGGAGGGATTCAGGCGTAATGGGCATGGTGTGCGTTAAGGGGTGATTGCCTTTTTTCAATATCCCACCTATGGTGTATAAGCTTCATCGGAGGTGCGATGGAATACAGTTATCTGAATGATACGCTGGTAATGCTGGCTGCAACCGTTCTGGCTGTGGCCCTGTGTTTGCGCATGCGATTGTCTCCGATTCTGGCCTATCTCGCTGTCGGCGTGATCGTGGGCCCGTTTGGTTTCGGGCTGGTTGATGATGTCGAACATATCAGAATCTTTGCCGAGTTCGGTGTTGTCTTCTTGCTGTTTTCCATCGGACTGGAATTTTCCGTTGCCCTGCTGGCGCGTATGAAAGCGGCTGTTCTGGGGCTTGGCAGTGCCCAGGTATGGCTGACAGCGGCCATCACGGCGGCGGTGGCATTCCTGCTGGGCCTCAAGGCGGAAAGTGCGCTGGTGCTGGGTGGTATTATTGCGATGTCATCGACTGCACTGGTGACCAAACAACTGGCGGATCAGGTGGAACTGCATACACGTCATGGGCGCAACAGTCTGGGTATTCTGCTATTTCAGGATTTGATGGTTGTACCGTTTCTGATTCTGGTGACCAGTTTGAGCGGTACGACGGCTGATATGTCGGTATTGACCGTAGCCATTGCGCTGAGTGAGGCGGTGCTGGCACTGCTGATTATTTTCGTCTTCGGGCGCTGGGTGCTCAGGCCATTATTCAGGGAGGTGGCGAGATTTCGCGCTGCCGAGCTGTTCACATTAACCGTACTGCTGATTGTGCTCTGCTCGGCATGGGTGACCTACAGTATCGGCCTTTCGTTTGCGCTGGGCGCCTTTCTGGCCGGCGTGATGCTCAGCGAAACCGAATTCAGGCATCAGGTGGAATCTGAAATCCGTCCGTTCAGGGATCTGTTGCTGGGCCTGTTTTTTATTACCATCGGAATGATGCTGGATATTTCCATGCTGCCATCCATCTGGCTGCCGGTTGTGCTCCTGCTTGTGGCGCTGATGCTGTTCAAATGTATCAGTGTGTTCATTTTTTGTCGTCTGGGTGACTGGAACAATGCCGTGTCTCTGCGCACCGGCCTGATTCTGGCGCATGGCGGTGAATTCGGCTTCGCTATTCTGATTCTGGCCATGGATGGCGGTATTCTGGGCCCGAATACAGGCCAGGTTGTACTGGCTGCGATGCTGTTCAGTATGGCACTGGCCCCGGTTTTGATCCGCTACAATGGCCGGATTGCGCAGTTTTTGCTGCCGCGTTCCATGCAACGGAGCCGTCAGGAAATCAGCGACCACCTCAGGGCTGTTTCGGCACCCCTGAACCGGCATGTTATTGTCTGTGGCTATGGCCGTGTCGGTAAACATGCCGTGGCTTTTCTGACCGACCGAGATATGCCCTGCATGGCCATTGATCTGGAGCCGGAACATGTACAGCAGGGTCTGGCGGCGGGGTACCGGGTTTCATATGGCGATGCGGGCAGCCTTGCCCTGTTGCGCGCCTGCGGACTGGAGCGTGCATCGGCTCTGGTGATCAGCATGATTGATTTCAACACGGCCATGAAAATTATCAGCCGGGTACGGGCAGTAGATGGCGAACTGCCGATTATTGTCCGCACGCGCAAAGAGATGCACCTCTACCAGCTCTATCAGGCCGGAGCCACAGAAGTGGTGGCGGATATTTTTGGCAGCGATCAGATGCTTAACGATGACATACTGGAGGACGTGCTGAAACAAACAGTGTCAGGAGGTTAATGTCTCCAAAACCTCACGGTACTTTTCCGCTGTTTTGTGTTTGATATCGTCCGGCAGTTCGGGAGCAGGAGCTTTTTTATCCCAGTCCTGAGCCTCCAGCCAGTCGCGCACAATCTGTTTGTCGAAGCTGGGCGGGCTGATGCCGGGGCGATATTCCGAAACCGGCCAGAAACGTGAGGAGTCCGGTGTGAGCACTTCATCAATCAGATAGAATGCGCCGTTCGCATCAAGGCCGAACTCGAATTTGGTATCGGCAATAATGATGCCTTTCTCCAGCGCAAAAGCCGCTGCTTCCTGATACAGGGTCAGGCTGATATGCCGCACCTGTTCGGCCAGTTCGGTGCCGATCAGATCACACATACGCCGGAAATCGATGTTTTCGTCATGTTCGCCGGCATCGGCTTTGGTTGAAGGCGTGAAAATTGGTTGTGGCAGGCGATCTGCCAGAGCCAGTCCTGCCGGCAGTTCAATGCCGCAGACAGAACCCTGTCGCTGGTATTCTTTCCAGCCGGAACCAATCAGGTAACCACGGACAATGGCTTCAATCGGTAGCGGCTTGAGCCGTTTCACGACGATGGCATGTGATGCCACACGCCGGCGCTCTTCCGCGTCGGGAATGGCTTCATCAAGCGGCATATCGGAAACCTGATTGGCAACAATATGGGACAGTTTGTTGAACCAGAAATCGGACACAGCATTCAAAACCGCGCCTTTGCCGGGAATCGGTGTCGGCAGAATCACATCGAAAGCAGACAGGCGATCAGTGGTAACAATCAGGATATGGTCGTCATCAATTTCGTACATATCGCGGACTTTGCCGCTGTGCACCAGTTTCAGGCAGGTGATCTCGGCATGCATCATCGGGGAAGGCATCTGGGCTCCTTGAAAAAATGTCGGCGGCGAAAAATGCCTGAAGTGGGAACTTCACACAAGTTTGGTCGAATGTTGCAGGGTTGCATACAGACGGAAGTCTGGATATCCGATAGCTTTTGCGTGTATCCTGCAAAGCTGAGGAATACAGCCATCAAGGCAGATGCTGATTGGCAGGTTGCCGGATAAAAGACAGTACCAAAGGAGCAGGAAGAGGCATGCATCTGGATCCCATGATGATGGATATCACGATTGTTTTGTCGGTCGCATTGGCTATCGGTTATCTGGCTGTGCGTGTCGGCCTTCCAATTGTCGTGGCCTATATTATTTCCGGTATCATGCTGGGGCCATCGGTTATGGGTGTTATCCATGATCAGGAAATCGTCACCCGTGTGGGCGAAATCGGCGTAGTGATGCTACTGTTTTTCGTGGGCATGGAAGTATCCATTCCCAAATTAATGGAGCGTTGGCGTATCGCTGTAATCGGTACGGCAATCCAGATTGCGATCAGCGTCGTGGTTTGTCTGGGGCTGGTGTGGGCATTCCAACTACCGGCCAATCTGGGCATTCTTTTCGGTTTTATGATTTCACTCTCCAGTACGGCTGTGGTGCTTAAGGAATTGCAGGATGCTGGGGAAATGGATACACCGTTCGGTCAGAATGCTGTTGGCGTACTGTTGGTGCAGGATATGGCCATCGTGCCCATGATGATTGTCCTGAGCCTGATCGGGGATAACGAAATCCATGCATCAGAGTTGCTCAAACAGGCCATCGGTGGCGTAGTTCTGCTGTCCATTGCCATCTATTTGATCAAAACAGGCATGCTGCACATCCCTGCCTTTCTAAAAGGCACTATTGAAAAACGGGTGCTGTTGGGGCTTTTCCTTTGTTTGGCGGCTGCCACACTGACATCATGGCTGGGTTTATCCCCCGGCCTTGGCGCATTTCTTGCCGGCATGGTTCTGGCATCAAGCGATCAGTCCGACTGGGTACATGAACACCTGGAATCAGTTTACGTGATTTTCGTGATGATATTTTTCCTCTCGGTGGGGATGATGGTGGATACGAATTATCTGATGTCTCATCTGCCGCTGGTGATCGGTGCAACCGCCGTCGTATTCCTGTTTAATTCAGGCGTAAATGTGTTCGTGATGCGTGCGCTTGGTGAAAGTTGGGGCATGGCCCTGATAACCGGCGGGTTGCTTAGTCAAATTGGAGAATTTTCATTCCTGCTGGCTTCGGTCGGCGCGTTTGCCGGTATTCTCAGCCAAGGGTTGCACGAATTGACGGTCATCGTGATTGCCATGACGCTGCTGTTCAGCCCTATATGGATGATCATGACCAAATGGCTGGCTCGACAACAGGGGCTGTTGCCACGCTAATCCGAACCTTCAGTCAAGACAGGAGCAAGTTCACATGCGTTTATTGCACACCATGATTCGAGTCGGCGATCTGGATAAGTCGATTGATTTTTATACCCGCGTGATGGGCATGCGTTTGTTGCGCCGCAAGGATTATCCGGGCGGCAGGTTCACACTCGCATTTGTCGGCTATGGCGACGAATCGGATACAGCAGTTATCGAATTGACTTGGAACTGGGATACTGAATCCTATGATCATGGCAATGCTTTTGGCCATATCGCCATCGCTGTTGACGATATTTATGCGGTGTGCGATCGAATTCGTGGTGATGACGGTGTGATCAGCCGGGAGCCTGGCCCGATGAAACATGGGAATACTGTGATTGCATTTGTTCGGGATCCGGATGGTTATGCCATCGAATTGATCGAAAAGCCGGTATAAAAACAAATGCCCGCTGCAGATGCAACAGGGCGTTTTGTTTTGATGGTGTGGTCCGGTTTGCAGTCCGCGTCTGATTTTTCGTTATAAATTGCCGGTGCGGACCGTATTGGACGCCTGTGCTTTCAGGGTGCCCAGATAGGCGACGATATCCCGGGCCTTTTGCCCACAGGCATTCTGGTTGGGCATTGTTGTGCGGGCATTTCTGTCGCCTGTCAGCTTCTTGATGGTTTTGCCCGAATTGCAGATCCATTCGGTCAACTCCGGTTCATTCCATGTGAAGCTGGCTGTGGCCAGTGCATTGCCGTATTTGTAATTTTGTACTTTACCGGCCTGCTGGCCGACAATACCGAATAGCGCGGGGCCGAATTTTGCTTTCCGGCCAGGTTCAAAGCTGTGACATAACTGGCATTTTTGTGCCAGAGCATGGCCTCGAACCGGGTCTGCCGTTGCTTTTGCCTCTGTACTGGCCAGTTGTATTTCAGATGCGGGTTTGCTTTCAGGAGCATTGCCGGTAGCCGGAGTGGTATGCCGGGGTTCTTTTTTTGCCATGGTTGTGTCTGCTTTTTTGCTGGCAACGCTCTTATGATGTTTCGGCGCGGTTTTCAGCGCAGCAGGGGTTCGGGCTTTGCGTGGGGCTGCGGGAGACGCATGGCTTGCCAGCATTTGTACAGGAGCTTCGAGGATCTGATCAGATTCAGACAGTGATAACGCGGCCAGTTTTTTTGCTTCTATCACAATTGCAGCCAGCTGCTCCGCTTCGACTTTCTCCTGTACGGCCCGTTTGAGGATATCCTGATGAATGGCCGCCTGAATACGTGCTTTCTCTACGGCCTGCTTTTTCTCGGCCACCAGTTCTTCTGCCCGCGACTGTTCCAGCGCGGCCTGTAACAGTGTCTGTCGGGCTTCGATGGCCCGTTCCTGCATCAGGTTCGCCCAGCGGGTTTTGTTTTCGGCATCCTGTTTCAGCATCTCGGATTGTTTTGTCAGTCTGGCAATGGATATTTCCACAGCCTTGCGCCGGTCTTTTGCCAGTTGCAATGCCTTTTGCCTGTCGGTATCGGCGGCTTCAATAGCTTTGGTCGCTTTGTTGGCCTGATCCAGTGCGGCATGTATATCGGCGACATTTTTCGCAGCAATGGCATCGGGAGACATGCTGCGCTGGTCATCCGCATTACCGCATGCGTTGAGCAGTGCGGTGGCAATAACCATCCATATCCATGGTGAAATCTTCATTGCTAACAACTCCTGTAGTAAGGCTAAATGACTTTCAGTGCAGGGCGCACGCTAGGGGTGTCATCGGCGCTGCCTGTGACAGAGATTACAAAAGGAGGCGCTGATTCATTCGGCGCTCCCGCGCAGGCCATGGACGGCTTGCCAAATCGGGCACGAAAGGGCCTGATTTGTAAGCGAGGGAAAAACCACGCTTTTGCCTGAGCGAACTGATTTTTGCCAGGATGGCAATAAAT
>JBHHTY010000049.1:0-12216 GCA_046753565.1 Mariprofundus sp.
ATTTTATCGTCGCAGTCGCGCCAGAGTGGTGGTGGGTGAGGCGATTCAATTGCCGCAGATCAACGGGGGCAAGGAAGGGCTTCGGGGTGATACGCAGATCATTCGGCATGCGATCAAGTCTCTGGCCAGATTTGACTCACAGCCTGAGTGAATGCAGTTCGCTTCCATAGGTAGTATTTGAGGCCGGGTAATCAGACATCCAGATCGCGTGATCGGATATTGCCCGACATCTGTTCCAGATCACCTGCATGATCACCGGAATCCTGTAAGTTCACCATTTTAATTTTCAGCCGAAGGTTGTTTACCGAGTCTGCATGACGCAGTGCTTCATTTTCGGTGATCAGTCCATCCATCCACAGAGCCAGCAAAGCCTGGTCAAACGTCTGCATGCCGTAATTTTTTCCGCTGGCCATGGCTTCCTTGATATCGGAGATGGCCCATTTGGCGATGAGATCGGAAATACGAGGTGTATTGATCAGTATTTCCACAGCTGGCAATCGTTTGCCATCCAGTGATCTGACCAGCCGTTGCGATAATACGGCTTTCAAATTCAGGGCCAGATTCAGACAGACCTGCGGATGCAAATCCTCCGGAAAGAAATTGATGATACGCTCCAGTGCCTGGTTGGCATTGTTGGCATGTAATGTGGCCAGACACAGGTGTCCAGTTTCGGAGAACTCAATCGCATGTTCCATGGTTTCCCGATCCCGGATTTCTCCAATCAGAATGACATCCGGCGCCTGCCTGAGTGTATTTTTCAGTGCTGCCTGATATTCCAGGGTATCCGTGCCGATTTCTCGTTGGGTAATGACAGATTTTTTATGCTGATGCAGAAATTCGATAGGGTCTTCGATAGAAATAATATGGCCTGTCTGGTTGCTATTGCGCCAGTCGATCATTGCGGCCAGGGAAGATGATTTACCACAGCCGGTTGCTCCCACCATCAGAACCAGTCCACGGGGCTCCATGACGATGTCCCTGAATATTTCCGGCAAACCCAGCTCATCAAGGGTGGGGATTATCAGGTTTATCTTGCGAATCACCATGCCCACATGTCCACGCTGGCGAAAGATATTGACCCGGAACCTGCCGGTTTTATCCAGTGCAAGTGCAAGATTCATTTCATGCTCGTTGGCAAATATATCACGCTGTTTATCAGTCATGATGGAATCGGACAGTTGTTCGCATTGTAGCGCAGTCAGTGGCGGCTGGCTCATGGTTTGGACAATACCGTCAATGCGATAGGAAGGCGGCATGCCTGCGGTAAGGTAGATGTCTGATGCATGCAGTTTATTCATGACAGACAGCAGTTGCTTAATAGACGGTTGTTGCGAATCAGCAGCAATCATATTTCGGGCACAAGGCGGATCATCAGTGAGCAGTTAAATCTGAGCCTTTTAATATCTTCCATGCCTAGACCGAGCCTCCACCAAACAGTTTCTTGTTGCTACTCTTTTCCATTGCCGCCTGCTGGGTGATTTTACGCGATTGAACCAGTTGCTGGAGATTTGAATCAAGTGTTTGCATGCCTTCCCGTACAGAGGTTTGCATGACAGACACCATCTGGGCGATCTTGTTTTCACGAATGAGGTTTCTGATGGCCGGTGTTCCCAGCATGATTTCATGGGCAGCGATACGCCCGGATTCATCGGCGGTTTTGATCAGGGTTTGCGAAATAACGGCCCGAATCGATTCAGAGAGCATGGAACGTACCATCTCTTTTTCCCCGGCCGGAAAGACATCGATGATGCGGTCAATGGTTTTGGGAGCCGATGATGTATGCAGTGTTCCGAATACCATGTGACCGGTTTCAGCTGCAGTCAAAGCCAGACGAATGGTTTCCAGATCGCGCAATTCGCCGACCAGAATGACATCCGGATCTTCGCGCAGGGCGCTGCGCAATGCATTGGCGAATGAGTGCGTATGTGGCCCCAGTTCGCGCTGGGAAATCAGACAGTTTTTGGAACGGTGGACAAACTCAATAGGGTCTTCAATGGTCAGAATGTGACCGCGCTCGACATCATTACGGTGATCGATCATGGCGGCCAGCGTAGTTGATTTACCGGATCCGGTTGGGCCTGTGACCAGACAGATACCACGCGGCATCATGGCAATATCCCGGAATACCTGAGGGCAGTTCAACTGATCCAGAGTCAGGACTTCATTGGGGATCACGCGGAATACAGCACCCATGCCGCGCCGTTGTTCAAAGACATTGACACGAAAACGGGCAATTTCACCGAGTGAGAAGGAAAAATCGATTTCCATGTGCTCCTCGAATGTTTTGCGCTGCATATCGCTCATGATGTCATAGACCATGCCCTGCACATCACGCCTGTCGATATCCGGCATTTTGATGCGGGTCATATCACCGTGGATTCGGATCATAGGCGGTTCACCGGATGACAAATGCAGGTCTGATGCATTGTTTTTTACGGTGAACGCCAGCAGTTCGGATACTTCCATGATGACTCCCCAAGGCTGTAGTGCCTGTCGATTTCCTGTTAGCAGAGCATAAGAGGCAGAGCTTAGGGCTGCAAGCCCGGTTTGCAGATGTTGGCTGTGACAATTATTTCAATATCAGAATGATTGCAAGGGGTTGCCTGATCGGAGGTGCCGGGATCATGGCATGGTATCGCTACAGCTGAACTGTGCAGGGTGATGATATTTGGCCCTGAAGATGTTGTTTTAAACTGTCGTATTCTTTTTGCTTCAGTGTTATAATTCTCTGACACAGCCTTTATTTACACCATTCGCAGGAATCGCTAAGGTTCGCGCCCTTTTGGCAATTCCGTTTTTTCGGATTGCCTACTGGCAGGAGGATGAAATGGCACTGACCAAGAAACAATTGGCAGATTTTGAAAAGCAGCTGATCGACTGGAAGACCGAACTGGAAGCCGGGCAGAGTGAGAACATGCACTGCATGCATGAGCAGGAACAGACTTCATTCCCGGATCCGACTGATCAGGCCAGTATGGAGACCGACCGGAACTTTGAACTGCGAATCAAGGATCGCGAGCGCAAGTTGATCAAAAAGATTGACCAGGCCATCGAACGCATCAAGGAAGGCGAGTTCGGCGAATGTGATGCATGCGGTGGTGATATCAGCCTCAAGCGATTGCAGGCTCGTCCGGTGACAACGCTTTGTATTGAATGCAAAACGGCGCAGGAACAGGAAGAACGCACCCGCCTTGATTGAAATGTCGTGATGAATTTCTAGCTGAATGACGAAAAGCCCGCTCACTGTAGCGGGCTTTTTCATGGCGTGGTTTTATGGGCCCTTGAGATATCATAAAAAGAACTGTTGAGGCATTGCGCGGCCGGGGGCAAAACGTAGAGTGGCCGCATGTCCTATCTGGTATTGGCCCGGCGCTGGCGACCACAGAAATTTGCTGATCTTGTCGGTCAGGATGTTGTGGTACGCACTCTGAAAAATGCTCTGGCCAGCGGGAATCTGGCCCATGCCTATCTGTTATGTGGAATCCGGGGCGTAGGTAAAACCACCATAGCCCGTTTGATGGCGATGGCGGTGAATTGCGAACAGCCGGATCAGGGAGAGCCCTGTGGTGAGTGCTCTGCATGTCAGGCCATTGCCAATGGCGCCAATCTCGATGTGCAGGAGATGGATGCGGCCAGTCATACCGGAGTCGATGATGTGCGGGAAATCCTTGATGGTGTCCGGTATCCGCCGGCCACATTAAAAACCAAGGTCTATATTATTGATGAAGCGCACATGCTATCCAAAAATGCATTCAATGCCTTGCTGAAAACGCTGGAAGAGCCACCGGCGCATGTCATGTTCATACTGGCCACGACCGAGTCCGATAAATTGCCGGTCACCGTGCGTTCCCGTTGTCAGCGTTTTGATTTGCGCCGGCTTGGCCAGGGTGAAATTGCCGGTTATCTGAAACATGTATTTGAGGCTGAATCGATACAGGCTGATGCTGAAGCTGTTGGCACGATTGCACAGGCCGCTGATGGCAGCGTACGTGACGGATTATCACTGGCTGAACGTGTGCTGGCTTATTCATCTGATCATTTAACTGTTGAGGATGTGATGGCTGCTCTGGCCATGGTGGGTTATGCACAGGCTTGTGCATTATCAGAAGCGGTATTTGCCGCCGATTCGGTGCGCGCCGTGCAGTGCTTGCGCAAAGAGGTTTCCAGCGGGCACGGGCCGCGCACTATGCTGGAGGAATTGATACGCCTGTGGCATCAATTGGCCTGTTTACAGGTGGATTCCGCTTTGCTGGACCATGAGATGGATGCGGATCGCCGTGCATGGCTGGGCAGTCAGGCAGCACGGCTGAATGCCCAGGCACTGGATTTGCGCTATCAGGTATTGTTGCACGGTATCCGGGATTTGGCGCTGGTTGATGAACGAATGGGGGCTGAAATGCTGCTGCTGCGTTTGTGTGGACTGAATGCAATATCCGCTGTGTCTGCCGTTACCGGTTCTGAAGGCGAACGACAAGACCGAACGGCCTCACCGTCATTCACTGATATTGAAGAGACAGCGACAGTAGAAGTGGTTCGGGACAGTTCTCCGATAGATGGGCCGGAGATGTCGAAAGAGGATGGTGATGCTGGCCCTTTACCATTCGTCGGGTCTGGGAAAACAGCGGCCGGTCGTGTTTTTTCGACGTGGCAACAGGCTGTGGAAGCATTTGGTGAAGTAAAGCCCGGTGTGTCGGCCATGCTGGATCATGTGATCTGTATTGAATTTGAAGATAACACGGTTCGGCTGGCGCTGGATCAGCATCAGCAACGCGCTATTGCGGCCAGTGATCGCATGGCTTTTGCCGAATGGCTTGGGCGTGAGGTGTTGTGGGAATCGCGGACGGAGCATGAGGGAGAATCGCTGTCTCAGGAGCGCGCCAGGCAGGCCAGGTATGAAGAAGCGCGTTTGCGAAAAGGCGCGGAAGATGACCCGCATGTGCAGGCCTTGATGCGGGAAATGGATGCCAGACTGGTTAAAGTTCTGCCTGCCGGGGTTTCGGAGGATGAATCACCCGCGTAGTGGTTCGGAGACAGATTCTGAAGTCCGGGATATGCAAAGGCTGGATTGAAAAATAACAGGAGCAAGTAAATGAATATCGGAAAGATGATGCAGCAGGCCAAGAAAATGCAGGAAAACATGAAGCAAATGCAAGAAGAGATGGCTGCTCTGGAAGTGACCGGCGAAGCTGGTGGCGGCATGGTTCAGGTGGTTATGAGCGGTGACCAGCTTGTGCGTCGCGTTTCGATTGATCCGTCCGTGTGGAATGAGCAGGACAAGGATTTGATTGAAGATCTGGTTGCAGCCGCTTTTAATCAGGCATCTCAAAAAGTTTCTGAAACACAAAAGCAAAAGCAGCAGGGCTTGATGGCCGGCATGCCGTTGCCGCCCGGTTTCTCTCTTTGATTCACTTGCCGGGCGTTCCGGCGCCGCTGGCACGGGTGATTGAAATGCTGGCCACATTGCCCGGTATTGGCCCGAAAACAGCCATGCGCCTGGGGCTGAACCTGTTGTCTCGATCTGCTGCCGATTCGGAGCATCTTGCTGATGCACTCAAATCGCTGCATGAGCAGGTGGGTTTTTGCGAAACCTGTGGCTGTTTTTCCGAGCAGGAACAGTGTCATTTTTGCCATGATGTGAAGCGTGATGCGGGCATCATTTGTCTGGTCGAGCAACCGGTGGATGTGTTGATGATGGAGCGCGGACACGGTTATCGTGGCAGCTATCATGTTCTGGGTGGGCGTCTGAGTCCGATAGATGGTATAGGGCCGGAACAGCTTCGACTGATTGCACTGGATCGGCGGGTTGAACAGGGAATCAGGGAGATGATTCTGGCAACCAGTGCCACTGTGGATGGTGAGGCAACAGCACATTATCTGGCCAATCGTTATCAGCATAAAAATGTGAGAATTTCACGAATTTCAAGGGGTGTGCCGGAAGGCGGTGAGCTGGAATATCTGGATGAACATACCCTGAGCAGAGCACTGGAACAGCGTGTTCAATGGGATACAGAAGCGTCATAAAAGGTGGATTGCGGTGAATCGACAACAGCTTGTTCAGCGTTATCAACAGCTTCGTGATGAAATGCGTGATAGCGGCGTTGCTATGCTGGCTGTCAGTAAATATGCGCCGGATGATGCGGTACAGGTTTTGAAGGAAGCCGGCCATACCAGGTTTGCTGAATCTCGCCCCCAGAATTTGCGCGACCGTGCCGGCCAATGGCCGGAGTGTGAATGGCATATGATCGGGCCGGTGCAGAAGAACAAGGCCAAGTACATCGCCCGCCATGCCGCCATGTGGCACAGCTGTGATAATCTGGAAACCGCCCGGTCTGTGGCGAGGCATGTTAGCGGCAGGACATTGCCGGTGCTGATTCAAATCAATATTGCCAACGTACCGGGGCAATACGGGGTGCAATCGGATGCAGCGCCTGCATTGATTCAGGCGCTGGCTGATGTGCAGGGTTTACAACTGGCCGGACTGATGTGCATGGCACCGCGTGACGGCGATGTTCGGCAGGCGTTTCGGGCAGTGCGGAGCTTGCGGGACACCCTGTTCGGTGGAAGCCTGCGGGGGGCGGACAATCTCGAATTGAGTATGGGCATGAGTGGTGATTACCGGGTTGCCGTGCAGGAAGGTGCAACCATGGTACGTCTGGGTTCTGTTCTGTTCGGTGACTGGGATGTGCGAACGCAGAGGAACTGATGAATCCTGCGTTTTTGAGTAATATGGATTATCGTGCTGGAATGGAATCAGCATCAAAGGATAAGGGAAAAACATGCAGGGACTAAACATAGCATTTATTGGCGGCGGCAATATGGCCGAGGCATTGATTGCGGGATTGATACGGGGTGGCCATGCCTGTGATCAGATCTGTGTGTCTGAACCACAACAGGCTCGCCGCAATGAACTTGTGCAGCAATATGGGATCCGTTGTGTGGACTGCAATGCTGATGCAGCAGCTTGTGCGGATGTGCTGGTGCTGGCAGTAAAGCCGCAACAGATGCAGGCCGCAGTGAAAGGTCTCTCCGTATCCCTGAAAGCCGATGCTACGGTGATCAGTATAGCTGCCGGAGTGAGTACGGCATCGTTGCATGAGTGGCTCGGAGAGCATGTGCATATTGTCCGGGTCATGCCCAATACGCCGGCCCTGCTGGGTGTGGGTATGTCGGTGCTGTTCAGCAAGGCCGATGAAATGCACAAATTGCGTACAGAATATGTGCTGGATGCATGCGGTGAATCGTTACGCGTTGATCAGGAAAAAATGATGCATGCCGTGACAGCTGTTTCCGGCAGCGGCCCGGCATATTTCTTTTTGCTGGCTGAAGTGATGCAGGCGACCGGTATCAAGCTGGGGCTGGATGAAACTGTGGCCGCCAAACTGGCAGCCCAGACCGCATTGGGAGCAGGAAAAATGCTGGCTGACAGCGGGCGTTCGGCTGAAGCACTGCGTCATCAGGTGACCAGTCCGGGCGGTACCACGCAGGCGGCGCTGGATGTGATGTATGAGATGGGTTTGCCTGCAGCTGTTCGTCAGGGTGTGATGGCTGCCAGTAAACGTTCCGAGGAGCTGAGCTGAACATGTTTATTCTGGGTTATCTTTTACAGGCGGTGGCCGGCGTGCTGCATATCCTGCTGATGACCGCGACAATCGTGATTATTGCCCGTGCCGTGTTATCGTGGGTATCGCCGGATCCGTATAATCCGATTGTGCGTATCATCAACCAGCTTTCCGAACCCCTGTTGTTTCCGGTCAGAAAAAGGGTGCCCTATATCGGCGGTATAGATTTTTCACCGTTGATTGTATTGCTGCTTATCATGTTTCTGGATGACTTTCTGGTCTCGAGCCTGAATCGCATCGCCATGTCGATGCTTTAGCCTGAACATTTATGCATGCAGACAGCATCTCCGAAATCTGTTGTGAAGGCAAAGATGGCCTTTATCTGAATGTCCATGCCCAGCCCGGTGCGCGGCGGCCGCAATTGCGCGGCTTGCATGGTGATGCGGTGAAAATTGCGATCAGTGAAGCTGCGCAGGATGGAAAGGCCAACAAAGCTATTGTCAGGGTGATTGCCGGGGCCATGGGGCTGGCGCTTTCCGAGGTGGAAATCACATCAGGAGCGACATCGCGGCGAAAACGTGTTCTGTTGCATGGCGACTGCGTTAGCCTGAAACAAAATCTTCAGCAGTGGCTGAACGGGGTAGACTGAGCATGCCAATGGCCGACTACTCACACAGAGCCGAGGTTCAACCGCTATTGAAACAACCTGTATTCTGGTTGCTGGTGATGTGCGCAGCCAGTTTTTTCACCTTTCTGGGTGGTCACAGTTTGTGGGATGTGGATGAACCCAACAATGCGGTTTGCGCCCGTGAAATGCTGCTGGCTGGCAACTGGTGGGTGCCGATGTTCAATGGCGATTACCGTTTCGATAAACCGATCCTGATTTACTGGCTGATGATGCCGCTGGATGCCCTGTTCGGTGTCAATGAATGGACGGCACGATTGCCTTCGGCGCTTTCCATGACCGGGCTGGTGCTGGTGATCTGGACGATGACGCGGCGTTTGATGGCTGCATCCGCTCCTGTTGTACGCGATAATACCGCCTTGATGGCGGCAGCTACATTTGCAACAGCCCTGCATATTATTGTTATTGCAAGGGCAGCAGTGCCGGACCCATTGTTGATGCTGGCACTCGGAATTGCATTGCCGGCCCTGTTAATTGCATATCTGGAACAAAAACGGCAGCCATCAGCAAACATGCCCGGCTTGCTGATCACTGCTTATGTTGCGATAGGCATAGGAACCCTGGCCAAGGGCCCGATTGCCGGCTTGATGCCTCTGCTGATCATTGCCGCTTTTCTGACGCTGCTGGGAGACTGGAAAAGCTGGCGCCTGTTTCATCCGTTCAAGGGTGTGGCGATTGCACTGGCAGTGGCATTGCCATGGTATATTGCTGTGGGTGTGATGACCCATGGTGTCTGGCTCGAAGGTTTTATTTTTCATCATAATATCGACCGTTTTACCGACCCGTTACAGGGGCACCGCGGTTTTCCTGGTTTGTATGTGATCAGCGTGCTGCTGGGCTGGTTCCCGTGGACCGGTTTGCTGGCGGCCATGCTGTGGTTCGGTTCATGGCGTTTGAAATCCCTTCGACAGGAACCGGTTCGCCTGTTCATGCTGTGCTGGATTGGTGTGTACATTCTCTTTTTCAGCATTGCGCAGACACAGCTGCCGAATTATGTGTTGCCCCTGTTTCCCGCTGCAGCCATGCTGATGGCACTGGGCTGGGCGGATGCATCGACTGAATTGCGTCAGCGTGCGCTGCGCTGGCTGGTCTGGACAGCATTGCTGCTTTCGGCGGGCATCGTTGTTGGTGGAGGGCTGGGACTGGAGAAACAGTGGCCGGGCGAGGGTTATTATATTCTGGCCATGTTGCCGCTATTGTTGGCTTCGGTCTGGTTATTATGGAAAAAAAGCTGGTTGCAGAACAGCAACGGGAAGGCTTGGGGTGATATCCGGCTGATTCTGACAGCAGCTATGGCTGTTTCGATGATACTGCTGGCCGGCTGGTCGGTGAAGGGGATTGATCACAATAAAATCAGCCCGGCACTGGCCAGTGCGGCAACTGCAGCCGGTTTCGATGGCAATGCGTTGGCGACATTCCATTATTTCCAGCCATCGCTGCTGTTTTATCACGGTGGTCGCCTGCCGATGCTGACTGAAACAGAAAAGGTCGGGGAATGGCTGGTGGCTGGCAAAGCCGTTGTCATGCCGCAGGAAGCGCTTGAACTGTTGCCAAAAGAGATTATTCCCTATCTTATTGTGCATACCCGAGTGTACGGAATGTATGCTCGTCGCTGGCTGTTGCTGCTGAGTTTGCAGCCGCAGGAGCCTGTGAGTAGCTAGGTAGGGAAAGGAGAATCATGACTGAATCATCACTGATTTCGATTGTTGTACCGCTGTATCGGGAAGAGGAAAACGTGCCGCTACTGGTTGCAGAGGTGGCGGAGAAACTTGCCGGTTATGCATATGAACTGATTCTTGTCGATGACGGTTCCGATGATGGAACCGTAGAAGCTGCAATCAAGGCGCAGCAGACGGATAATCGGGTGGTACTGATTCAGCTCAGGCGCAATTTTGGACAGACGGCTGCCATGAGTGCGGGGTTCGAGCGGGCAAAAGGGCAGTACATTGTGTATATGGACGGGGATTTGCAGACGGATTCTGCTGATATCCTGAAATTGCTGAAGCGCATGCATCAGGATGATCTGGATATGGTCAATGGCTGGCGCAAGGATCGTCAGGATGCCAGCCTGTCACGCAATCTTCCCTCCAAAATTGCCAATGCGCTGATCCGTCGCACTACCAAGGTGCGCATGCATGATTATGGCTGTCCGATGAAGTTGATGCGTGCCGATGTGGCCAAGAATTTACGCATTTACGGTGAACAGCACCGTTTCCTGCCAGCGCTGGCTGATCTTTATGGTGCCAGAATCGGCGAGGAGGTGGTCAACCATCGTCCGCGCCGCTTTGGGGAGAGTAAATACGGCATTGGCCGTACCGTACGCGTGCTGGTAGATCTGCTGCTGATTGTGTTTTTCCAGCGTTTTACGGATCGGGCCTTGCAGTTGTTCGGCCCGGCCGGACTGATTTCGCTGGTCAGTGGATTGTTTATCGATCTGTGGCTGACCATGGACAAATTGCTGTTCGGGGCGGAACTGGCCGGACGCCCCATGTTGCAGCTGGGGTCGCTGATGATTGTCACCGGTATTTTGTTGTTCGGTATTGGCCTGATACTGGAAATGCAGGCGCGCACCTATTACGAATCAACCGGGCGTCGTCATTACAGTGTGCGTGAAGAAGACAGGGAGTGAGTCGAAAAGGGTGAAGGGAGATATGTCAGGCATCAGGTGTGACAGAGTAGATTGCCGCACACTTTTCTTCGTTCCTTGCTCTCTTCGCGAACTTTAAATGCTCTGGATCAAATTATTGCTTTCGGCCCTGTTGCTGGCCTATCTTGGCTGGGCGCTGGATCTTTCCGATATTTACAAGTTGCTGAAAACTGCTGACTGGCCATTGGTTGCAGCAGCTGTTTGCTGTCTGATTATCGGGCAGGTGTTTTCAGCCATCCGCTGGACATGGTTGGCCCGGGGGTTGGGGCTTGCGGTGGTTACCGTGAAGAAAATTCAAATCTATTTTCTCGGTATGTTTCTGAGTCTGTTTCTGCCGTCGATCATTGGCGGGGATGTGGCACGCGGCTGGTTGTTGGCCAGAGGCAAGGAGAATGCCGGCTGGCCGGCTGCGGCCAGTGTGATTCTGGAACGCGTCAACGGTGTCGCGGGGCTGGGGCTGGTCGTTTCTTTCTGTATGTTATTCCTCGATATCCCCTTGATGTGGTTTGTGGTGTGGAATGCCGGGCTGCTCATGTTTTTCGGGATGCTTCTAACATTACCCTGGTGGTGGCCTCGACTGGTAGCATCCGGCTGGAGTGGTAAATTATCCGGCTGGAAATTGTTACCGTTAACCACCCCTGTGTTCCAGACTGCCTGGTGGAAAAGTCTTCCCGTATCCATTGTGTTTCAAATACTGGTTGTGCAGGCGCATGTATTGCTGGGTATGGCGGTTGGAATGGAGATGTCATGGTATGCTTACGGGTTTATGGTTTGTCTGGTAGCACTGGCTTCAGCTTTACCCGTTTCCTTTAACGGCTTCGGCATTCGGGAAGCCGGATATGTGGGGCTTGCCACATGGTTCGGGGCTTCTGCCGAAGCAGCCGGAGCCATGGCTGCCTTGTGGGTGCTGGTGCTGTTTATTGCTGCTCTGCCCGGCGGTATTGTGCTGTGGAAGATGGGAGGCACGAAAATCCTTCAAAAGGCTGGATCTTAATAGGGCGATTTGCATTGCTATTCAAACATGCGAGCGGCTAAGTTCTGCCCTAATTGGATACATTAGTCACATGGGAGTATTATACTCCAAACAGTCTACTTTTTATTGACATTTTATTGTCAGAAAAAGGTAAACATCTACTTTGTTCAACCAAACATATTTACCTTTTACTGCAATGTCATGTGCAACAAAAATTAGACTCATTGCTTCGCCAATTGGAATCAACCTTTTCTTGTCGACTGACAAGAAAAGGTTGATTCGGTCAATTTAAATCATCGTAACTATTCAGCAAAATAAAGCTTGACAGGTTTTTTGGTTCAAAACGGTCATT
>JBHHTY010000050.1:0-11948 GCA_046753565.1 Mariprofundus sp.
ATTATACCATGATAAAGGCCACAAGACACTGATTTATAAGGATAATATAGACCGAATCCTGATGCGGATTAAACTCAAAAAACGTTGAGACACATCGGCAGAGACGCTTCTCCCGTTAACGCTAGCCTCTCAGGATTTTAATGCGATTGCCCTGCCTTGCCAGTGCTTTCAGATTGACCTGAAGGGGCTGTTTGGACAGCATGCGCCGCAAAAAAATGCATCCCCACAAGGCAACCCTCATGACAGAAAAGTCTGCATCCAAGCATAACCCAAAGCACAATATCACCGATGTTCCGGCTCTGGATAAAAACGCTGCCGGGCTGGTGAAAGGAATCCAGCGGCACTATTTGCGCACACTGGGTCAGCACACCAGCAGCCAGTCCAATCATTACAAATATCAGGCACTGGCCTACACCATTCGCGATCACCTGATGGAGAACTGGAAAAACACCAAGGACGCATACATCGAAAAAGATGGCAAACGCGCCTATTACCTGTCACTCGAATTTCTGATGGGGCGTGCACTGGGCAATGCCATACTCAATTTGGGTCTCGATGGTGAAACCGCCGATGCTTTGCATCAGCTGGGCCTGAGTTATGAAGAAAAGATAGAGATGGAACGCGATGCCGGTCTGGGTAACGGTGGTCTGGGGCGTCTGGCCGCCTGCTTTATTGACAGTTGTGCAACGCTGCAGTTGCCGGTAACCGGTTATGGTATTCGTTACGAATACGGCATGTTCAGGCAGCTGATCCAGAACGGTTATCAGCTTGAAGAGCCTGATCACTGGCTGAATTATGGTAATGTATGGGAAATCACCCGACCGGAATATACCCAGCGCGTTCACTTTGGTGGTCATACTGAATATTATCATGATGATCAGGGTATCATGCGATGCCGCTGGGCCGATACGCAGGATGTCCTGGCGATTCCTTACGATACGCCGATTCCGGGCTTCAAGAATAATACCGTTAACACCCTGCGTTTGTGGAAGTCGGCAGCGACCGATGAATTTGATCTGGGTGAATTCAATGCCGGTGATTATGCCGGTTCCGTAGCATCAAAAAATGCAGCGGAACATATTTCCATGGTGCTGTATCCGAACGATGCCAGTGAAAACGGTAAGGTACTGCGTTTGCGTCAACAGTATTTTCTGGCTTCGGCCAGTATCAAGGATGTGCTGCGTGGCTGGGTGGATCGTCATGGCCGCGATTTCAGCAACTTTGCCGATAAAAACTGTTTCCAGCTCAATGACACACATCCGACAGTCTCTGTTGCCGAATTGATGCGTCTGTTGATGGACGAATATCGTCTGCAGTGGGATGAAGCCTGGGCAATTACCACCAGGACGATGGCCTATACCAATCATACCCTGTTGCCCGAAGCACTGGAACGCTGGCCGGTTCATTTATTCGGACGTCTCTTGCCGCGTTTACTGGATATTATTTATGAGATCAATGCACGTTTCCTCACTGTGGTGGCTGAAAAATGGCCGGGCGATGTGGAGCGTCAGCGCCGCATGTCGATTATTGAAGAGGGCGATGTGCAGCAGGTGCGCATGGCCTATCTGGCCATTGTCGGCAGTTTTTCGGTTAATGGTGTGGCGCAGCTGCATTCCGATCTGCTGGTCGAAGGCCTGTTCAGGGATTTCAATGAGCTGTGGCCCGAGAAATTCAACAACAAGACCAATGGTGTTACCCAGCGGCGCTGGATGGGCTGGTGCAACAAGCCGCTCTCCCGTCTGATCGATGAGAAGATTGGTGAGGACTGGATTACCGATTTGCAGCAGCTGCGTAAACTGGCGCCTCTGACAGAAGAGGCTGCTTTTCGTCAGCAATGGGCTGATTGCAAACGGGAAAATAAAGAACGCCTGGCCAGACTGGTCAAAGATAGCTGTGGCGTGGATTTCAATCCCGATGCCATCTTCGACATTCAGGTCAAGCGTATCCATGAATACAAGCGTCAGCTGCTCAATGTGCTGCATGTGATTCATTTGTATGATCGTATCAAACGCGGTGATGCAGATAACTGGACCAATCGCTGTGTATTGATTGGCGGCAAGGCTGCGCCGGGCTATTACATGGCCAAACAGATTATCAAGCTGGTCAATAATGTGGCTGATGTGGTCAACCATGATCCGGATGTGGGCGATAAGCTCAAGGTCGTGTTCTTCCCCAATTATCGGGTGTCAGCAATGGAAGTGATTGCGCCTGCTGCTGATCTGTCCGAGCAGATTTCCACAGCAGGCAAGGAAGCATCCGGCACCGGTAATATGAAGTTCATGATGAATGGTGCGATGACCATCGGTACGCTGGACGGGGCGAATATCGAGATTCGCGAAGAAGTAGGGGATGAGAACTTCTTCCTGTTCGGTTTAACTGCCGATGAAGTAGAAGCGTTGCATGGTCATTATGATCCGAATGCGATGATTGCCGGAGATGAAGATTTCCAGCGTGTGATGAATTTGCTGGAATGTGGACATTTCAGCCAGTTTGAGCCGGGTTTGTTTGCAGGCATTATCGGTGCGATCCGCAACTCTAATGACCCGTGGATGGTTGCCGCTGATTTCCGTTCCTATGTTGATGCACAACAGCGTGCTTCAGATGCATATCAGGATCAGGAAGCATGGGTGAAGATGAGTATTCTGAATACGGCCTACAGCGGTAAATTCTCTACGGACCGTACGATGCAGGATTACAACCGCGAAATCTGGAGGCTTAAGCCTATCAAACCTAACGCATAACTACCGGGTCTGGTTTTATGACAAAGCGTGGAGGTTACCCTCCACGCTTTTTGTTTGGCGGGGTTATAAAACAACGTGTATCAGCTCTACCTGTTCTGGCAATCGTTGCAGCACCGAGCAATCCCGCATTGTCATCCAGCCTGGAAGGCAGAACATCGACTTTGCCCTTCAGGGGTGAAATCAGGTTGTTATCCAGTTCATGTTTCAGGGGCGGATAAAGAATATCCCAGCCGCCGCTTAAGCCGCCGCTGACGGTAATGGTGGTGACATCCAGCAGTTTGACCGCTTCGGCCATAGCCATACCCAGATATTTACCGGCTTCATTGGTAATGGTGACAGCACAGGCATGGCCTTGTCTCGCCTGCTCGAAAATGGATTTGGTATCAACGATTTCGCACTGACAAATTTCGCTAAAACGTTTCATCAGTGCGGTGGCCGAGGCATAGGCTTCGACGCAGCCGTGGTTACCGCAGCCGCACAAACGGCCATCATGGTGGTCGATGCACAGGTGGCCGAATTCCATGGCCATGCCGTGTTCACCGGAATAGGGAATATTATTAAGAATCAGTCCGCTGCCGATACCGGTGCCAAGCGTGATGTGTAACAGGTTGGCGCAACCTTGCCCTGCACCATATTTCTGTTCGCCGATGGCGGCACACAGGGCATCATTTTCAATGGATACGCTGATATCCAGCGCCTCGGAGAGTCTGTCGGCCAGAGCGAAATTTTGTAGCAGGGGCAGGTTGGGAGAGCTGGCCAGTAAGCCGCCTTGATTCAGGAAAAAACCCGGAAAGCCCATGCCCAGTTTATTGACAGCATGTTTGTTAATGAACGGTTGAATCGCACCGGTCAGGGTTTTAATGATATGCGTTTCTGCCGCCGCCTGCGATTGTTCGGCATGCTGGCTCAGTTCGGCCTGCAAGCGTGATTCGTCGATGATCTGCCCATGCGAATCAATGATGGCCAGCCGGATATTGGTGCCGCCGATATCGGCAGCGACTACATGATTCATGAATCCAGTAATTGTTGATACAGGTTGGCGTAGTCCATGGCCGAAGCTTCCCATGATGAATTGCGTTTCAGAGCGCGGTTGCGGATTGCCGACCATTTTCGTGGCTGTCGATAGATTTCGATGGCCTGTTCAACGGCTGCATCGAAGTCCAGCGGACTTTCCTTGATAAAATGAAAGCCGGTGGATGTGGACGGACTGGTTGCATGATCAATGACAGTATCCTTGAGGCCTCCGGTAGCACGAACAACGGGAATCGTGCCGTAGCGCATGGCCATCAATTGTCCCAACCCGCAGGGTTCAAAACGCGATGGCATGAGGAAAATATCACCGCCGGCATAGATTTGGCGCGCTAGCGCTTCATTGAAACCACGCCAGAAATACATACTGGCGGGATAGTTTTCTGCCAGATGATGCAGCATGTTTTCGCAATGGGCATCACCGGAACCCAGTACCACCAGTTGATAGCCGCGTTCGATCCAGTATCGGGTATTTTCCAGCAGCAGGTCGATGCCTTTTTGCTCTGCCAGTCGGGAGATCAATACCATCAGGGGGGTCTTGGCAGATACGGTCAGGCCGCATTGTTGCTGCAGTGCGGCTTTGCACTTTTTCTTGCCGGCAATGTTGCCCGCGCCGAAGTTGACGACGATATGTGAATCTTTTCGCGGATCCCATTCATCGATATTCAGACCATTGACGATGCCCGACAATTTGGAACTGTGATTATGCAGAAAACCGTCCAGGTGGCAGCCGTATTCGGGTGTCAGAATCTCTTCCGCGTAGGAAGGGCTGACAGTGGTGACGGCATGAGCCGACGCAATACCCGCTTTCATGCAGTTAATCTGGCTATGGAACTCAAAACCGTCGGGGTGAAAGTGGTGGCTGGGCATACCGAGCCGGTGAATCCATTCGGCCCCGAATACGCCCTGATAGGCAAGATTGTGAATAGTATACACGCAGCGGGCCGAGGCGATGGAAGGGTGATGCTGGTACTGTGTTTGCAGAAGCAGGGGGATCATGCCGGTCTGCCAGTCATGGCAATGCAGGATATCTACAGGTTTGCCGAGTTGAGCGGCGGCTTCCATAGCCACACGATCAAATAGCAGAAAGCGCAGCAGGTTATCTTCATAGGCGCCGCCGGAAGGGCCGTAGAGGCCTTCGCGATCATACAGATCATCCTGTTCAATAAGAATAAATCGAAGCCCGTCTACAACAGCTTCATGCAGGGGACACAGGCGCTGCATGCCATCGGCCCACATTTCGATACTCGAATTCAGTGCGGTTGTGCTGATTCCCGAGGCTGTAATATGCCGGCGATAAAACGGCATGATGACAGTCACCGAATGCCCGATCTGTTGCAGGGCATGCGGCAGGGAACCGGCCACATCTGCAAGCCCGCCTGTTTTGGCCAATGGTGATGCTTCCGATGCGATAAATACTATATTGAGTCCGGCCATGTTTTTTCTCCCTATCCCATGGTCGGCAAGCCTAGCACAATCGGAGTCATATCTGAAAAGGTCAGCTGACACTTGGTATTTTATGTGTGGGCAGGTAATCTGTTGCTTTGATAACATGCTTTTTGGCAGGTCTGCCATGGGCTGTGTGGATGTTCCGGTTTTTTCAGGGCATCCTGACAAAAGGGGGTGGGGAAGTGTCTGATCTGACACAGTTGTCCGAATGGAAAAAACTGGAAACACATGCTGAAGCGATGAAACAGGTGCATATGCGGGATCTGTTTGCTGATGACCCGGAGCGGTTTTATCGCAATTCGATTCAGGTTGGTGATATGCTGGTGGATTACTCCAAAAATATCATCACGGAAGAAACCAAGAAGCTGCTGTTTGATCTGGCCCGTGCGCGTGATGTGACCGGCTGGACGGAGCGATTGCTCAATGGTGAGAAAATCAACAACACCGAGAATCGGGCTGTATTGCACACGGCACTGCGTAACCGTTCCAATCATCCGATTATGGTCGATGGCAAGGATGTTATGCCGGATGTGAACAGGGTTCTGGAACAGATGCGCGAATTTACTGAAGCCGTGCGTTCCGGTGCATGGAAGGGAAGTACAGGCAAACCGATTACCGATATTGTCAATATCGGTATCGGAGGCTCTGATCTCGGCCCGGTGATGGTGACCGAGGCATTAACACCGTTCGGGCGTGACAAATTGCATATGCATTTTGTTTCCAATGTCGATGGAACGCACATGGTTGAGACATTGCGCCATTTGCATCGGGAAACAACGCTGTTTGTGATTGTATCCAAAACATTTACGACACAGGAAACCATTACCAATGCCCGTACGGCCCGGGACTGGTTTCTGACCCGGGGCGGCACCAAGACCGCAGTGGCCAAACATTTCGTGGCCGTATCCACCAATGCCAGGGCGGTGTCGGCATTTGGCATAGATCCGGCCAATATGTTCGAATTCTGGGACTGGGTGGGCGGCCGTTACTCCCTGTGGAGTGCGGTGGGGCTGTCCATTGCGCTGTATATCGGTATGGATCATTTTGAAGAGCTGCTCGCCGGCGCGCATGATATGGATGAGCATTTCCGAACGGCGCCACTGGAGAAAAATGTGCCGGTGATTCTGGCCATGCTTGGCATCTGGTATAATAATTTCTTTGATGCTGATTCGCATGCACTGTTGCCTTATGATCAGTATATGCACCGTTTCCCGGCCTATTTCCAGCAGGGTGATATGGAGAGCAATGGCAAGCGGGTGACGCATTCGGGCAAGCCGGTTGATTATTCCACCGGCCCGATTATCTGGGGTGAGCCCGGCACCAATGGTCAGCATGCCTTTTACCAGCTCATTCATCAGGGTACCAAACTGGTTCCCTGTGATTTTCTCGCCCCGGTTGAAACCAAAAACCCGGTCGGACGCCATCATCCCATGTTGTTGTCCAATTTTTTTGCCCAGACCGAGGCACTGATGCTGGGCAAGAACGAAGCCGAAGTGCGTGCAGAACTGGAGGCTGAAGGTCTCAGTGGTGAGAAACTTGAATCTCTGCTGCCGCACAAAGTCTTTCCGGGCAACAAGCCGACCAATTCCATCCTGTTCCAGAAACTGACACCGCATGCACTGGGTAGTCTGATTGCCATGTATGAGCATAAAACATTTGTGCAAAGCATCATCTGGGATGTGAATGCCTTTGATCAATGGGGTGTGGAACTGGGCAAGCAACTGGCCAGAAAAATTCTGCCGGAGCTGGATGATTATGAGGATGTGAAAGGGCATGACTCATCGACCAATGGCCTGATCAATTATTACAAGGAACACAGGAAAGAATAAAGCCCCGGCCTGAACACGATTTGCGCGGAAATACGGATGATTTTAGCATTGCCCGGATAATGGCGCTTGTCTTTTGCCTTGTTTCCGACCGGTGAAGCAATCATTAAAAGCGGTTCATTTGTGATATATATCACAAATATTGCGGCGTGGTGGTATGCATACTTGCCGCCTTTTTTAAGGCGCTGATCAATGAGGCAATACCCGGCGACCTGATGATAAACTCTGAGGAGGAGCGAATGAAAACAAAGCTGTTATGGATAGGGACCTTTAGCCTGCTGCTCACGGCGTCGCCAATATGGGCGGCAAGTAATTACGGTCGTTCGGCAGATGAGCCGCTGTATCCGGTATCTCCGCTGATTGTAAAGAAGGGTGTGGATAGTGTTTACCCGTCCGTGGCCGGGGACTTTATGGTGATTGAAACCTATCATGATGGTGAATTTCGTGTCGAACGGTTATCCAAGAATTCTCCCGATACAACATCCCGTTCCGTTAAAACCATGGTTATTCGTGAAGCTATTCGTTTTGGTGTGGCAATAAAGGATGGTTCGGTCGGATTTGTCAGTAACAGGACAGGGCCGCTCAGTGCCTGGATGTGGACAGGTTATGGAGAAAGCTACGCCGCCATTGGTCATATGGGCGGATTCCGCGGTAATGTGCCGCCATATCATTTGAACGGCACGCCCGATGGTAAAACCTGGTGTTATGATACCACGTTGCAGAAAATGCGTCAGAACGAACTGTTGAGCGAGTTCAGTAAGCACTCGTATACTGAACTTCTCGGCCAGTTATGGCGTATTTATGATTCGAATAATTTTATACGCAGACAAGGCTATGCTGCCACCAAAACAGGCAATAAAAATAAATTGAAACCGCCGGTTCTGTACGTGTATAACCGTCAGCCGATGCAGCTGAATATGATTCCGAATGCTTTTGACGGCACGCTTTCACCTGATGGTCGCAAGGTTGTGTTTGTTCGCGAAACGAACGGAAATTACGATTTATGGATGCAGACCGTTGATGGCAGTGAACTGGTACAGCTGACAGATTCCCCGTTTGGTGATTTTGAGCCACAGTTCAGTCCCGATGGAAGCAAGTTGTTGTTTGTTTCCAACCGTGATTATGAGGGTACGGTAACCAGAACCTCCATTTATATGATGGATATGAAAAACTTTGCGATTACCCGGCTGACCAATGCCAGAAATGCAGTCGATGGCGGCCCTGCATGGCTGGATGACAACACCATTGTTTTCCACTCTGACCGGAATCCCGCCAAGCCTCAGTCCGGCACAATATCCGGCTGGAATATCTGGCAGCTCAAACTCAATTGAACAGTCGAAGAGTTGTGCGAAGGTTGATGTGATGTACAGAGGCTTATGGTTGACAGTGGCTATGCTGGCATTTGCGCCATTGTTGCATGGCCAGGACCTGATGGACTGGCTACACGACACGGCTCTGCCGGCCCATACATCTACAGATTCGCTTGATGAAACTGATATGGCGGAACTGCTTACCCTTGAACCGGGTGAAAACGAGATGTATCCGCGAGTTTCTCCGGATGGAAAATATTTGCTGGTGATCTCCGGAAAACGTCGAAAGCCTGTGATTACACGTCGACTTATCGAAAATGGTGATCCGGTGAATATTGTGAGCGAGAATGACCCTTATGTACTGGGTTCTATTAACTGGCGTGGTAACGACACCGTGACCTTTTTGTCTTATCGTGCGGATAGTCTGGGTCTGTGGGAAAAGCCAGTGGCCGGTGGCATTATCCGGCGTAGTATGCGTCTGGACGGTGAACTGGCAAACCCAGTCATATTGGATGATGGCAGTATTATAGCTGTTCGTTTGCGGGCGAGTTCGAAACGGCTGACATCATCAAGGCATCAAGCCCCCGGCCCGAAATTTGATAACTGGGCCATGCGGGGCAAACAACCCTATCTGGTTTATATCAATAAAAACGGTGCAGAACATGAGTTGACTGCGGGCGTTAATCCTTCTTTATCGCCGGATGGTCAACGGCTGGTTTTTTCCATGCAGGCAGGAAAAAGCTGGCACCTGTTTATGATGAGTGTGGATGGCTCAGACCTGATTCAGCTCACGGAAGGCCGCAATATCGATGTTCAGCCAACCTGGAGTCCGGATGGCAAATGGATTGCGTTTACATCCAACCGGGGAGACAGCTATAGCGGCGCTGCAACCTCCACGGATAGCCATTCAATATCCGGCAAAACAAACTGGGATATCTGGCTAATCGGCCACGACGGTCGTGGTTTGACCCGCTTAACACGGAATCCGGCGAAAGAAGGGGCCCCCAGTATTTCCGGAAACGGCAGGGTTTATTTTCATTCTGATCGTAAAGTTGACAGGGAAGACAGTAAGAAACATCAGGTCAAAGGCAGTACCAGCGGTTTTCATATCTGGAGTGTGGCTTTGCCTGCAAGGGTTAGTTAAGGAGGTGCTGATTTATTGCTATCCTGGCAAAAATCAGTTTGCTCAGGCAAAAGCGCGGTTTTGTCCTCGCTGACAAACCGGGCACTTACGCGCCTGATTTGGCAGGTTATGGATGGCTTGCGCGGAAGCACTAAAATCGGCGCTCCCTTAAATGTTATTCTCACCGCCTTGATGGTAAAGCAGAGGCATTGCCCTAGCGTTTATTCGGCATTTTATTCATCAGGCGACTTTTTATCCAGAGCTTGGTGCAGGCGTTTACGTTGATTTTCTGACAAGCGGACATGACCATAATCGTTGATGCGCATCAGCTCATTAATTTGTCGCATGAGTTTCAGATTGTTGTCGCAGTTCTGGCAATTGCTGCACATCGACAAATGCAGTTTCAATCTTATCCGCTCCCACAGGTTCAGAGGGCGATCCAGGCTGTCGGAAGCCAGACGACTGGCATAATGGCAAGCTTGTTTCATGAATCTGTTCCTTTTTCAAACCAGTGCATGTTCAGGCATTTCCGCAGCGTCAATCGTGCTCTGTGCAGCAGGACGTGAAGGTGGGTCGAAGTAATATCGCAACACTTACAGACTGTTGGGGTATCTTCACCGACAATATCCCGCATGCGGAACACAAGCTGTTGTTTTTCCGGTAATTTGCTGATACATGACTCCAGTGTTTTGTGAAACTGTTCGTTTTTGCACAGGTCTTCGGGATTTTCTTTCCATGCGTTGGGCGCTTCGCTCCAGCTCCCATTAGCATTAAAGAACACTGAGGTGGGGTCTGACTCAATGGCATCTTTCAGGTTCCGGCCACGGATTTCACGACGAATATAATCAATAATTTTATGTTTCAGTATGCCCACCAACCATGTTCGTATCGATGATTGGCCTGCGAATTTGTCATAACCCTTCCAGCCGGCCAGCAGCGTTTCCTGCAGCATATCCTGCGCCAGTTCTTCATTGTGCAGACGCGACATGGCATAGCGATAAAGGTAATCGCCATGTTCCTTGAGCCATGTATGAGGATTGTCCGGATTATTCATGAGAAGCGACTCTGCCGGAAGTACACCGGGGTTCAAGCCGCCATTTGCCGTTGCATTGCTTGCAGCTCCGGTTTGGTAATATGGCTGTGGTGATGCACTAAAAACACAGGGCTGTATGCTTCGATCAGGGATGCTTTAGTATACGTGGAACAAAGGAGAAATCATGGCAGATGAGCAGGCCATAGGCATATTCGATTCAGGGGTAGGGGGGCTGTCGGTGCTCAGGCACATTCGAAACCGATTGCCGCATGAGTCGCTGGTATATATCGCGGATTCCGCTTATATGCCATACGGCTGTAAAACCGAATCGCTGATTCGGCAACGTTGTGTGGAAGTTTCGTCGTTTCTTTCCCGGAAACAGTGCAAGGCGATTGTTGTGGCTTGTAATACTGCGACGGCTGCTGCAGTTCAGCATCTCAGGGCATTGTATACGTTTCCGGTGATTGGTATGGAGCCTGCTGTAAAGCCGGCTGTGTTTCAGAGTAGAAGCAAAGTCATTGGTGTACTGACAACCAGTGCGACTTCCTCCAGTGATAAATTCAATCGTTTGGCAGAACGATTTTCACAGCATGCCAGACTGATTGTTCAGCCTTGTCCGGGTCTTGTTGAACAAATTGAAACGGGCGATCTGAACGGGGGCGAAATTCGCAACATGCTGGCATCATTCCTGCAACCGTTGATTGAGCAGGGTATGGACACGCTGGTGCTTGGTTGTACGCACTATCCGTTTATTACTGCATTGATCAGGGAGATTGCCGGCGAAGATATCCATATGATTGATACCGGTGATGCCATTGCCTGTGAACTGGAACGACAGCTTCAACGTCGCCATCTATTATCAGAAAGCGGAGACTCATCCGTTGCATTCTGGACTAGTGGAAATCCGGAAACAGTTGCTCCAGTGATGTCCAGTTTGTGGGGCGAAAGTGTAAGAGTAAACAAGCTTCCATGCTGATCTTTCTTTGCATGACTTTATTATTCACTTGCGACTAGTTTATTAATGGATATTGTTCGCGCCAAATTTATCATACATAAGGACAAAACCAATATGAGCACAAAGAAAGTAACAAAAAAAGAGCTGACAGCAAAAGCTGCTGAATTGAGTCTGAAAGGTGTAGCCAAGCTGCGGAAACCGGAACTGATTCATGCGATTCAGATTGCAGAGGGTAACACAGACTGTTTTTCCCGCATTGCGGACTGTGCTGTCAGCCCGTGCCTGTATCGGGCGGAATGCCAGGCCTGATAACCGCTTAACAGGTCGCATCAGATTTTAACGTGGGCCCGATGTGGCCCACGTTTTCGTTTCGCTCCTGATTTCATTGAAAAAAGATCGGGAAACGGCAATCATGCAAGCATGATGAAACAGGGTAAGAGAGGGCCCAATGCATTTTTGCGCGGTATCAACCGGGTGATATG
>JBHHTY010000051.1:0-11804 GCA_046753565.1 Mariprofundus sp.
ATAGATGGAGAAATCTTTTGCTTTATGCTCGGCATTTTTATGGAAATGGATGTTGCACAGGGACATAGCTGTAGATGCCGGAGCTGCGCTGAAAATGCGCTTGTTGTTGCCGGCAACGGCGTCAATATCTCTGGGCGATTGCGGGCCAAAGCCTTTACCCTTGGTGTTTTTGGCAAGTGCTGCACGTTGTGCGGCAATCACTTTATCAGCAACAGGACCGTGATGTCCGGCTGCGGCATGTCCACCGTCATGGTGTCCATGTTCTCCGGCCAAAGCCGGGGCTGCCAGCAGAGCGCTGGCTGCAATTGCAATTGCAATGCGTTTCATATGTGTTCCCTCCCAATAATAATAACAGAAACCGGCTGATCAGCCGGAGCTGATGCATTATAGATTGTTCCAATCTGATTGCAAGTTGGAAGTCACGTTCGGATATATCGCTGATCTGGGGCAGGGCGTCTGGCTGGGCGATATTTCCCCTGAACAGTTGATAATATCCACTTTCTCCGGAAAACAGTGGGTTTCATACTGTCATCAGCCATATGAAAAGGAGGCATGTATGAAAAAGATGTTATTGGGATTGGTATTCCTTTCACTCACACCCGTATCGGCTTATGCAGGCCCGCAGGAACGAGGCATGTTGACCGGTGCGGCCATCGGAGCAACAGCCGGGGCTGTGATAGGTTCTCGCAGTAATGAAAGTGTTGAAGGTGCGATTGTCGGTGCAATGTTTGGTGCTGTTGCCGGCGCACTTTTGAGCGACGCATCAGCTGGGCCTGTTTATTACGGGCATCGTTACAGTTCGGCCCCCGGATACGCTCAACGACATGCATATCATGAGTACCGGGAACATGAAATGATGGAACGCTATCAACGCAGGCATATACGCATGCATGGAAATCACAATGCCTATCATCGCGCCGGTATAGCTTATTACAATCATCATGAGGTTGAAAAGCTGCGTGCTCATGAGCGGCACGAATATCTCGAACATCATGGGCAGCATCGATATGGCTCGCAGTATCAGGACTATGCATGGGCTGACTGAGGATTTCTTCGGATGCGGTGAAGGTTGTTTCTTTGCCGCATCCGATGGGGCTGTAACAGGACAGTGAGGTGTATCATGAATATCGACAGAGCAAAAAGAATCGCAGGCAGTTTTGGCGGCAGTGTTTCTCTGAGTGTAACCCAGCTCCGTCAGGGCTTACTGGTGCAGTACAGAATGCGCAGTTATTACTTTACACATGAGCCCCGTTTCTGGGCGTATATTTTCACACTGGCCGGCATACCGGCTGCATGTATGAATCACGAGGTCAGGCCAAACCGGCAGCAGCTTTGGCAATACGGCCTACGGCATCTTCCAGTGTATCCTGACTGACAGCATAGGAAAAACGCACATGGCCGGGGGATCCAAACGCCGTTCCAGGCACGAGAGCAACGCCGGTTTCTTCCAGCAGCCATTCGCAGATGACTACATCGTCTGTCAGCGCGATACCGGACGGTGTGGTTTGACCAATCCAGCCTGCTACTGAAGGGAAAACGTAAAATGCACCATCGGGCATGATGGCATGCATGCCTGGGATGGCATTGATAGCATTCACCAGCCAGCCGCGACGGGTTTCGTAGGTGGCGACCATTTCGTCAAGTTCGTCGGTCGGGCCGGCCAGTGCAGCCAGTGCTGCCTTTTGGGCAATCGCATTGGGGTTGGATGTGCTCTGCCCCTGAATTTTGGTCATGGCCTTGATGATGTCAGAGGGGCCTGCGCAAAAACCGATACGCCATCCGGTCATGCAGAATGCTTTGGAGACGCCGTTGAAGGTAACCGTCTGATCTTTCAAATCCGGATTGACCTGGGCAAAGGTGGCGAATGATTTGCCGTCGAAGAGGATTTTTTCATACATATCATCGGTGGCAACGATCAGATTCGGGAATTTGCCTACAACATCACCGATGGCTCGCAATTCTTCGGCAGAATAGACCATACCGGTCGGATTGGATGGTGAATTGAGAAACAGTATTTTGCAGCGATCGCAGAGCACCCGGTCCAGTTGTTCAGCAGTAATTTTGAAATCGGCCTCTGCATGGGTCGGTACAATCACAGGCGTTCCTTCCGCAAGCTTGACCATGTCAGGATAGGAAACCCAGTAGGGTGCCGGAATAATGGCACGATCTCCCGGGTTCATCACCGCCATCAACAGATTATAGATGCACTGTTTGCCCCCGGTGGAAACAAGAATATCATCGGCATTGTAATCCAGATCATTATCCTGTTTGAATTTTTCAGCAATCACCCGGCGCAGTTCCGGAATGCCGGCAACGGCTGTATAACGTGTGAAACCGGTATTGATGGCCTCAATGCCTGCCTCGCGGGCTGCCCCGGGGGTTTCAAAGTCGGGCTCTCCAACCGAAAGCGAAATAATACTTTTGCCGGCTGCCCGCATTTCTGCCGCCTTGGCGGTAATGGCCAGTGTGGCCGAGGGTTTAATCTGTTGGACGCGATTCGATAATCTTTTCATGACATAATCCTGCCATGCCCGAAAGAATGCTCAAGTATGTTGATTATCTGTGCCGGTGATCGGTGTTGATTCAGGGATAGCGTGCTGCATGGATGGTGTTGGGGCAATTATCTGCTGCACGTTTTTTTGCTTCAGGATATGATATTCGCATGCGTGTGTTTGCGGCTGTAGAGCTTCCCGGCGATGTGATTGAGGCCTTGTCTGACTGGTGGCTGGATGCTTCAGGATATCTGAGGGCATCCGACTGGCGGCCTGTGCCATCCCGTTTGTGGCATTTGACGCTGGACTTCTACGGTGAGGTCAGCGCCGATGAGGCTGGTGATTTGGCCGAACAGTTATTCAACTGTGTTGAAGATATGCCGCTGCTTCATCTCTCCACAGCGCCTTTCGGGGTGTTTCCCCGCATGTCTCGACCGCGTGTTTTCTGGGCCGGTATTGAAGATGCTGATGGTGGTAATGCATTAAAGTATCTTGCCCGTTGTTGCCGACGGGCCGGGCATGCTACCGTTCGCAAACATGGGGCCGGAAAGGCGGTTTTTCGCGGCCATATCACCGTAGCCAGAGCCAGAACTTATCCGAATGCTCTGGATGCAGGTGTGATGAAAATGATTCCAAATGTACCGGTTATTGATTGGTATGCAGATCGCTTCAGTCTGTTCCAGTCCATTTTGAGGCCGGAAGGGCCGCAATACCGGCGATTGGAGACATTTTGTTTTGATGCCTGAAGATTAAGCCGTGCAGGTGAATGCAAACATCCTGGCGATTGTGATGCAACAAAAGCTGTGATGTAAAAAAGCCGTGATGCAATAACTATAATGCCTGATTGTGTACAGCACATGCAACAGGAGTGAGGGGACATATGTCAGATAAATCCAAAGCGCTGGAAACAGCATTAAGCCAGATTGAACGCCAGTTCGGCAAGGGTACGGTGATGCGTCTTGGTGATCAGAGCAAGGTAGCCGTGGATGTGATTCCCAGCGGTTCTCTGGCGCTGGACGCCGCTCTCGGTGTCGGCGGTTATCCACGCGGGCGCGTCATAGAAATTTATGGGCCGGAATCTTCCGGTAAAACAACCATGGCCCTGCATGCTGTGGCCGAGGCCCAGAAACTGGGTGGTCAGGCGGCTTTTGTGGATGCAGAACACGCAATGGATCCGACCTATGCCGAAAATCTGGGGGTGGATGTTGAAAACCTGTTGGTTTCACAGCCGGATTCCGGAGAGCAGGCACTGGAAGTGGTGGATATGCTGACCCGTTCCGGCGCACTGGATATCATCGTGGTGGATTCTGTTGCTGCGTTGACCCCGAAAGCCGAACTCGAAGGTGATATGGGTGATTCACACATGGGTTTGCATGCACGTCTGATGTCCCAGGCGCTGCGCAAACTGACCGGCTCGATTTCCCGTTCCAAAACCACGGTGATCTTTATCAACCAGATCCGTATGAAAATCGGTGTGATGTTTGGAAATCCGGAAACCACAACCGGTGGTAATGCACTCAAATTCTATGCTTCCGTACGACTCGATGTGCGTCGTATCGGGGCTATCAAGAAGGGTGATGAAGTGTTGGGCAACGATACCCGCGTGAAAGTAGTGAAAAACAAGATGGCACCACCTTTCAAGCAGGCTCAGTTCTCAATCATGTATGGTGAAGGCGTATCGCATGCCGGAGAAGTACTCGATATGGGTGTGAAATACGGGTTTGTGAACAAGAGCGGTGCCTGGTATGCGAAGGATAACGAGAAAATCGGTCAGGGCAGGGATAACGCCATCAAATTTCTGAAGGAACATCCGGATATGCTGGCCGAGGTCGAGGCATCTGTGCGCGCCGAACTGGGTATGAGCAACGAGGCGGAGAGCGCTGAATAAGGAGCAGCTTGCAGCATATCATGATGCGATTCGCTGGCTGACCGGCCGCGAGTTCTGCGTAAGTGAAATGCGCCGCAGACTGGCCGGCCGCGAATATGATGATGAGATGATTCGTGTGGTCATTGATCAGTTGCAGCATGATGGCTATCTCAGCGAGGCCCGTTATGCCGAAGCCTATATTCGTGCGCGCATGAACCGGGGTGAAGCGCCGTGGCTGGCAGCGCAGCGGGCCAGACAGAAAGGGGCGGAAGCTGCAGTTGTAGAGGCTGCATTGAGCGAATTGACTGAGCACTATGATGCGGAAGAAGTGGCACGGGATCTGGTTTCAGGGCGCGATCCGGGCGGATTACGGTTTGATGATAAACGGGTATGGCAACGTCAGGCCCGTTTTTTGCGGAATAAAGGCTTTGCAGCTGATATTATTCTGCGCGTATTGAATGAAAGCATGGAGGACTCCCGGTGAAAACATCCGAGATTCGTCAGAAATTTCTGGAATATTTTGCCTCGAAGGGGCATCAGGTTGTGGAGTCCAGTTCGCTGGTGCCGCATGGCGATCCGACTTTGATGTTTACCAATGCGGGCATGGTGCAGTTCAAAAATGTGTTTCTGGGCAATGAGTCCCGCCCCTATGTGACTGCGACGTCTTCACAGAAATGTGTGCGTGCCGGCGGCAAACACAACGATCTGGAAAATGTGGGCCGTACGGCACGCCACCATACTTTTTTTGAAATGCTGGGTAATTTCTCGTTCGGTGATTATTTTAAACACGATGCCATTGCCTATGCCTGGGAATTTCTCACGGTGGAACTGAAACTCGATCCACAGCGCCTGTTTGTCACTGTTTTTGAGGACGATGATGAGGCCTATGATATCTGGACAAAGGAAATAGGTGTTGCCGCAGATAAAATCGCCCGCATCGGCGCCAGGGATAATTTCTGGTCGATGGGGGATACAGGTCCGTGCGGCCCGTGTTCGGAAATCTTTTTTGATCACGGGGCCGATGTCTGGGGTGGCCCGCCGGGCACGCCGGAAGAAGACGGTGACCGCTATGTGGAAATCTGGAATCTGGTGTTCATGCAATACGACCGTGATGAAGATGGAACGCTGACACCGTTGCCCAAACCCAGCGTGGATACCGGTATGGGGCTGGAGCGCGTGGCCGCTGTCTTACAGGGCACGCATAACAATTACGACATCGATTTATTCAGAAACCTGATTGATAAAGCCTGCGATGTAACCGGTGTGTCATTTGGCGAGAATGCCGACACGGATGTGTCCCTGCGCGTGCTGGCCGATCATTTGCGTTCGGTGGCCTTTTTAATGGCCGACGGTGTATTGCCGAGCAATGAGGGGCGCGGTTTTGTGCTGCGCCGGATTTTGCGCCGTGCCTGCCGGCATGGCCGCTTGATCGGCATGCAGGAAGCTTTTATCTATAAACTGGTGGAAGCGCTGGTCGATGAGATGGGCACGCATTTTAATGAGTTGCAGGAGCATCAGGCCAATATCGAACAGTTGATTCGTATTGAGGAAGAGCGCTTTATCAAGACGCTGGACAAGGGGCTGAAGCTGGTTGAGCAGGCTGTGCGTGAGGCTGGCGAGGGCGGCACAATTCCGGGCCAGACACTGTTCACGCTCTACGATACTTTCGGTTTCCCGACTGATCTGACGGCGGATATTCTCAAGGGTTCCGATATCCTGCTCGATATGGCCGGTTTTGAGACCTGTATGGAAGAACAGCGCAACCGCGCCCGGGCTGCCTGGGGTGGTTCGGGGGAATCGGCATTGCCGAAATCGTTGTTTGAATTGCGGGAGAAACACGGCCCGACCGAATTTCTGGGTTACACCACACTGGCCGCTGAAGGGGCGATCACCGGTTTGATCAGGAATGGTGAAGCTGTCGATATGTTAAGCGAGGGCGAAGCAGGCTGGTTGATCACCAACCAGACGCCGTTCTATGGCGAATCCGGCGGTCAGGTGGGCGATACGGGCGTGATTACTGCCGCCGATGGTGAATTTATGGTCACCGACACCAAAAAACTGCTGTCCGATTTGTTTGTGCATGTGGGTAAAGTGGCATCCGGTTCTATCTGCAGCGGCGGTATTGCACATCTGGCTGTTGAAGGTAACAGGCGCGATGCCATTCGCCGCAATCATACGGCCACGCATTTGATGCATGCGGTTTTACGTGATGTGCTCGGTGAGCATGTTAAACAGGCAGGCTCGCTGGTGAATGAAGAACGGTTGCGATTTGATTTCAGTCATTTTCAGCCTGTATCCAAACAAGAACTGCAAGAAATTGAAGCGCGGGTCAATGTTGCCACGCTGGCCAATGATGCCGTTGAAACCAGGCTGATGACGCAGGATGAAGCGGTGGCATCAGGTGCAATGGCACTGTTCGGTGAGAAATACGGTGATGAGGTGCGTGTGGTTTCGGCCGGTTTTTCCACCGAATTGTGCGGTGGTACACATGTGGCCGCGACCGGTGAAATTGGTCCGTTCCGCATTGTATCAGAAACAGGCATTGCTGCCGGAGTGCGTCGTATCGAGGCGGTGACTGGCGCTGCCGCTTATCAAAGTTTTGTCGATGATATCAACACCCTGAATGAAGTGGCCGGACAGATGAAAGTGCGCCCGTTTGAGGCGGCGGAGGCGGTTTCCAGTCTGCAAAGCAAACTGAAACAGACCGAAAAAGAGCTGGAGAGCCTGCGCGCCAAACAATCTACCGGTCTGCTTGATGATCTGGTCGGCAAGGCTGTTGATGTGAACGGAGTGAAATTGCTGGCAGCGGAAGTCAGCGGCGTGAAGAATCTGCGTGACTTCATGGACAAGGCCAAGGCCAAGCTGAAATCGGGTGTGCTGGTATTCGGGCAGAAGAATGGCCCGAAAGTGCAGCTGATTGCCGGTGTCACAGCTGATATGGTTGGCCGATACAATGCCGGCAATATCGTGCGCGAAGTAGCAGGCATGTGCGGTGGCAAGGGTGGCGGTAAGCCGGATATGGCTATGGCCGGTGGCACTGAACCCGATAAGTTGAAAGAGGCATTGGCTGCAGTTTCCGGTTTGCTGTAGGGCGTTGCAGGAGGTTAAGTGAGTATTGATGTCAATATACTGCTGAGCCTTGCTGTCGGTATTATAATCGGTTTTGCGTGCTATAGGTTTATCAACCGGGGAAGAAGCGCGGCATTTGATGAGAAGGTCAATGGCTGTCGTGAACTGCAAGTCCGTTATGATACCTGCACTGAACAACTGGAATCACTAAAACATGAAATTCATGATCACCTGATCAATAAGGCAACGCTGGAAGAGCGGGTCAAACAATTGAACCAGGTTCGGGTGGAACTGGACAGCGCCTTGTCAGGCAGGGATGAAGCCATCAGGCATCTGAATCAGGAATTATCCGATCAACATACCACTATTGCCGAGCTGGAAACTGCGATGAAAAAGGATCGCGAGGCGGCGGCCGAGAAGCTGGCCTTGCTGGAAGAGGCCAAGGATAAACTCGGCAACGAATTCAAGGTGCTGGCCAATCAGATTTTCGAAGAGAAAGGCAAAGCATTCTCAGAGCAAAATTGCGCCAGCCTGGATGAAGTGCTGAAACCGATGCGCGAACAGCTGGGCGATTTCCGCAAACGTGTGGATGAAGTGCATCTGAACGATGCCAAAGACAGAGCCAGTTTGCGTGAACATCTGGCGCAGCTGGAAGGCTTGAACCGCCAGATGTCCGAGGATGCACTGAATCTGACCCAGGCGCTGAAGGGCGAGAGCAAGGCGCAGGGCAACTGGGGTGAAATGATTCTGGAACGGATTCTGGAGTCGTCCGGCCTGCGCGAAGGGCATGAGTTCTTAAGAGAGGATTCGACCGATATCGGCGGCGGCAAGCGGCACAGGCCGGATGTGATTGTGCGCATGCCGGGTGAGAAACATATTATTATCGATTCCAAGGTGTCCCTGACCGATTATGAGCGGGCGCTGTCGGCATCCGAATCGTCAGATCGCAAACAGGCAGTCAAAGCGCATGTGAACAGTTTGAAGAAGCATATCCGCAGTCTGTCCGATAAACGCTATGATCAGTTGCCTGATATCCATTCGCCGGATTATGTGCTGATGTTTGTACCGATTGAGGGCGCATACATGATGGCCATTGAGGCGGATCAGGGCATTTTTGAAGCAGCATTCGATAAACGGGTGGCGGTGGTGACACCATCGACACTGTACGCAACCCTGAAACTGGTTGAGCAACTCTGGCGTTATGAAAGACAAAGTGAAAATGTGGTCAAGCTGATTGAGCGGGCCAGCCTGTTGCATGACAAGATGGTGGGTTTTGTAGAAGCTTTTGAAGATATCGGCAAACGACTGGGTCAGGCACGGGATTCGTATGACACTGCACTGGGCCGTATGAAAACCGGCCCCGGCAATGTGATTGGTCAAATTGCCACTCTGGGTAACCTGGCCGGTAAGACCCGCAAAGAACTGCCGGCCCATCTGGTTGAAGCTGCAGGGCTGGAAGATCAGACCAATACTCCTGAATGACTGCCACCCCTGTATCAGATCCGAAACCGAAGAAACATCATGACCGTATAGCCCTGTGGATGCTGCTGGGCGTTGTTGTGCTTACAGCGGCAGTATTTTTATGGACCAGCTCCAATTATCAGCAGGGTAATACCACTGTCGATCAAACGTATGTCGATGCAGACGGGCATTTGCACGTGCTGGGTATTACGCTGGAAAAAACGACTCTGGATCAGGCCGAGCTGATCCTGCAGAGCAAGAGCGATGTGGCGCTGTATATTTATCCGCAAGAGCATCCGAAGGCGGGGATGAAGCTGGAAGCATTTTTTCCGGCCATTGCCGATCATACCAAGGTGATCCTGTTACTTGACCTGAATGACGATCAGCTCAGGGGCATCGAATCACGCGCAACCGTACCCCACCTTTATCCGAATCATGTTGCCCGGATGAACCTTGCATCGGATGATGTTCGTTTTGTTCACCGTGTCAGGGTTCGCGAACTGACCCTGATTCCCAATCTGACCATTTCCAGTGAAACCCTGCAGGCCAGATTTGGAAAGCCGGACAGGGTTCAATCGCTGGATCAGGAAAGGGAGCAGTATGTCTATGATGCTATTGGTCTGAAGGCTGCGATCAGTAAGGAGGAGCCGCCGGTACTGCATTTTTCCAGTCCCTGATAGTATTTCTGGTTTCAGGTATTTATACCATCACACCGCTGCGAAACATGGTGAAGATTCCCATGCCTATGATCAGAATTGCGGCAATTCGTATGGAAGAGGTGCGCAGTGCCGGAGTCATTCTCTGTAAGACTGATGGTACCAGCATCATGGCCGGGATGGTGCCCAGGCCAAAAACGAACATCATCAAGCTGGCTGTGCGTGGATCACCGGCAGTCAGGGCGAGTGAGAGGGCTGCATAAACCAGACCACATGGTAATAATCCATTGGCGAGCCCAAGAGTATACCAGCTACCCGCACGGGCATGTTCTGAAGCGCGACGTGCGAGCTTTCCCAATCCGTTTTTTCGGCTGGTCCATGCAGTGAAGCGCTGTAATGGATCAGGTAGCCAGCCAGCCAGATTCAGGGCGAAAATGACCATCAGACTGCCGGCAAAGATGGTCAGGCCGCGTTGTAACAGATTGCCTTCCAGCGAATCCAGCGCAACACCACCAAATCCGATCAGCATGCCAAGCAGGGCATAAGTGGTGACGCGCCCCAGTTGATAAATCAGCAATCCGGACCACCAGATTCCGGGCCGGCTCATACTCACTGCGGTGATCAGGCCACCGCACATCCCGATGCAATGCAGGCTGCCCATAAAGCCCAGAGGCAGCATCAGTAGTAAAGCCGATGGTAGAGAATCAATCATGTTTGATCTTGCCGGTTTGATGGGTGGAGTCCGTTTTTTTCGGGGTGGCAGTGTTATGATCAACCAGATCATCATCATCCAGAATGCGATGGGCAGGGCCTTCCATATCATCATATTGCCCGTTTTTCACGGCCCAGAAAAACACCAGCACACTGACCAGACCGAGAATAATCATGCCCGGAATCAAACCATAGATAACACTCATGGTTCCTCCTGTTGCAGCGATGGTAATCATCATCGTTGATCCGGACAATGATTGACAGAGGTAATATTTTTTTTATCACGCAATGATTGCATATGTCGTTTGATCAGCATGGCATTGCCGATGACCAGCAGGGAGCTCAATGGCATGGCCAGAGCGGCAAATACCGGCGTGACCCATGCCGCCATGGCTACCGGTACCAGTATGAGATTATAACCCAGTGACAGTGTCAGGTTTTGGCGAATTGTTTTCAGTGTGCGATCACCGAGCGCAATGGTCCATGCGATACGTTGCAGCTCGCTGCTCATCAGTACAATGTCGGAACATTCCATTGATACATCCGTTCCGCTGCCCATGGCAATGCTGATATCCGCCTGAGCCAGAGCCGGAGCATCATTGATGCCGTCTCCTGCCATGAATACATGTTCGCCCCGTTGTTGCAGGGCAGAGATATGGCTGGCCTTCTGCTCAGGCAGCACACTGGCAATGACCTGAACGGGTTTGATGCTTGTATGGTCTGATAACTGCTGCTGCAAATGTCTGGCAGCTGTCATGGAGTCACCGGTTAATAGGGTAATACCGATGCCTCGTTGATCCAGATATGTGATCAGGTCGTACACGCCGTCACGCAACTGGTCTTCAATACGCAGCAGACCCAGTAGTGTACCATTTGCCGCGATCAGTACAGGAACAGCCATCTCCGATTCGATGTTGTTGCATGATTCAGATATGGCATCAGGTATTGTGATACCGTATTTTTGCATCAAACGCTGATTACCGACCCATACCTGATGCTGATCGACGCTGCCGGCCACGCCCAGACCGGGTAACAGTTGTGGGTTATGACAGGCAGGGAAGGGGAGTGAGACGTTTTCCAGCGATGCACAAATGGCTTTGGCAATCGGATGTGAATAATGTTTTTCCACAGCAGCGGCAAACTGGAGCAGGCGGTTTTTCTGAATATCATGATCAGCCGGTATGATATCTGTGACGCGCATCCGGCCTTTGGTGAGGGTGCCTGTTTTGTCCAGAACCACATGTGTGATTTCAGAAAGTTTTTCCAGGGCTTCCCCGTTGCGCACGAGTACTCCGTGTTTTGCGGCAACCCCCGTACTGACGGCAATGGCCATCGGTGTGGCCAAACCCAGAGCACAGGGGCAGGTGATAATCAGTACGGCAGTGGCAGCAAGCAGTGCGGTATCGAAACCGGCTTGCATCCACCAGTATATAAACGTAAGGCTGGCAAGCAGCAGTGTGATGGAAACAAACCATGGAACGATACGGTCGGCTATGCGTTGAATGCGTGCCTTTGAGCCCTGAGCCGATTCAACCAGATGGATGATGC
>JBHHTY010000052.1:0-11705 GCA_046753565.1 Mariprofundus sp.
GACCAGAGCCCGTCGCAAACAGGCCGCAATGGCCCGGTTGGAGTGAATGGCTTCGGATCCGCCGCGCAAAATAGCCGCATTGCCGGATTTCAGACACAGCCCGGCAGCATCTGCTGTCACATTCGGGCGCGATTCATAAATGATGCCGATCACCCCCAGAGGTACGCGCATATGCCCAACCTGAATACCGGATGGCCGGTAACGCAAATGATCAATAGCACCGACAGGATCCGGCAACGCCGCAATCTGTTCCAGGCCTTCCGCCATGGCATCGACGCGATCACCATTGAGCATCAGTCTGTCTTTCAAGGCCGCATCCAGACCGTTTTTTTCGGCCGCCTGCATATCCATGGCATTGGCCGCCAGAATTTCTTTCATTTCACGACGTATCACAGCTGCAGCCAGTTCCAGCGCCCTGTTCTTGGCCCAGGTTTCCGCCATACGCATCGCTTTGGCCGCATCTTTTGCACGTTGCCCCAGGGCTGTCATCACTGTCAATGCATCTGTTTCCATGCCTGATACTCCATTTCCCTATCTTTTATAACCCCTGCGCCATTTTCGGCACAGGTTTTTTGACTATTTCCCCGCAGTCTGCATCAACACCAGATTATCACGGTGAATCACCGATGAAAAATCGTGGAAGCCCAGAATCGTTTCGATCTCACTGCTGGCATGGCCCATAATCCGGCGCATTTCTTCCGCTGTATAATTGCACAAGCCTTTTGCAACCACGCCATCCGGCCCGACAATTTCGACACAATCGCCCTTGTCGAACACACCTTCCACGGCCGTAACTCCAACCGGCAACAAACTGCCTCCCTGTTTCAGCAAGGCTGTGGCCGCACCGGCGTCAATATGAATCTCTCCTGCCGAATGCAGTACTTCAGTAATCCAGTGCTGGCGTTTACTCTGGCGATCCACACCGCAGAGAAACAAGGTACCCTCATCTTCACCAGCCAGCAGACGGGTCAGCGCCCCCTTTTCCCTGCCACTGATAATAGCGGCAGTCACACCGCCCCGGGTTGCCACACGCGCAGCAGCCAGTTTGCTGGCCATGCCTCCGGTTCCAAAAGAAGACCCGCTATCACCGGCCATGGCAATATGCTCATCATTCAGATGGGGCACAATATCAATGCGTCTGGCATCCGCATCTTCGGCCGGATTACGATCATAAAGCCCGCAGACATCGGTCAGCATCACAACCAGATCAGCATCGACCACCAGGCTGACCAGCGCACCCAGACTGTCATTGTCGCCAAACTTGATTTCAGCCACCACCACCGTGTCATTTTCATTCACAATGGGAACCACACCGGCTGAAAACAGCGTTTCACTGGTATTACTGGTATTGAGATACCGTCGCCGATGCCTGAGATCATCCTTGGTCAACAGCATCTGGGCCACACTCAGATCATGGCGGGCAAAAGCCTTGCCATAGGCGCGCATCAGTTTGGGTTGCCCGATCGCGGCAGCCGCCTGTTTTTCATGTACGGAAAGCTTACGGCCTACCCAGCCCAGACGCACACGGCCAAGCGCCACTGACCCCGATGTCACCACCACCACCTGCTTGCCGGCGGCAATCAGCGCTGCCAGTTCATCAACCAGATGATCCACCACATGCTGACGAATACCGGATTCGGCATCGGCCAGCAGGGAACTGCCGATTTTTACCACCACGCGGCGCACCTGGGCAAGATCAGCTCTGCAACGAATCATCTGATACTCCGGCACTCCCTTCCATACTGTTCCCGGCAGTCTGCGCGGCGGCCTCCTTCCGAACCGTCAGCACCCGCTTATAAATTTGATGCAACAGCATCTGCACGCCTTCACCGCTGACCGCTGAAATCATAAATATCTGCATCCCTGTCTGCCTGGCAGCAGCCAGTGCCGTTTCCTTTTCTTCATCCAGCAGGGCGTCCATTTTATTCAAAACCAGCAGTCTTGGCTTGTTCCACAGCGTCGCGCCATAACCTTTCAACTCGGTTTCAATCTCGGCAATCTGTTCGGCCACGCTTTTACCATCTTCACAGCAGGCATCCACCAGATGAAGCAGCACCGCCGTGCGCTCGATATGACGCAGAAAGCGGTCGCCCAAACCACGGCCCTCGTGAGCCCCCTCAATCAGACCGGGAATGTCAGCCACGACAAAACCGTCACCGTCATCCATAAACACCTGCCCCAGTTTGGGCTTCAGGGTGGTAAAGGGGTAATCTGCGATCTTGGGGCGGGCATTGGAAATACGTGCCAGCAAGGTCGATTTTCCGGCATTGGGCAAGCCCACCAGACCGACATCCGCCATCAGCTTCAATTCAAGGAAGCGGATTCCCTGTTCGCCTTCAGTGCCCGACTGCGAATAACGCGGTGCCCTGTTGGTACTGGTCGCAAAACGGGCATTGCCCAGGCCGCCCTCACCGCCACGGGCCAGAATATAGGACTCACCCTCGATCGACAGATCGGCCAGCAGGTTTCCTTCTTCATCGCGCACCATAGTGCCGATGGGTACTTCCATAATAATATCTTCGCCATTTTTGCCATGGCAATCCGAACCCATACCGGGCTGCCCGTTTTTGGCAATCAAACGTTTGCGAAGATACAGTTCCTGCAGGGTATTTTTTCTGCCAGAGGCCACAAATTCAACATGACCGCCACGCCCGCCGTCCCCACCGTCCGGACCGCCTTTGGGAATATATTTCTCACGCCGGAATGAGGTGCAGCCTGCACCGCCATTGCCGGCGCGAACCTCAATTTTTACTTCATCAATAAAACGCATGCTGTATTACACCACGGAACCTTTTGAAATCAAAACCCTTTACTCACTGCAGAGGACGGCAGAGTACACAGAGGCGTGCAAATAATCAGCGTGGGACAAGTATCTCATGCCTCAAAATATTCAGTGGACATTCTTATCTAAACCCTCTGTATCCTTCGCGTCCTCTGCAGTGAAACAAAAACAAAAAAAGGGGTGCGACCAGCGCACCCCTTTGACTCGAGCTTCGAATAATCCTATTCGGTAATACGAACGGTCGTACGACCGGCGCTCTTGTAATATTCAACCTTGCCGTCTGTTAGTGCAAACAGGGTGTAATCACGGCCACAACCGACATTGTCACCCGGGCGAATTTTGGTGCCGCGCTGACGCACAATAATATTACCGGCAATGACTGCTTCACCGCCATATTTTTTCACGCCAAGGCGCTTGGAATTGGAATCGCGTCCGTTACGACTGGAACCACCAGCTTTTTTATGTGCCATGGTTTACTCCTTAATGCTTTCGATACGCACAGAGCTGTAGCTCTGGCGATGACCCTGGGTCAAACGATAGTTCTTGCGGCGACGTTTCTTGAATACCACGATTTTCTGGCCGCGCCCGCTTTCAGTCACCACGCCGGTCACCGTTGCCTTGGCAGCATCTGCGCCGGCCTTGATGGCAGCGCCTTCACCAACCATAAGAACATCATCAAATGTGATCTCGCTACCGGCTTCTGTATCCAGTTTTTCAACGCGCAGGATATCACCTTCCTGAACACGGTACTGTTTACCACCTGTTTTAATTACAGCATACATATAAATCTCCGTGCCTTACGCAGCTTTCGCAGGCTTGCCGTATTTCTTGTAGAAACGCTCAACACGGCCTTCAGTATCGACAATCTTCTGCTTGCCGGTGTAAAACGGATGGCAGGCTGAACAAATTTCGACATGAATGTCGCCTTTGGTTGAGCGCGTTTCAAATGTGTTCCCGCAAGAACAAGTCACCTTGGATGCGAGATAATCTGGATGAATGTCAGCTTTCACGTCATTTCTCCGTTGTATTCTAGGCTACGACTTTGTTTCATGCCTGCAATCCACCGGAATCGCAGCCCGAAAAAAGGCGGCCCATTAAAGGGGCGCGATTTCTAGCGCCGCCAGCCCAATTAATCAAGCGCTAAAATACATACTGTGTCGTTTTCTTCGACACCCCCTGAAATACCGCACTGAAAAGACCGCACAGGCCGTGCTATTGCCGCTCCTCAAGATAGTCCAGCAGCCCTTCTGCATTGTCCGCCAGCATCCGGTAGGCATGCTCAAAACCATCCGGCCCTCCATAATATGGATCGGGCACATCACGCACATGTTCACCATTTTCGAACTGGCGCATCATCAACAAGCGCGCCTCCGATACGCCCATCTGTACCAGTTCACGCCGATTTTCAGCATCCATGGCCACAAGCCAGTCCCAGCGATTACAATTTTCCGCCGTAATCTGCTGTGCCCTGTGGGCACTCAGATCCAGGCCGTATTCCTGTGCTTTGGCAGCGGAGCGCGGATCGGCAGAACCGCCCACATGCCAGCTACCTGTACCGGCCGACTCAAAGTGATAATGATCCATCCCCCGCCTTGCAGCTACCGCTCTGACAATGGCCTCGGCCAAAGGCGAGCGGCATATATTACCCAGACATACAAACAATACCCGGATTTTACCCCTGCCCATGTGCCTGCCTCTCCGCCTGTGATAATTGCAAATACACCGGCACCGGATATACCGGCACGACGCTGAAATCGCAAACCTGCATACAGACAGCTTCGGCCTCCATGACCAGAGCCCGGCTGCGTGGATACGATAACGGCAAGCGCTGCCAGCCATCCAGTCGAACCGGCGGTTCGCCATGGCAGCAAAACAGGCCCGACTTCTGCTCCTGGATATCCTGCCAGTTTAAACAGGTATCTTCCTGCATCGCCTGACCATGATGATAGCATCCGACAAATACCTCGCCGGCTCTGGCATCCTCCAGCACCTGAACACATTCTTCTGTTTCAACCTGTCTGGCTGTAATCGCCAGCGATGAGAGATGGACAACCGGCAAATGCAGGGAGGCATTGATTCCGGCAAGTGTCGCCGCCCCGATACGCAGACCGGTAAAAGAACCCGGCCCTGCACCAAAGGCCAGCAGATCCAGCTGTTGCCAGCCCAGTCCGGCCTGATCCAATAACTGGTCAATCACGGGAACGATACTGGTGGAACGGGTTTTTCCGGAGCGGCTCGCATCGGCAGTGGATATATGCACCTGTTCCTGCGTCAGGATACAGGCCGCGATTTCCCCGAAGGCCGTATCCAGCGCCAGGATATTCAATCTTCCACAGCGTTCCCCGTCGGCAGCCTCTCTCTGAATGTATTCAGTCACAGTTGTTCTTTAAGTATATGCCGCAATGCCTGTCCATATTGCTCATGCTGAAGTCCCAGCACGGCATTGGCCAGCAGAAAGCCCTCAGGGTTTCCGGCATCAAAACGTTGCCCTTCCAGCACCACCCCATACACCGGCTCTTCTTTTGCCAGTACAGCAATCGCATCGGTAAGCTGAATCTCACCACCGCGACCCGGCGTGACTTCGTGCAACAGCGTCATCAGCCGTGGCGTAAAGATATACCGCCCCACCACAGCCATATGCGAGGGTGCCTCATCTGCGGACGGCTTTTCAACCATATCTCGCAATCTTAACAACCCGCTGTCTTCAGCCTGAAAATCCACAATGCCATATTTGGAAACCTGATCTTCCGGCACCTGCATCAGACCGACCACCGAACAACCGGTTTGCTCATACACTTCGCGCAACTGCTGCATGGCCGGTTTTTTGTGAATAATCAATTCATCGGCCAGCGAAACCCCGAATGCCTCATCTGCAATCCAGTGGCGGGCGCAAAGCACTGCATGGCCCAGTCCCATGGCCTGTTTCTGGCGTACATAGATCACTTCGGCCATGCGCGCGACATAGGATACCTTGTTATAGAGCTTTTCCTTGCCGGCACTTTTCAGATTGGCTTCCAGCTCGGCAGAAATATCAAAATGATCCTCGATAGCGCGTTTGCCTCGACCGGTGATCATAATAATCTGTTCCATGCCGGCAGCCAGAGCCTCTTCAACGCCGTATTGAATCAGCGGCTTGTCGACAATTGTCAGCATTTCTTTCGGACTGGCTTTGGTGGCAGGCAGGAAACGGGTTCCCATGCCTGCCGCCGGAAAGACAATTTTACGTAATGGCTTCAATATCAGGCCCCTTTGGCTTGGCAGGGCAATTATAACACAGCAATATGACTTATGTGAGGCGGCCGTATGAATGCAGGCCGGATAGATACATATTCACACCGAGGAAACAGAATACTGTCACCAGAAATCCTGCCACGGCCCACCAGGCCAGTGCCTTGCCATGCCAGCCATGTGAAACGCGGGCATGCAGATAGGCGCCATAAATCAGCCATACAATCAGCGCCCAGGTTTCTTTCGGATCCCATGACCAGTAACCACCCCATGCCTCAGCTGCCCATGCGGCTCCCAGAATGGTTGCCAGCGTGAAAGCGGGAAAACCGATGGCCACGGCCTTGTAAGCCAGCTGATCGAGTTGATCCAGTGACGGGAAAATAGCCAGCATCTTCGAGGTGCCACCATTGGCTTCAAGGCGATGGCGTACCAGATAAGCCATGCCGGCACCGCAGGCCACGGCAAAGGAGCCGTAACCGACAAAGTTCATCGGCACATGAATTTTCATCCAGTAAGATTGCAGCGCAGGAACCAGCGGTTTGATATCGCCCTGACCGACCGAATCCAGCCAGATACCGAAAAACACACCGGCTGATACCAGCGTCAGCACAAATGCGCCCATCGCCTTGGCCTGATAACGCTTTTCCAGAGCCAGATACACTGCCGCCGTGATGCAAAACAGCAGAATAAACACTTCATACAGGTTGGATACCGGTGCATGACCGATTTCCATATCAAACAGATAAGATTCATGCCAGCGCAACAACAGCGCCGAACCGCCCAGATAAATGCCGGCATAGGCAGACCATGTGGCCACACGCCCGATAAACGATTCCGGTGCAAACAGATAAGCGATATAGGATACGGCGGAAAAGATAAATATCACATTCATTGCCATAATAATACGACCGGCAAACAGGTTGGACTGGTCTTCATAGGAAATCTGGCTCTGGGCCGGCTCGAACAGCGCCCAGATCGCAGCCAGAATGACCATCAGCACAAACCCGTCCAGCCAGGGCACGGTGTTACGCGCCATTTTGGTATCCAGCAGGGAGGGTTTCAGCGTACTGCCGACCACAGCCAAACCACATCCGGCCAGCGCCCCGGTTCCACCCCAGATCACACCCTTCATACTCAGAATCTGATACAGGAAGGCATTTTCCTCATAAGCACCCGAACCAAACATGGCCATGGCGGAAATACCCAGCATGGCGCCAAGATAGGCCGTAAAACGCAGCCAGGCCCATCGGCCCTCGAAGAATAGCGCGGAAAAACCGGCTTCAGCAGTCGTTGCAGTCATAATATCTCCTTCTGTTTACCGATGTCATTGCTTGCATTGACTCCCGGCACAACAATCATCCTGATTGGTTGCCGAAATCTTTGTCCATCTGTGTGAACAGGGCATTAAAAGCCTGATTAAAAACAAGGTGATTGCGGTTGGCCATTCCGGCCAAACTGATATGCACGCCATCCGAAACCGGCCGAATGATCAGCCATAGCTTACGGTGCGGCATATAGAACATAATGCACAGACCAATCACCAGCATGGCGCTGCCGATCCAGACCACATTCATGCCCGGATCCTGAGCCACCTGCAGGCCGGTATAATAATGCTGATCGAAATCATCCAGCATCGGCAATAGCGGCCAGGGCAACGCTGACAACATATTGACCGCCTGCAGGGTGCGCATGGCCATAGCCTGAAAACCGTCCGGGCGCTTGCCCTCGCCGAACACCTCTTTCATGGCCCGCTTGAAAGCAATCAGATTGGCCTTTTTTGATTTTTTTTCAATGGCCGACAATTGCCGCATGAAGGCATGGAACAGCTTCCACTCCACCGGATTGGTCAAATCCAGGCCCAGTGCCACCGGTTTATAGTCCGCCTTGTCACCGGTCAGGGAAACCATCATGAAAGAGCCCTGATTGACACCATCAGCATCAACAAACGGATTCATGAAGGCCTTGATCTTGACCGGCTTCAAACCCGGCCCGCGCAGTTCATATTCCACTGCCGGCCCCAGATCCTGAAAATTACGGGGCTCGCCCGGATTGGCCATATTCTCGACATTGTATGGCTTGAAATCGGTCACCTTGATCGATACGCCGGTTTTTTCATCCTTCCATGATTTGTAAACCTGCGTTTTCGCAAAACTGATCTCTTCCGAGCCATCCAGATGAAACAGCTTGAAGGTCACATCCGAACCGCCATCGCCAAAGCTGGCCTGATAAATGCGCACCCCTTTGTAATAGAGCGGTTCATTCACGATGATGTCACTGGTCAGCACCTCCTTTCCATCATCAATGATGGTCAGGTTACTGCGGAATTCCTTGGGAGCCCCGGTCGGAAAGAAATCAATCGTAAAACTGTTACAGCGCACGTCAAACGGCATTTTCAAATGGCCGGTTTGTGTACCCTTCAGGAAAGAAATCTCATTTTCAGTCTGGCCTTCGGGCACGGCCATATCTCCACGGAAGCCGTACTGTGAACCCATCCAGCCGCCGACCAGAATCACCAGAATGGCGGAATGCACCAGAATATAACCCCATTTGTTCCAGCGCCCCTTGTCGGCACGGATATATTGAACGCCGTCCTGCTCCGCTTCTCTGAATTCCCAACCCGGCAAATGCTTGCAAAACCCCTGCCGGATCTGCGCCACATCGACATCGGAAGACAAGGTCCAGTCATGCAGATTCTGGAATCGTTTCAGCGATTTCTCGGCTACGGTGGCTTTGCGCGTACGCATTTCCTTGAGCATCTTCGGAACATTGCGCCACAAACATGATGTCAGTGACACCATCAAAAAACCGAGCATGCTCATGAACCACCACGTGTGGTACATATCGAACAGGCCCAGCGAACGGAATACCCAGTACCACAATGGCCCGAACTGCTGCAGATAATCGGCCTGATCCTGATTTTGCAACAGCACCGTACCGATCACCGAGGCGATCGACAGCACAACAAGCAGAATAATGGCCAGCGACATCGAACCGATGCGCTGCCACAGTGATTTCAATAAATCGGGTAAAGTTTGCATGCGCGGCATGTTAGCCATTCATCATTGCTGAGTCATGGCCGGATTATGGTGGAATCGTTGCGCCATACGCGCACAATCGATGAGGCCTTTCCCGAACAGGGAGCGCCGACCAGATACGCCCGGATAAAACGATGCATTTGCAGGGTATGTTTCAGAGCCGGTTGCATTGCCTTTTTGCCTCTGCGATTCAGGCTGCTGGACATCACCAGACCGCCGCATGCGGCCGCCAGCTGACGCGCCTGCAGACTGCCATCCACCCGCACGGCAATCATGCCTCTGTGGTAACAGCAGGCAGGCAATCCGGGCTTGCCTGCAAAGACCAGAGTGACCGGCCCAGGCCATACAGTCTGCGCCTTCCGCCTGAGTTCCGGAGAATAAAACCGTGCCAGTGATAATGCCGTTGCTATCGAATCCGCCAGCAACAGAAAAGGTCCGAAACGCTGTTTAAAGCGGATCATCATAGCAATCGAGGCTGGAGAATTCGGGTTGCCGACAACACCGGGTAATGTGTCTGTATGATGTGCAATCAACGACCCCTGCCTGAGCAGAGCTGCGCCGCGCAGTGCAGCCAGTTTTCTGCGTGTTACAGGATTATGCCTCAGAAAGAATGGCCTCGGCCTGTACAGCCCGGTCGTCTTTCAACAACTGCGCCAGTTTTTCATCATTCTGGGCCAGCATCTGTACCGCCAGCAGACCGGCATTCCTGGCACCGTTGATACCGACCGTGGCCACCGGCAACCCCGGCGGCATCATCACCGTGGAATGCAGTGCATCTTCACCCTGCAACGGCCCGGAAGCAATCGGCACGCCAATCACCGGTTTCACGGTTTTGGAACAAACCACACCGGCCAGATGTGCAGCCATACCGGCTGCGCAGATGAACACCTTGCAACCGGCCGCTTCGGCTTCCATCACCGCCTGCACGGTGGCCTCAGGTGTCCTGTGGGCAGAACGGATCATGGTTTTATATGGCACGCCGAATTCATCCAGCACCGCTTCTGTTTTCTGCATGATCGGCCGATCCGACTTGCTGCCCATCAGTATCAATACTTTCAATGCTTCCATTATCAAAAACTCCCTTTCACCACAAAGGCACAAAAGCACAAAGGGTTACTCATAAAAAAGCCTTGGTATTATTTCTTGTGCGTTAAAGATTAACCATTTTCTCTGGCAACTGCACGATAGCCGATGTCTTTTCTGTAAAAACCACCCGGCCAGTCCAGCCGTTTCAGCGCGTCATATACTGTGGCCTGCGCCGTTTTAACGCTGACCGCCACCGCAGTCACGCCCAGCACGCGCCCCCCGGCATTCACAATCACACCATCCTTGTCGGCAGTGCCGGCATGAAACACCGTGGTTCCGGCTGCTGCAACCGCATCGAGCCCGCCAATCGGCTGCCCTTTTTCAAAGCTGCCCGGATAACCTTCGGATGCCACCACCACACACAATGCCGAACCCTCTTCCCATTCGAGTTCGACACCATCCAGCCGTTTCTCCGCCGCCGCCAGCAACACCTCGCCCAGATCGGATTTCAGCCGGCTCATCAGCGGCTGGCATTCCGGATCGCCAAAACGCACATTGAATTCGAGCGTTTTCGGCCCATCCTCTGTCAGCATCACACCGGCATACAGGGTGCCGATAAATTCGGCCCCCTTCCTCTTCAAGGCCGCAATAATGGGCCGGGCAATGGATTCCAGCACTTCATCCGCCACTGCATCGGTCACACACGGTGCCGGCGAATAGGCCCCCATGCCGCCGGTATTCGGTCCCTGATCGCCTTCCAGTAAAGCCTTATGATCCTGGGATGATGCCAATGGTAAAATCGTATCGCCGGAGACAATAAACAAACAGCTGGCCTCTTCTCCGACCAGACATTCCTCAATCACCACCTGAGAACCAGCCTCGCCGAATGCATTGCCGGCCAGCATCTCCCGAACAGCATCGATGGCTTCTTTCTCGGTTTGCGCAACAATCACACCCTTGCCTGCCGCCAGGCCGGATGCCTTCACCACAATCGGTGCGCCCCAGCTGCGCACCGTTTCAATCGCTTCTTCTACATCCACATGCACTTCAAAACGCGCCGTCGGAACTCCGGCTTCATGCATCAAGCGTTTGGAGAATGATTTGCTGCCTTCCAGATTTGCAGCAGCCTTGTCCGGCCCGAATACGGCAAATCCCTCCTCGCGCAAACGGTTGCCCAAACCAGCCACCAGCGGCACTTCCGGCCCGACCACAACCAGATCCGGTTTTTCAACCCCGGCCAGTGCCATCAAGCCATCGATATCTTCTGCACCGACCGACACGCAGCGCGCATCTACGGCAATACCCGGATTGCCCGGTGCACACACGACTTCACCAACCGACGGTGAACGCCGTAATTTCCAGCACAATGCATGCTCGCGGCCTCCGCCGCCGACTACGAGAACTTTCATGGATACCTCATTGAATCACTACATATCCTGTAGCAGAAACGGCAAGGCTAGGAGATTGCAAAACTTAGGCAAGCCGATAAAAACCCGTCCGGGAGTAGAACCCCCCTCGCGGATTCCAGACTTTCCAACCGATAACCTCAAAGCCATCGAACTGCTGCATATGCAATCAACGCCATCTCAGTTGGCCTCAGTCGCAAGGGGCCGTGGCATCTATCACGGACGCTT
>JBHHTY010000053.1:0-11589 GCA_046753565.1 Mariprofundus sp.
ATGAAAATCAATCTCTCTGGATGCCAGCGCATCGGAAACGACCTGTAACAGCACTGGATCGGAAATCCTTGTCAATTCAACCATATGAAAACCCTATGTTTTTTAATACTACCCGCCACACTCTTGACAGGAAACAACCAGACACGACGATAGCACCCATGTCAAATCATACAGCCGGTGAGACACCGGCAACCACAATCCCTGTTTCTGTCGAAACACTTCAAACCGTACTTTCCGGCATGCTTCCGGCTGATGCCGATGATGGCGACCTGTATCTGGAATATTCGTGTTCTGAATCGCTGGCGCTGGAAGAAGGCCGCGTCAAGCATGTTTCCGCATCCACCCATCAGGGTATGGGTGCGCGGGTCATCAAGGGGGAATCAGCCGGCCATGCTTTCACCGACAGACTGGATACGACAGCCCTCATGGAAGCCGGAAAATCAGCCAGAGCCATTGCAGACAGTGGACAGAATCATGCGCCGGTCGCCATTCACCAGAACGCCGTTGCCCATCAGCTTTATCAGGCTGTCAATCCGGCTGAATCCATTGACTTTGCTCAACGGAAAACATTACTGGAAGAACTGGACAGTCTAGGCAGAAGTATTGACCCGCGCGTCAAACAGGTGTTTGCCAATATCTCCTCCTCTTTTTCCGATATCCATATCATCCGTATGGATGGCGCAGCCATGCACGATGTACGACCGCTGGTACGGCTGAATGTGTCTGTGGTGGTTGAGCAAAACGGCATACGTGAAACCGGTTCGGCCGGTGGCGGTGGCCGCTTTTCTCTTTCCCGCCTGATCGCTGATGATGAAGCCAAACGACTGGTGCATGAGGCAGTAAGGCTGGCGCTACTGAATCTGGATGCTCACGATACACCGGCAGGAACCATGCCGATTGTTCTCGGCCCCGGCTGGCCCGGTATCCTTCTGCATGAAGCCATTGGCCACGGCCTTGAAGGTGATTTCAATCGCAAGGGAAGTTCGGTTTTTTCGGACAAAATGGGGCAACAGGTGGCTGCAAAAGGCATCACGGTTGTGGATGACGGCACCATTGCCGAACGTCGCGGTTCATTGAACATTGATGATGAAGGCACAGCAACCAATCGCACCGTGTTGATTGAAGACGGTATCCTGACCGGCTATCTGCTGGACAAACAGAATGCACGCCTGATGGGCATGACCCCCACCGGAAATGGACGCCGCGAATCCTATGCTCACCCGGTACTGCCTCGCATGACCAATACATTCATGCTGGCCGGCCATGACAACCCGGATGATATCATTGCTTCACTGGATAAGGGAATTTATGCCGTTAATTTCGGTGGCGGTCAGGTGGATATCACCTCGGGCAAGTTTGTATTCACCACTTCCGAAGCCTATTACGTGGAGCATGGCAGGATTCAGTATCCGGTCAAGGGCGCCACACTGATCGGCTCCGGCCATGAAGTACTGCAAAAAGTATCCATGATTGGTAACGATCTGGCGCTTGATCCTGGTGTCGGCACCTGCGGCAAGGGTGGACAGTCTGTACCGGTTGGGGTCGGATTACCCACCATTCGTATTGATGAACTGACGGTGGGAGGCACCGAAGCATGAGCTACGCAAGCGACAATATTTCCGGCCGTTCGATGCAACTGCTTGAGGCGGCCAGACAGTCCGGTGCAATTTATGCCGATGCTCTGGCTGTATGCGATACCGGCAATTCGATCAGTGTACGCAATGGCAATGTCGAATCCGTCGAACGTGAAGACGCCCAGGGGCTGGGCCTGCGTGCATTTGTCGAAACCCCGAAAGGACTCGCCTTTGCCACAGCCTCATCATCGGATGTTTCGGAAGCCGGCTTAAAAAAGCTGGCCGAACAGGTTGTTGCCATGGCGCGCATTTCCGAACCGGATCCGGATGCCGTGCCCCCTGTAGGAGCAAAGCACCCGACAGCGGAAGAGCTACAGGCGTGGCAAACACGTCATGATCACACCGATGCCGGATGGAATCTTGAACAGGCCAGAGAAGCAGCCCTGGAATGTGAAGATATTGCCCGCCGTTATTCAGACAAAATCAGCAACAGCGAAGGTGCGGATGCAAGCTTCGGTACCAGTCATGTTGCCTATGCATGCTCTGACGGTTTCGCTGCAGAATACAGCAAATCCTCGGCTTCACTCAGTGTATCGGTGATTGCCGGCACGGGTGAAAACATGCAACGCGATTACGCATGGCATCGCGCCCTGCATATTTCAGACCTGCATTCACCCCGTGCCATAGCCGAAGAAGCAGCCAATCGTGCCAAGCATCGCCTGCATCCGGGCAGCATGGCCAGTGGCGAAACCACCGTTATTTTTGAACCGCGCACGGCCACATCCCTGCTGGGTCATCTGATAGGCGCCATCAACGGACGCGCTGTATTGCAGCAGCGTTCAGTCCTGTCCGACTGTCTCGGCCATGGTATTTTCCCCGATTTCGTCAATATAGAAGACAATCCTGATCATCCTGACGGCTTGGGAAATCGTCTGTTTGACGCTGAAGGAAGCCGCTGCACTGCCAACCGCATCATTCAAAGCGGCAAGCTGAACACATTTCTGACCGACCGCTACGCCGCCAAACGGCTGGGACATCCGGAAACCGGCAGTGCCTCACGCGGCCTGACCGGTGATATCGGTATCAGCCCTTCCAATCTGATCTGGCATGCCGGCGAAAAAACACAGCAGGACATGATCAGCGAAATTGGCAATGGCTTGTTGATTACCGAACTGATCGGCTTCGGTGTCAATGGCGTGACCGGTGATTATTCGCGCGGTGCAGGAGGTTTCCTGATCGAGAATGGTAAAATCAGCCGTCCCGTTCAGGGCATTACGATTGCCGGCAATCTGAAAGACATGCTTGCCCATATCGAAATGGTTGGCTCTGATCAAACCTGGTTCGGCTCCAGCGCTGTGCCATCGATCGCCATCTCAGGCATCACTGTCGCAGGGCAATAAATCGCAGTCCCAAAGAGGACTGTGCGTTTCAAACAATCAGATTTCTGCCAGCAAGCGGTCAATCATATGCTCAGCCTGAGTAGCATAACCGCCGCCGAACAGGTTGGCATGATTGAGAATGTGATAGAGGTTATACAAGGTCTTGCGCACTGAATATCCGGCATCTAGGGGCCACGCTTCCCGATATGCGGCATAAAAACCCGCATCAAATCCGCCGAATAATTCGGTCATGGCAACATCGGCTTCGCGGTCACCATAATACACTGCCGGATCGAAAATTACCGGTCGCCCTGTTGCATCAAAGGCACAGTTGCCACCCCATAAGTCACCGTGCAGCAATGATGCTTCCGGTGTATACGCGGTGAAAAACATTTCAAGATCAACCATCAGACGCTCGCCCTTGTCCTGCAACGCCCCTGTAAAACCATTGCGCGCAGCCAGTTCAAACTGGAGACGCAAACGCCGGTCACGGTAAAATTCGAGCCAGTTGTCCGCCTGAGTATTCTGTTGTGGTGTTGATCCAATGGTATTATCGCGAAACCAGCCGAACTGGCCGGATGTATAACTGTGCATGGCTGCCAACTGCCTGCCCAATTGCTCTGCCGAATCACCTCTTTCCCGGCCGAAGGTAATCCACTCGGTTACCAGCCAGGATTTCCCTTCTGCCTCGCCATAACAAACAGGCTTTGGTACACGAATGGATTTTGCCTTATTTAATTCAAGCAAACCATCGGCCTCGGCGATAAACATCTCCAGCCGCCGGGCCTGATTCAGTTTTATAAAATAACAGTGTTGATCACCTTCAATTCGACAGGCGCTGTTGATACTGCCGCCGCTGATAACGGATCGATACCTGATTGAGAATGACTGACCGCTCCCTTGCGAAACAGCCTGTTCTACAGCCTGCCAGATGGACAATGATGCTTATGCGGCATGCTGCCGCCGGTGGCGACGACGCCATCTGCGCACAACCAGCCAGCGCCAGATCACTTTGACACTGATATAACCGATAAGCCCGCTCAACAACCCTGAAATGGCGCAGCCAAGCAAAAAGGGCTGCCAGATTTGCAGCATACTGTTGAGCACCCATTCCAGATTCGCTTCAAAATGGAATTCCTGTTCCGGCATATTCATCACCCATGCCCCTACTTTATAGGAAGCATAAAATACCGGCGGCATGGTCACCGGATTGGTCAGCCAGACCAGCGCGACGGAAATCGGCAGATTGGCATTGACCAGGATTGCACCGGCAGCAGCCAGCACCATTTGAAACGGCACGGGAATAAAGGCGCAGATCAGACCGATCAGAAAGGCTCTGGCCAGGGAATGGCGATTCAGATGCCATAATGCCGGGTTATGCAGCAGCTTTCCAAAGCACCGCAAACATTTTTGATCACGTATCGTCCTGTGATCCGGCATATAACGCTGAAATATCTTTTTCGGCATGAACGCTAAACCTTAGCAGAATTACCGATTCAGTCCATGCGCGGGAACAATGGCTCCGGTTTACGGCATTGGTGCCCTGCTTCAAGAACACCCCAGCCACCATCGACAGAAAAACTGAATGTGTCCGCCTGAACTGATCGATCCAGAATCTGGCTCAGCATGGCGCTCATTTTTTCTGGCATGAACGGCAGCAACTGCAATGCCACCAGACGCAATGTTTCGATCAGATGATAAAGCACCGTATCAAGCCGGGTATCATCGCCCTGTTTGGCCAGTGCCCATGGGGCATTATCCTCAACATAACGATTGCCATGCCGCACCAGTGCATTGATGCGATCCAGCGCCAGATGAAAGGCCTGTTTATCCATATGATCGGCAACCTCGCGCTGCATAGCCTCCACATCGGCAATCAGGGCTCGGTCTATTTCACTTTCCTCTGCAACCGACCCGAGCACGCCGCCACGGTATTTGTTCAGCATGGCCAGAGAACGGTTCAGCAGGTTACCGACATCGTTGGCCAGTTCAGAATTGTAGCGCTGTTTCAGAGCTGTGCCTGAAAAATCACCATCCTGACCAAACGGCACTTCACGTAGCAGAAAATAACGCAGCACATCGGCATTATATTGTTCAAGTAACTCTGCAGGACGGAGCGCATTCCCCTTGGATTTGCTCATCTTTTCACCCTCTACTGTCCACCAGCCATGGGCGTAGATGCGCTTGGGAAGCGGCAAGTCTGCAGCCATCAACATGGCCGGCCAGTAAACCGCATGAAAACGCAGAATATCCTTGCCGATCAGATGCACATCGGCAGGCCAGTGAGCGGGCTGTTCAGACTCTGGAAAACCAAGCGCAGACAAATAATTGGTCAGCGCATCAATCCAGACATAGATCACATGTTTCTCATCACCCGGCACCGGCACCCCCCATGAAAAGGTGGTACGGGAAATGGACAGGTCACGCAGACCCGACTCAACAAAACTCAACACCTCGTTGCGCCGTGATACCGGTGCAATGAAATCGGGATTGGCTTTGATATGCTCGACAAGACGATCCTGAAATGCACTGAGGCGGAAAAAATAGGACTCTTCCTGAATTTTCTCAACCGCCCGCTTGCAATCCGGACAGACATTTGATTCCAGACAACCGGCATCTTTTAACTGTGTCTCAGTCCAGTACGCTTCACATGGCACGCAATACCAGTCCTCATAAAAATCCTTGTAAATCGTGCCCGCATTTTCCAGTCGCCGCCACATGGCCTGCACACCGGCCTTATGCCTGTCCGAACTGGTGCGGATAAAATCATCGTTGCTGATTTCCAGTTCCGGCCACAGGCTCTGATAGCGCTCTACCACCTGGTCAGCCAGTTCGATCGGCTGAATACCGCGCTTTTCGGCAGCCTGCTGCACTTTCTGACCATGCTCATCCACACCGGTCAAAAAAAACACATCGCGACCATTCAAGCGATGGTGACGCGCCAGCACATCAGCAGCAATGGTTGTGTACATATGGCCAAGATGCGGCTCATCATTCACATAATAAATCGGTGTGGTGACATAATAATTTTCCATCAGTGCAGTATGCTCCGGTAATCATGATAAAATATTTCACCGCAGAGGACGCAGAGGACGCAAGGGAAAATAATTATTTCAATCTTTTCCGTCGTAGCAGTCATCGTGGACATGTGATGAACCAAGGCTGGTAGCGGCAACTATAGCCACCATCATGCACAGCCGAAACCGCTTTAACCGGATTTGCCTTTTCCCTGTGGTCGTATTCATATCTCAGGATGAAAAAAAACACAGCTTCAGAGCGCCCTGAGGGATGAGCGCAGTTGAAGAATGCAGGCCAGCAAAGCCGGCCCGGCTCTGAGACTGTGGCGTACCACATCTCCCGGCCAGCGTATACAGTCATGCAATGACTGCTGCACGGCTTCCCTCCTTGCAAACACAAACGCATCAGAAGGGCGTTGCAATATAGGGTAAACAGCCTGAGTCAATATCCGCACAATCAATAGATGCGGAACGGCTTTCACGCCGGAACGTATCCAGTTTTCAATGTCACCAATATCCGCCTGAGCCGGATCACGGGTCAGCTCACGCCACTCCAGCAAAGCCCTGGCGATATGTTCATCCTGCAAACAGCCAACCATTCCCGGGCAGCCATCGGCCAGTTCCACGGCCAAATCCAGATATTTTTCCTGCACCGGATGTTCCTGCTGTGCCAGTACAGCCCGCGTATCTGCATCCGACAATGGTGAACATCGCTGCAACATACAGCGCGAGCGTATCGTGACCGGCAAACGCTCTAACTCAGAACACACCATCAATAACACACTGCCGGTGGAAGGTTCTTCCAGCCCTTTGAGCAAGGCATTAGCGGCCTGATGGTTCATGCGTTCCGCATCATCGAGAATCACCACCCGCCTGCTGCTTTCGGCACCGCTGAGCGCCAGAAATGATAATACAGAACGTATTTGTTCAATATTCAGATCGCGTTTCCCTTCGATCAAGCCAAGCTGGAAAACATCCGGATGCGAACCTGCCACCAGCATTTTGCAACCGTGACATTCGCCACAAGCTGTTTTTGAATCGCACATCACAAAACCGGCCAGCACCTCGGCCAACGTCTGTTTACCAATCCCCTTCATGCCATACAGCAACCAGGCATGATGCAATTTTCCATTCGCCAAAGCATCGGTAAAACGATGCCGGACAGCTTCATGCCCGAATATCCGGTTCATACCACTATTCCGAAACGCTGTTTCAGCACATGGATCACCAGCTGTTCCACCGTATCCATACCCTGCGCCGCATCAATGCGGACAATCCGGCCCGGGTCAGAAGTCAACTGCTGTTGAAAAGCCGCCGATACGCGCTCATGAAATGATGCAGTTTCATCATCAAGCCGGGTGGGCTTCTCGCCAGCCTCTGCCCGAATCTGCATGCGCCGCATGGCCTCATCTACAGGCACATCAAACCATAAGGTCAAAGCCGGATTCACACCGCACTCCGCAAAACGCAGCATCTCTTTCAGATTCTCCGCATCCTCTCCCAGTTTCCGCGCCGCCAATTGATAGGCCAGTGTGGAATCGGAATAACGGTCACACAACACCCATGCTCCGGAAGCCAGTGCAGGCTGAATTACATCAAGCACATGCTGGGCCCGATCGGCCAGAAATAGTAACAGTTCCGCTTCCGCAACCGGCACAAAGTCTCCGGCCAGCAACAGCCTGCGAATTTCTTTTCCCAGTGGCGTATCTCCCGGCTCGAAGGTGGTAACCACATCTTCGCCCGATCCGCACAACCACTTTGCGACCCGTTCCAGCTGCGTGCTCTTGCCGCAACCGTCCACGCCCTCAAATGTAATCAGTTTATTCAATATACCATTCTCCGGTGATCTCACATGCCAGAATATCCGGCAAACTTCTCAGCCAGTCATCAAGCTCATCTTTCTGATCAGCACTGATCCATAACTGCTGTTTCTTCTTTTCCGGATCGAAACAACGGATGACACCGAGGCCATCCTCCCCCTGCAGAATACTCTGCAGCAGCACGGACTGTTTCGGCGCAAGCTTCAATTCAACAATCAGGGTTCGACCATGGCTTTCCGTTGATGGATCCGATCGATCAGACATATCCGTCAAACAGCCTCGCCGGCATCAACCGTCAAAAGATAAATCCGCACATTTATCACCCATTTTTTTCATGGCGCGCGCCTCAAGCTGGCGCACCCGCTCGATGGAAACACCCAGTTCCTCGGACAACTCCTTCAGGGTTGCCGGCGGATCCATCAGGCGACGCTGCCGTATAATATAGCGGTCACGATCGGATAACACCGCCATGGCCTGCTCCAGCTGACTGCGGGCATATGCCGCCCAGTCCTTTTCTTCCAGTTGCTGCTCCGGCGTATCTCCCGGCGCAGGCAGTTCCAGCACATGCTCCTCATCGCCATGATCCGAATCAATCGAAAAATCCCGTCTCAAAAATGATGCCGCGATAGCCTGGTAGGATTCGCCGCTGGTGCCATATTGTTCGGCCACCTCTTCGAGGTTCCTGCCTTCCAGCGCTGCAATTGCACACTCCGCCTTTTGCAGGCCGGCAAAGATACGCCGCTGCAATTTGTTGGTACCCATTTTCACGATACTCCAGGAACGCAGGATAAAATCGTGAATGGAGGCACGAATCCAGTAGGATGCATAGGTTTTCAGTCTGAATCCCCGATCCGGATCGAAGCGCTTCACGGCATGCATCAGACCCAGCGTACCCTCCTGAATCAAATCCTCTTCGGGCAATCCGAAATGGCGATATTCGCGCACAATTGCCGCCACACTATGCAGATTGGCCGAAATCAGCTCCTGCACTGCACCGAGATCGTAATCATTCTGCCATTTGCGGGCCAGCTCATCCTCTTCCTCACGGCTGAGTTGCGGAATCTTGCGCAATTCCTGGTAGAAACGATCGAGACTGGTCAGCGCCTTTAATGCGGTATTTTTACTCATGTCGGACTCACTGATGCTGACGCCGGCGTTCCATTCTAACCCAGCGCGCCACATTGGCCTGATGATCGGCCAGTGTCGCCGCAAACTGATGGCCACCGGAGCCGTCGGCCACAAAATAAAGAAACGGCACATCAGCCGGTGCGGCTGCCGCCCTGAGAGAGGCTTCCCCCGGATTGCAAATCGGTGTAGGCGGTAAACCCTTGCGGGTATAGGTGCTCCACGGTGTATCCGTGCTCAAATCCTTTTTATGGATATTGCCGGAAAAGCTTCCGGTCGTTTTCCAGATCCCGTAAATCACAGTCGGATCCATCTGCAACGGCATCCCCTTTTGCAAACGATTGCGAATCACTGCCGCCACCAGTGGCCGCTCTCTGGCAATCATGGTCTCCTTTTCAATAATCGATGCCATAATACGCAAGCGGTTTTGCTCCTTCGCATCACTGGAAAGTTCAGCCAGAATCTTTTGCTGGGCATCCAGCATGAATTGCAATATCTGTTTGACGCGCACCGGTCTGGTGTACTGATACGTTTCCGGCAACAAACGGCCTTCTGCATCTTCAGATAACAGTGTTTTGACAGCACTTTGCCAGATTGTGATGTCCGTAGCTGTTTTTTCCGCCAGCAGGCTCAAAACCTCATCGGTTCTCAGCCCTTCCGGCACGGTCACCTGAAAATGCATCACATCGCCCTCTTCCAGACGCTTAATAATCTGCGCCATGGTTGCCCCCCGCTCGAAACGGTACAAACCACTGCGCAAACGGCCACCATTCCCGTCCAGACGCACTTTCAGTCGAAATGCCATGCTCGACACAATCACATCGTGCTGTTGCAAAAGCTTTGCAATGCTTATGGCTCCGTCTCCTTTGGGTATCATCAGCTGGACAGGCTGCTGCGGCGCATGCACGGCTGCTGTCTGAACATAAAACCAGCCGGCAACGGCAACAGCCAGCAACAAACCGGATGTCAGCAATAACAATAACAGTTTTTTCATTGAATCCCCGTCATAGTCGCACACCCTCTGCTGCAGCCAGTGCATCGGTCAATATCTGTAAGCCCTCATGCTGCACATGCACGGGTTCAACGCGCTCCACGCCTTCAATCCATGCCACCGGCTGGATAAACAGACCGCTGTTACATACCGCCACCGCTTCACAATCCCGTAACCACATCACCGAACATGATGTTTCCTGCACCAGTCCATGCCGGATCAAAAAATCACGTACCCTTCCCGGCAACACGCCGGCATAAGCCGGCGGTGTATGCCAACCGCCGCCACGATACAGTAGAATATTCGCAGTAGCCGTTGCCAGCAGCATACCATCCTGCTCGAACAACACACAGGCATCTGTCGCGCCATGCAGTGCCCGCAAGGTGTGCGCATAATCAGCCACGAATTTGGCAGTTTTCTTCTGCAATGCGAATGGCCAGGACATCAGGCGCAAAAACTGGGGTGAACTGCCTGCCTCATATGACACTGCCTGAATATGCACAACGGGTTCATCAGCCTTTCTGCACAAGCCCCAAGCGCTTTCTCCACCACTGATGGTCAGCCGAATCAGGGCATCTTCTCCAACGCCGGTAGCCTCCCGTAAACAGGCAAACAGTATTTCTTCATTCTGGCCCGGAGACAACGACAGCCCGAATTCCGATAAACCAAGCACCAGTCGCCGCCAGTGGCCCGGCCAGTCAAAAATATGGCCGTCAATCACCCGAAAGGTTTCAAAACAGGCCTCGGCATAAGCCAGCCCCCGATCCATCTTCCCGCCTGTGATTATTTTCAAACTCGAATCTCCGTTGTGTTCGTGGTAGCAAGCCGTCCCATGAGCGATTTATACCTTGAGGCCATCGAACAAGCACGCGTCTATGACGTGGCGATTGAATCGCCGCTGCAGCTCGCGCCGAAACTGTCATCGCGCCTGCGCAATGAAGTGTTATTCAAACGTGAGGATTTGCAACCGGTTTTCTCATTCAAACTGCGCGGCGCCTATAACAAAATCGCCCGGCTCAGCGAAACCGAACGCGAACGCGGCGTGATTTGCGCCTCGGCCGGCAACCATGCCCAGGGCGTGGCGCTGTCCAGTCGCAAACTCGGTATCGAAGCAACCATCGTCATGCCTCGTACCACACCCGAAATCAAGGTTAAAGCCGTCGAACACCTGGGCGGTCAGGTTGTGCTTGCCGGTGACAGCTACTCCGATGCCAGCCTGCATGCCGCCGAATTGTGCGAGAAAACCGGCAAGGTATTTATTCATCCCTACGATGATCCGCTGGTCATTGCCGGTCAGGGCACCATTGCCGAGGAAATTTTGCGCCAGACACCGGCTGATCTGGACGCGGTATTTGTACCGATCGGCGGTGGCGGCCTGATTGCCGGTATGGCACTGTATCTCAAAAAACACTCTCCCGACACAAAAATCATCGGTGTGGAGCCGGTCGATTCGGCTGCCATGCATGATTCGATTCAGGCCAATGAACGCATCACACTGGATCAGGTCGGTATTTTTGCCGATGGTGTGGCAGTCAAAAAAGTGGGCGAATACACCTTCGATCTGGTGCGCCGTTTTGTGGATGACATCCTGCTGGTTGATACCGATGAACTCTGCGCTGCCATCAAGGATATTTACGAAGTCAATCGTTCGATTGTTGACCCGGCCGGCGCTCTCGGTGTTGC
>JBHHTY010000054.1:0-11494 GCA_046753565.1 Mariprofundus sp.
GGATGATTTCGGTCAGTGCAGAATCCTTAATCTGGAGCTGTTCGGCTTTCAATCCGTGGTTGGCCAGCTGTTTATTCAGCAAATAACGCCGTGCAATTTCAAGCTTTTCACGCTCGGTATAACCGGAGATGTGAATAATCTCCATGCGGTCCAGCAATGGCCCCGGAATATTCAGGCTGTTGGCCGTGGTAATGAACATAACCTCAGAAAGATCGTAATCAACTTCCATATAATGATCGTTGAACGTGTGATTCTGTTCAGGGTCGAGCACTTCCAGCAGAGCCGAAGCAGGATCACCTCTGAAATCCGCCCCCAGCTTGTCGATTTCATCAAGCAGAAACAGCGGATTCTTCGTACCCGCTTTTTTCATTGACTGAATCACCTTGCCCGGCATCGACCCGATATAGGTGCGCCGATGCCCTCTGATTTCAGCCTCATCGCGCATCCCACCCAGACTCATGCGTACATATTTTCGCCTGGTGGCCCGGGCAATGGATTTGGCCAGCGATGTCTTGCCCACACCCGGAGGTCCGACAAAGCAGAGAATCGGGCCTTTCATCTGGCGCACCAGCCTGAGCACAGCCAGATGTTCCAGAATACGTTCCTTGACCTTCTCAAGCCCGTAATGATCCTCATCCAGCACCTGTTCCGCCAGGCCGATATCCTTGCCGACTCTGGAACGCTTTTTCCACGGAATATCAATCAGCCAGTCGAGATAATTGCGCACCACGGTCGCTTCCGAACTCATCGGCGGCATCATTTTCAGGCGCTTGAACTCGGCATCGGCTTTCTCTCTGGCTTCCTTGCTCAGGCCCGAACTGGCGATTTTTTCTTCCAGCTGGTTCAGGTCGCTTTCCACATCCTCATCACCGAGTTCTTTCTGAATCGCCTTCATCTGTTCAGACAGATAATACTCGCGCTGGCTCTTTTCCATCTGGCGTTTGACACGGCTGCGAATGCGTTTGTCCACTTGCAGCAGTTCCATCTCTTCTTCCATATGCGCATAGAGTCGTTCCAGCCGACCGATCACTCCGGGCATCTCCAGCAGCAACTGCTTGTCTTCCACCTTCAGCGTCAGATGGGCAGCAATGGTATCGGCCAGTTTATCCACCTCATCGACAGCGGAAACCGAAACCATGACCTCCGGCGGCAGTTTTTTATTCAATTTCACATAGGCTTCAAATTTCTGAATCAGCGAACGTGCCACAGCTTCCAGTTCGTGTTCATCCTCACTCAATTCAGGCATCAGCGAGTAACTGCCACGCAGGTATTCGCCATCAGCTATCAATTCATCAACCACCAGCCGGGAACCGCCTTCTACCAGCACCTTGATGGTACCATCCGGCAACTTCAGCAACTGTAAAATATTGCCGAGCGTACCGATGCTGTATAAATCATCCGCATCCGGGTCATCATTCGAGGCATCCTTCTGGGCCAGAAGCAGAATTTTCTTGTCCGAAGCCATCACTTCTTCCAGCGCTTTGACCGATTTATCGCGACCGACAAACAACGGCACGATCATATGCGGAAACACCACAATATCGCGCAATGGCAACACAGGAAGAATCCCCTGATGTGCCTCGGCATCCGTATTTTCGGCTTCGTTATTATTCCATTCGGCCACTGAAAACTCCTGGGTTGTGATGATTATCGACGAAACAGCTATCCGTCACTAAAGAGCCGTGCATTCTGATACCGGCAGAAAGCCGCTGATCAGTATATTGAATTGTAACGGGAAACTGGATCAGGATGCGGCTTCCAGCGGCTGCTTTTCGCCATCGCCCTGAAAGACCAGAACAGGCTTGCTCTTGCCTTCCACGGCATCCCGGTTAACCACGCATTTTTCCACATGCGCCATGGATGGGATATCATACATCACATCCAGCATCACCGATTCCATAATCGCCCTGAGACCGCGCGCACCGGTTTTTCGTTCGATGGCTTTTTCAGCAATGGCATCCAGTGCATCATCGGTAAAGGAAAGTTCCACACCGTCATATTCCATCAATGCCGCATACTGTTTGACCAGTGCATTCTTCGGTTCGGTCAGGATCCGGAACAGGGCATCTTTATCCAGATGGCTCAGGGTTGCCACGGCAGGCAATCGCCCGACCAGTTCAGGAATCAGGCCGAATTTGATCAGATCTTCCGGCTCCACCTGACTGAGAATCACGCCGATATCCTTTTCATCATCGGATACGACTTCAGCTCCGAAACCAATCGAACGCGGTTTACCCTTGGCCTCGATCAGTTTTTCCAAACCGGCAAATGCACCACCGAGCACAAACAGAATATTGGTGGTATCCACCTGCATGAATTCCTGCTGCGGATGTTTGCGCCCGCCCTGAGGCGGCACGGCGGCCACAGTACCCTCAATCAGTTTCAGCAAGGCTTGCTGCACGCCTTCACCCGATACATCACGGGTAATGGAAGGCCCTTCCGCCTTGCGGGAAAGCTTGTCCACTTCATCAATATAAACGATGCCACGCTGCGCTTTCTCAACATCATAATCTGCCGCCTGTAACAGTTTCAGAATGATATTCTCGACATCTTCACCGACATAACCGGCTTCGGTCAGCGTGGTGGCATCGGCCATGACAAACGGCACATCAAATACACGCGCCAGTGTCTGGGCCAGCAGGGTTTTACCGCAACCGGTGGGGCCCAGCAGCAGTACATTGGATTTGGAAATTTCCACATCGCTTTTTTCATTGTGGGCAATACGCTTGTAATGATTGTACACCGCCACGGACAGCAACCGCTTGGGCGCTTCCTGACCAATCACATATTCATCAAGGAATGACTTGATTTCAGTCGGACGGGGAAGCCCCCCCTCCTTCCTGTCATCTTCCCTGGGCTCGCCGGACAACTCTTCAACAATAATTTCGTTGCACAATTCAATGCATTCATCACAGATAAAAACAGTGGGTCCGGCAATCAGCTTTTTGACATCATGCTGCGATTTGCCGCAGAACGAGCAATATAAAGTGTTGTCTCCGCTACTATTCTGTGTCGTCATCTGCACCTCGGCCTACCGGATTTCCGGCCGTATCGGCACGGGAACCCAGCACATCATCAACCAAACCGTAATCTTTTGCCTCATCTGCGGTCAAGAAATAATCCCGTTCCACATCATCAGCCAACTTCTCCAGCGGCTGGCCGGTATGCTCGGCCATCATCTCATTCAAACGTTCTTTCAACTTCAGAATTTCACGCGCATGAATCTCGATATCGGTGGCCTGGCCCTGGAATCCACCCAGCGGCTGATGAATCATGATGCGGGCATTGGGCAAAGCATAACGTTTGCCGGCTGTGCCCGCCGCCAGCAGATGCGCTCCCATACTGGCCGCCTGACCCACGCACAGCGTCGATACATCACAGCGGATATATTGCATGGTATCATAAATCGCCAAACCCGCTGTCACCAGGCCGCCCGGGCTGTTGATGTAAAGATAGATATCCTTGTCCGAGCCTTCCGACTCCAGAAACAGCAGCTGGGCGATAATCAGATTGGCGACATGATCATCAACCGGGCCATTCAGGAAAATAATCCGTTCCTTGAGCAAACGGGAGAAAATATCATAGGAACGTTCACCCCTTGCCGTGTGTTCAACAACTACCGGAACCAGATTCATATATTCTCCTTTGCTGCACTCTTGTTCAACCAACCATGGCTCAATCAACTAGCCACTTCACACCTTTTTTCTATTCCACCACAGGAAACAGCCCGCCCGGCTTACTGTTTTCCTCTGCGTACTTTGCGTCCTCTGCGGTAAAAGCTTTTCGATCTCAGCCTTGTTCCTGTTCAGCCTGCCACTCGGACAATGGCTTTTCGACCGCCGTGGTCTTGGCCTCGGAAACAATATACTCAATGCACTTACGTTCCAGCAAGCCTTCGCGTACCGATGCAATCTGATCCTTCTGGCCTCTGATCCATGTTTTGAACTGCTCGCGCTGTTCTTCAGGGTATTGCTGCGCCTGACGATCCAGCTCCGCATTCACCGCATCTTCATCCACAGACAAATCTGCAGTTTCACGAATTTTCTGCAACAGTACGGATAATTTCAGGCCACGCTCGGAACGGCTGCGAACCTCCTGCCTGAAGGATTCATCCTTGAGCATATCAGCCGGGGCTTCCACGCCCTGCTGCTTCATGTTCTGCAATACACGCTGGGTGGTCTCGCGCATATCCTGCTCAATCAGTGCTTCCGGCAAATCAATGTCATGCACGGCAATCAACGCATCCAGTGCCGCCTCGCGGGTGGCTGAAAATGATGCCTGCTCAGCTTCTTCCTGCAGACGTTTTTCCGCATCGACACGCAGTGCCGCCGCATCATCAAAGCCCAGCATCTGAGCCAATGCATCTTCATCTTCCGCCTTCACAGGCTTGCCCACACTTTTCACCACCGTTGCAAAGCTGGCCGCCTTGCCCGCCAGATGCGCGGCCTGATAATCAGCAGGGAATGTCACTTCGACAGTCACTTCATCACCGGCCGATTTTCCAATCAGCTGCTCTTCAAAGCCGGGAATAAAGCGCCCTTCACCCAGTACCAGCGGCACATCTTCGCCCTTTCCACCCTCGAATTCCTCGCCGTCAATCACACCGACAAAATCGATATGAAGCTGGTCACCTGTTTCAGCCGCACGCTCCGCCTCGATCTCGAATTTCACCTGTGATTTCTGTAAACGCTCAATCACTGAATCGATATCATTTTTTTCGACTTCAACCGCGACTTCATCGAACTTCAGCCCGGAGATATCTTTCAATTCCACGCTTGGCCAGGTCGTTACCTTCATGGTGAACTCGAAACCGGAAGCCGGCTGCATGGCCGGAATATCCAGCATCGGCTGAACAGCCGGAACCAGACCGGAAGATTCAATGGCTGAAACATAATGTGCCTGTACAAGCTCAGAGACGGTATCCTCATGCAGCTTGGGGCCAAACTGCTGTTTCAGATGGGTCGGCGGTGTTTTGCCCGGCCGAAAACCGGGTAACTTGGCCTGACGACTCAGCTTCAGCAACTGCTCGTTATAGATACGGTCATATTCGCCCTGGGCAACCGTGACATGCACCTGATATTCGTGGTTTCCCAACTCTTTTACATCTGTCTGAATCATTTCATTTCTCCAAGTGAACTATAAAAAAACATTCCGGATATAACCCGTGGACGGATCACCAGAATGGTACGAGGAGGGGGAGTCGAACCCCCACACCTTACGGTACTGGAACCTAAATCCAGCGCGTCTACCAGTTCCGCCATCCTCGCCTGTACAATCAAAAAAGGAGCAAGGTTATACCTTACCCCCTACGCAAAACGGTGGCGAATGATGCCACCGGTCTATGTGAAATCAAGAAAGCACCGATTCAGACAGCCGCAAACAAGATGCGTCTTTGGAAATCATCCCGATCATGTGTACCTTTCGCGGCCTCATCATTCGCAATTCTGGAGTTACCATGCAACTTTCATCTCTCACCGCCCTGTCCCCGCTTGATGGCCGCTATGCCGGAAAAACCACCGCCTTACGCCCCGTATTCAGCGAATATGGTCTGATCAAAGCGCGTGTTACCGTGGAAGTCCGCTGGCTGCAGATGCTGGCCGCCAATGATGGCATCGGTGAAGTGCCTGCATTCTCTGATGCTGCCAATGTGTTTCTGGACAAGATTGTTACAGATTTCTCTGAAACCGACGCCAACCGGGTCAAGGCGATTGAGGGAACCACCAACCACGATGTCAAGGCGGTGGAATACCTGCTGAAAGAAAAAGTGGCCGACCATCAGGAACTTGCCGCTGTTTCCGAATTTTTTCACTTTGCCTGCACCTCCGAAGATATCAATAACCTCTCCTATGCCCTGATGCTGAAAGAGGCCCGCGACAGCGTGCTTTTGCCGGCCCTGAATGCGCTGATGGCCACCATTGCAGATGGTGCCAATGCCTATGCGGATCAGCCCATGCTGTCGCGCACTCACGGGCAAACCGCCAGCCCCACCACCATGGGCAAGGAATGGGCCAATGTGGCTTATCGCATGCAACGTGCCATAGATCAGGTTGCGGCCACACCGATTCTTGGTAAAATCAACGGTGCCGTCGGCAATTATAATGCGCATCTGGCCGCATATCCCGATCTCGACTGGGCTGCCATTGCCGAAGGTTTTGTCGAATCGCTCGGTATCACATGGAATCCGTACACCATCCAGATTGAACCGCACGATTATATCGCCGAACTCAACAATGCACTGGCACGCTTCAACACCATCCTGATCGACTTCAGCCGTGATATCTGGGCTTATATTTCACTGGGCTATTTCAAGCAGCGCGTCATCGTCGGAGAAGTCGGTTCATCCACCATGCCGCACAAAGTTAATCCGATTGATTTCGAGAATGCCGAAGGCAATCTCGGACTGGCCAATGCCGTGCTGCATCATCTGGCCGAAAAACTTCCGGTCTCGCGCTGGCAGCGTGATCTGACCGATTCCACTGTTTTGCGCAATCTCGGTGTCGGTTTCGGTTATTCGATGCTGGCCTACAATTCGGCCCAGCGTGGTTTTTCCAAGCTGGAAATCAATGCGGATAAAATCAATGCTGATCTGGATGCCAGCTGGGAAGTGCTAGGTGAAGCCGTGCAAACCGTGATGCGCCGCTACGGGCTGGAAAACCCGTACGAACAGATGAAGGCACTCACACGCGGCAAGGGCATCACACCCGAACGGCTGCGCGCTTTTGTTAGCGAACTGGATATTCCGGATGAAGCCAAACAGCTGCTGCTGTCCATGACACCGGCCACCTATACCGGCAATGCCGCCGATCAGGCCAGGGCTATCGATTCCTTCGTGAACAGATAATCACCAGAACCAGCCACTGCCATCATCAAGCTGATCCTTACAGCGCTTGAGTTGCGCGGCATAACGCGATGCGCGCCGCTCCACTTTCCTCGCCACCTTGATCAGCCACGGTTTTTTGTTGAATGTCTTGCGTTTCCAGCCACCGTGACCTTCATGGTAGGCCAGATACTGATTGTACGCATCCCACTTTGAGATACCGAGTTTTTTGTGGGAGTAATTGCCATACCAGCCGATGAAATCGGTTACATCCTCGAAATCATCGCGATCCGCCCCCCAGTTGCCGGTGGACTTCATATACCACTGCCAGGTGGAATCCAGCACCTGGGCATAACCATAGGCGCTGGATACCTGTCCCCAGGGGATAAAACCCAGCAGCGTATCGTCAGGCGCTTCGGCTTCCGAACGGAAACGGGATTCCTGATACATAATAGCCAGTTGTACATGCACCGGCACCCCCCATTTCCTGTATGAATCATTGGCATACTCATACCAGTCATCTTTTTCCTGAAAAATAGCGCAACCATTATCCAGATGCTTCGGGGGGCCGCCGGCACAGGCGCTGAGCAACAACAGGCAAATACACAATATCACATGCATCATGTTGCCTGAATTGACCGGCATTACATCAGAACCCGTTCAATCCCGCCGTTTTTCACTTTCCGGATAAACTGCTTTTGCCAGTCTTCGCCATGCAAATGTCTGGCCAGCTCCACCACGATATAATCGGCATCCACACCGGACTGGTCTTCCAGCCTCGAAAGCCCCTGCAGACAGGACGGACAGGATGTGAGAATTTTCTGGTCTGATTCGCCCGGCATCTGTGCTTTGGCGATTTCCATCTGCTCTTCCTTGCGGGCGCGGATCTTGCCGGCAATTTCGGGATGCGCCACGGCCAGCGTACCCGCCTCACCACAGCATTCTTCAGATTTCACCGAGTCAGAGCCCAGCAGTGCTTCAATGGCGGCATGGGTGCCGTGCCGTTTCAGCGGCGAATGGCAGGGCACATGGTACATGTATTCGACACCGGTCACGCTTTCCGTTTTGACACCCTGCTGCATCAGATATTCGTGAATATCAATCAGCGGCGCGCCGGGAAACACCTGCTCAAGTTCATAGCGGGTCAACTGATCGTAGCAGGTGCCACAGGAAACAATCACTGCTTCGAAATCAAGATAGGACAAGGCATTACGGACACGATGGAACAATACCCGGTTATCATAGGAAATCTTGTCGCCCTGTTCATGATCGCCACCGGCTGTGGACGGATAACCACAGCACAGATAGGAAGGCGGCAGCACCACATTGATACCGAGATCGAACAACATGGCCTGAGTCGCCAGCCCGACCTGTGAAAACAGCCGCTCGGAACCGCAGCCCGGAAAATAGAACACGGCCCGGCCATTGGAACGGTTCGGATCACGCAATACCGGAATCATGTTTTTATCGCTGGATTCGATACCCAGCTTCTGGCGGGCCGTACCGTATGACAACGAAGGTAACGGTCGCTCGATGAAATTAATCACCTGTGCCTCGACACCATCCAGATTACGTTTGGCGGCCGGTGTTTTCTGCACCATGCCGAACAGCCGGGCCAGTTTATTCATCAGTCTGTGCCCGGCATAACCCCAGCGCAGCATCACCTCACGCATCAAACGCACACCGTTCGGATTCTGCATGACCAGAAACATCATGGATAATCTGGAACCGGGATTGGCCTTGCTCCTGCCCTTGTCTTTCAACAAGGCCCGCATGCCCTCGGTAACAACACCGAAATCGATATTTACCGGGCACGGACTTTCACATTTGTGACAGATCGTGCAGTGATCAGCCACATCCTGCATACCCTCGAACTGTTCAAACGAAATACCGGAGCCGGTCTGCGATTCATACAGAAACGCTTCAATCATGGCGCCGGTGGCCTGAATCTTGTTGCGCGGGCTGTACAGCATATTGGCACGCGGGAAGTGGGTATTGCACACCGGCTTGCACTTGCCGCAACGAAGACATGGTGAAATAGCCTCGGACAGATCGGTCATATCAGCGGCTTCCAGAATCATCGATTCCATTTCCAGCAGATTGAAACTGGGCGTATAACTCAGTTGCAGATCCGTATCCGGCAACAGCTTGCCGCGATTGAACAGGTCATCGGGATCGGCCGTCTTCAGGTATTCGGCATTTTCGATGAGAATATCACGATCCATATAGGCCAGTTTGGTGATACCGATACCATGCTCACCGGAAATCACCCCGCCCAGCTCCACCGCCCTGGCCATGACCTTCTCAACCACCCGGTGCGCCTTTTTCATCATGCTGTAATCGTTGGAATTCACCGGAATATTGGTATGCACATTGCCGTCGCCGGCATGCATATGGGTGGCCACCACAATGCGCCCGGAAAGCGCACTGCGATGCGCCTCGCGGATAGCCTCAAGCAGTGAATCATGGCCGCGCAACAGATCCAGCAGCGGCTTTTCCACCTCGTTGCGATAGGAAATGCGCTTGGCGCCACGCTGAATCACCCGGAACAGCGGCTCCGAGCGTTTGTATTTCACATCTTTCAGCTGCGATGCCACTTCTCTGGCCGGTGCATCAAGATTCTGTAACAGGCTGCACCAGTTATCCTTTGTATCCGCAATCAGTTGCAGACAGGTATCCAGTTTTTCTGTCAGATAGGGGTCATCATCGAGATTCAGATCGCTCGTTTCCAGCCGGTCGCCGCGAATACGCTGACGGGCATCGGATAAACAGGATGCAACGGCATCCAGTACATCTTTTTTATTGCTGATCGAGTTTTCAATATTCAGATGTTCGACATAATCATTGTACTCGGACAAACGATCCAGCGGAATCACCACATCCTCATTGAGTTTGAAGGCCCGCGTATGTTTGGCGATGGCCGCCATACGCCCGCGATCACCCCAGAAGCGCTTGCGATCAGCAGCCGATGTGGCGACAAAACCCTCACCATTACCCTGTGAGGTAATGCGGCAGATATCCGAACAGGCTTTGGCGACAATATGTTCATCATCACCGGACACATCAATCAGCAGTACCACCCGGGGCACTTCACGGCGTGTCGATTTGGAAATATATTCGATCGCCTTGACATATTTTTCGTCAAAATGCTCCAGCCCTTCCAGATGCGCGCCGTCCAGCGCATCGACATGGTGCTTGATTTTCACCATGGCCCGGGTGGCCTCGGAAAGTTCCTGACCAAAAAATTCACAACAGACGCTGCGCGTTACCTTGAATGCGCGGTGCAAAACAAACGTGGCCTCGGCAATAAAACCGTCCGTACCCTCTTTCTGAACACCGGGCAACCCGCCCATCGCCTTGCGGGTCACATCCTTGCCGAGCCCTTTTTTGCGGAATACAGAACCCGCCACAGACAATTCTTCCTGACTGATCTGTTTGCCGGAATGGGAATCGGTTCGGGTCAAACGGAAACGAACGGTTTCCTCATCATGGACTTTGGCCATATTGTGATTGATACGCTCGACCAGCAACCAGTTGCCATCCGATGTAACCATTTTCCAGCTGAGCAGGTTATCGACACAGGTACCCCAGATCACGGCATGTTTACCGCCGGCATTGGAAGCCACATTACCGCCGATGGTACAGGCCCACAAACTGGTCGGATCGGTGGCAAATACATGCGGCCTGGATGCTTCCATCACCTTACCGGTCACCGCACCTGCACCGGCCGTAATCGTGGCCACCTCACCCCTGTCACCCACATTTCTCATTTCCACCGGGCCAATGACATCGAGTTTTTCAACATTGATCATGACTGCGTTGTCGGATAACGGTACCGAACCGCCGCACAATCCCGTGCCACCGCCACGCGGAATCACCACCAAACCCAGCTCGGCAACAGCCCGAATCAGACCCGGTAATTCATCGGCAGTATCGGGAGTGAGTACACAAAAAGGCGCATGATGACGCCAGTCGGTGGCATCGGTGGCATGATGGGTCAGCGTGTATGCATCGAAATGGACATTATTTGAATGCGTATATCGCGCAAAAGCCTTGCGCGCCTTGCGTCGTTTGGCCGGTTCATGCTCGAACCATGCATAAAATTTTTCCAGCAGATGGCCGGTACAGGCAGCAACCTTCCGGGCGCGAGGGTTATCGCTGGCCCCTGCTTCAATACGGGACAAACGATCATAATGGCGCCGGTACATGGTCTGGCGCCGTTTCTGATTGTTCAGCAGATCATTGCGCAGATAGATATTGCGTTCCACCATCCACAAATCACCGAGAATCTCAAACAGCATACGGGCAGAACGACCCGTACGGCGCTGGGTTCTCAGCACATTCAAATCATCCCAGGCATCCTCGCCCAGAAAACGGATAACAATCTCACGATCTGAATAGGATGTGTAATTGTACGGTATCTCACGGATATTTTCGGGCACTCGCTCTCCATGCTGGTCACTTGTACGTATCGCCGGCGCAGCATAATAAGCCTGTCAGATGAATGAAACCTTAAAGTTATAAAGCCCCGGAAGCACTCTTGATAATTGTGATTGAATCCAACGCCCCTCGCTGCTAGAAAGCGCATCCCTTGAAAAAAGGGCGATTAGCTCAGCGGGAGAGCACTGCCTTCACACGGCAGGGGTCGCAGGTTCGAACCCTGCATCGCCCACCATT